>CAZMQX010000006.1:0-36377 GCA_964568745.1 uncultured Candidatus Saccharibacteria bacterium | reverse complement strand
TGCTATTCGGTGTGTAGTTGAACAGTAATTAAGTATTGCTACAATATACCCCAGCCCCCTCAAGTTTGTTGATTACAGCAATTTTACGAGGATTGTTGGTGGCTACAGCCTCAGATCCCTTGCAAGTTGCCTGTTTCACCACAACTATTTTATATCCATTCGGGAAACTAGCGTTTTGTGTACTGTTTGCCTCACCAGTGCAGTTTGTTTCAGCGACGCTTACGCCGCAATTTACGACAGCGAGGGTATAATTTACTCCTGCTGGATCCATAAAATTTTCCCCTAAATAGTCACGATAGAATCCAGTCCAAGTGCCAGTTTGTGAGCTAGACGCATTTTTTGCACTATTCCAAGTAATATTTCCAGAACCAGTTGGCAAAGCCCCCCTATTATTAGTCTGATATTTTTTTACACTCTCCAAAAACATCGCTACATTTTCACGTCTCTCCGCGTCCCTCTGCGATGCTCGAAGCCCCGGCAAAGCAATAAACACCATCAAGAAGATGAGACCAGCAATGGCCAACACCAATGCCACCTCGATAATTGTAAACCCCCGAAAACTCTTATTTGCACCCTTTTTCATATTTCTCCTTATGGTTATTATAGCACACAAAGTCAGTATAATTCAATCCATGTTATAATGTAATACATGCAATGGCTTTTCCTGACACTTCTATTCATCCTCGGAGCTTGTTTTGGCTCATTTCTGTGTTGCCAAGCTCGTCGGCTTCACTTAAA
Source organism: uncultured Candidatus Saccharibacteria bacterium (assembly GCA_964568745.1). GTDB lineage: Bacteria > Patescibacteriota > Saccharimonadia > Saccharimonadales > Saccharimonadaceae > Nanosyncoccus. The sequence goes on along the minus strand of CAZMQX010000006.1, from coordinate 35,639 downwards.
ATCCAACCCAAAAAAGAAGGGAGCTAAAACACAACTCGGCTCACGCTCTGTCTGTTTCCACTGTCATTATCAACTAAAGTGGTATGATAATCTCCCAATCCTGTCCTGGATGTTACTGCGCGGTAAATGTCGCAAATGCCATAAAAAGATTGGTATTGCCGAAATCCTTTCTGAGCTTGCTTTAGCTCTAGCTTTTCTTTCCCTTGGCACGACCATCAATATCATTAGCGCAAATCCCCTAGACTGGGCGATTTTCATCGCGACGCTTTTATTTACGGCCGTTCTTGCTTTTCTTGCCATCTATGACGGGATTTACGGCGAATTGCCAACCCTTTATCTCATTATCTCCATCGCCATCGCTGTGACAATCCTCGTCCTCAAGGAAGTTGACTTGCTTCTAACCTCAAGCTTCACTACTTCGCAAATTTATAACCCCCTCATCTCTATTTTAATCCTCGGTGGACTCTACCTCCTACTCTACAAAATCTCCCACGGCAAATGGGTTGGTGATGGCGATTGGCTTCTCGGCTCGTCAATCGCGATCGCGTTATACGACTCATGGCTCGCCCTTATTACGCTCTTTCTCGCCAATCTTCTTGCCTGCCTTGTCATGTATCCCATTCTTCGCAAGCAAAAACACGCCAAGATTTACTTCGGCCCTTTCATGGTAATAGCATTCGTCATCACCCTCACCTTCCAAAACTTCTTCTATTATGCTATTTCTTAATTTTTATCTTGGCGGAATTTTGTCGCTGAGAAAATAGATTCCAAAATATCAAACAAACATGATATAATATACTTATGGTAAAAAAAGGCGACACATTAATCGAAGTAACATTAGCAGTAGGCATTTTTTCAATGGTCGCGATCGCCATCGTCGCCGTCATGAGCGGCGGCACGTCTAGTGCCCAAGCAGCTCTTGAGACCACTCTTGCTCGTGAAGAAATCGACACTCAAGCTGAAGCTCTTCGCTTCATTCACGCTTCTTACGTCGCCAGTAAAGACGCCAAAGATGAGGATACACCAGTCATTAAACTGTGGAACAGGATCACTAATACCGGTAGCGGCGGCCTCGCCATTGATATGAATGGTATGTCTGAAGAAGCACAACAAGCAGTCACAAATTACACGCCCACGTCTTGTCAAGATTTTTACAACGCGACTAACTCTTCCGATCCCTATGCATACAACACCAAAGCCTTTGTTATCAATCCACACGCTTTGAGTGCTCTAAATGGTAATAGTAGCGGTAGTAATAATGTCCTCTTCACTTTCGCAGAGAATAGAGACAACTTCACTCAAGCCTCCACATACCCGCGGTTGATTTTTAGTAGTGGGTCTAGTATGAGTGACAGCAGTAACTTAGCCGCTGATACTAGTAACTATAGCAATCTTTACAAAGCAGAAGGTATTTATATCATCGCCGTCAAAGATGTCGGTAATACGCATATTACTACAAATGATCCTACCACCGTCGACGCCACCAAAAAAACCGCCGCTTTCTATGATTTCTATATTCGCACTTGTTGGTATGGCACTGATTCCGAAGAACCTTCTACCATCTCAACTGTTATTCGTCTTTACGATCCAAACGCGATTTAGTCATTTAGTTTCTGAATGAAATCTTTCATGCACCTCTTTGAGGTGTGGATCGGTCACGTGTGTATAAATCTGTGTAGTAGAAATGTCTGCATGCCCTAGCATCGACTGGACGCTTCTAATATCTGCTCCATTCATCAAAAGATCTGTCGCAAAAGAATGCCTCAAAGTATGTGGCGAAACATGTTTCGTGATACCAGCCAGTCGTGCATATTTTTCCACGATTCTTTCTACGCTACGTGCCGTAATTCGCCGAAAATCTCCTGAGGTGTCCACCGCCTGTTGGTGTCTTGAATTGTTCAAAAAGAGCGCCGGCAGAGAATCGGTCCTAGCGTCTAGATAGTCGCGCACCCTGTCCGCCGCTGACTCGCTGATGAAGATTGGCCGATCTTTTGAACCTTTGCCACGCACCATGAATTCACGACGCTCCAGGTTGATTGAGTCGCGGTTCAGACCCACTAATTCCGACACACGTAGTCCACCAGAATATAATAATTCAATAATCGCCCGATCACGTAGCCCCGATTCCGTCGAAGTGTCAATTTGCTCCAGCATATCTTCTACCTCATCAAAATGTAGAAATGTTACTTGTTTTCGCGCCACTCTTGGTAGATCCACCAGTGACGGATCCAATGATTTAATATCTCTTCGTGCTAAATACTTCAAAAACCCTCTTAGCGCAATCAAGTGATATGTCTGCGTTATCACTTTCAAGTCTTCATCGCCATTCTCCGACCCATACCGATTCAGCTTTAATCGATATTTGCGCAAAAGTTCCTTTGTAACCTCCTTCGGCCCGAAATCATTTTTATCCAAAATCTCCCGCGACAAATCGATGAACCTCTCTAGATACAAACGATAATTATCGATCGTTTTCTTACTCCGTCCGGCTTCAATTTCCAAGTGTTCCAAAAATTCATTCATCAGATCATAAATATCCATGATTATATTATACCAGACAGGACCCGCTATATGTTATAATAGGAAAAAGGAGTTTTATGGCAAAGGAAAAAGATTATATCCAAAGAACGCTAGTCGTATTAAAACCGGACACTGTCCAGCGTGGCATCATCGGCGAGGTAATCCAGCGCTTTGAGCGCGTAGGCCTTAAAATCGTAGGCATGAAGATGGTCATGCCAGAAGAAAAGCTATATCGCGCCCACTACGAAGACATTGGTCAGATGATTACCCGTCGCGGCGAACAGGCCTATCGTTACAATGTCGAATACATGATGACTGGCCCTGTTATCGCTATGGTACTAGAGGGTGTCGAAGCTCAACCTCTAGTTCGTAAAATCGTTGGTCCTACCGAACCAAAATCTGCAGAGATGGGCACCATTCGCGGTGACTACTCTCACATGAGCTTTGGCTACTCCGACGCCAAGGGCACTGGTGTGCCAAATCTCGTCCACGCTTCTGGCTCCGTCGAAGAAGCCAAAAAGGAGATCGACCTTTGGTTCAACGCCAACGAGCTCTACGATTATAGTGATCTAAACGAAAAATACACTAGATAAAAATAAGCTGGGCCTTAGCCCAGCTTTTTGTTGAGAAGAGAAAAACCTATTTTTTCGGTCTGAATTTTTTGTTCATCTTTGCGAATGAATATAATATGCTAGATGCTTCAGCCCTTGTGATTTTTGGCGGCTTAGTAGAAACAGTTTGACCAAACGTCATACCCGAACAACTTCCATACATCCAACCAAATCTTACTTTGAAATGGCGATTTGCTAGATTCACCAGCTTATTTACCGCGTATTTTTCGGTAATACCCTTATTAGCATAAAGCACATCGTTCAGCGTAACGCGAATATTCTTTTTTCCATAGAAATTTCCTAACATTGCCAAAAACTCAGCACGCGTTATCGTCTGATCCGGATAAAAATCCTTACCCGTCACAACCTTTTTATAACCATGATGTTTCTTGACGTACGAAATAGCCTTATAGGCATCTCTATCTACTGACATTTTTGTCACATCTTGATACGGATCACCAGAAGCTGCAAACACTCCCAGCGGTGTGGCTAACAACATCACAACCATAGCCATAATCAGTAAAACTCTTACCTTTGGGTTTCTCATTTATACCCCCTCCTTCTCTTAAAGTACATGTAAAACAATACACATATTATATCATACTAGCTCACAAAAGTCAAGCATAGCCCATTGATCAAGGCTACAATACTTTTTTCAAAAACTCCCGCACTCTGGGAGTTTTTGGGTGGCTAAAGAAATCATTGGGCTTACCCTCTTCTATAATCTTGCCTTTATCCAGAAAAACTATCCGCGTCGCAATCTCTTTTGCAAAGCTCATCTCGTGCGTCACAATCATGATTGTCATGCCGCGGTCTGCAAGTTCTCGTATCAGCGATAAAACATCGCCTATCGATTCTGGGTCAAGGGCTGAAGTTGGCTCATCAAATAGCAGAACTTCAGGTGAAAGCATCATCGCACGAACAATCGCGATTCGCTGTTTTTGCCCGCCAGACAGGGAAGCAGGATACGCGTCAGCCTTGTTTGTTAGCCCAATATGTCGAAGTAGTTCTTTTGCGCGCTTTTCAGCCGCATCACGCTTCATAATTTTTAGCTTCATTGGGGCAAGGATCAAATTCTCCATCACGGTCAAATTATTAATCAGATTAAAATGTTGAAATACCATTCCTACATTGCGTCGAATCCGGCGGATATTCTTTTCGGTCACAAGCTCGCCATCAAAGTAGATTTCACCAGAGGTTGGTTCTTCCATCCAGTTAATACACCGAAGGAAAGTAGACTTACCAGACCCAGACGGACCCAGTATCACTACTCTCTCGCCTTCCTTAAGTTCAAAGTCGATCCCATTTAAGACCTTATTCTTGCCGAAAGTCTTATGTAAATTTTTAACTTTGAGATCAGTACCACTGTTTTCCATTATTCCTCCGTCCTAAGATCACTGCGTCTCAAACCTTTCTCGATACGTTTCACGACAAAAGTGATAAGATAGATTGTTGCGAGATAGAAAAGTGCCGCCACAAACATCGGCACGATATAACTTGCCATATTCTGACCAGAGCCGATATCTTTTGCCGCCATATTAAGATCATACATTCCTACCATACTTACAATCGCAGTCTCCTTGATTACAGTGATGATCTCATTACCAAGAGCTGGAATAATGTTTTTGATTGCTTGCGGAGCCACAATCTTAAAGAAAATAGTTCGATTTGATAATCCCAGCGCCATGCCAGCTTCAGTTTGCCCTACATCTACAGATAAGATACCGCCTCGGATCACTTCTGCCGTATATGCCGCTGAATTCAACCCAAAAGCAATGATTGCTATGATGATGCTAGGAAATCCCTTAATCGCAAAAATAATGAAAAACATGATAAATAGTTGCAAAGCCATTGGCGTACCACGAATAACTGTTGTGTATATTGTGCAGATAAATTTCGGTATCACAGTCCACTTTGTTCTTTTGGCAGTATCGACTAGCGCAATTATTGCTCCAAACACTATCCCGATTAAAATCGCAAAGTAGGATATCTGCATCGTCAACAAAAACCCATGTAGCAAAGAATCGATGTATTCTGGTGTACTAAACAGCTCCCCAATCTTACTGATAAAATTATCCATTATCTATCCCCATATATTTTAATACCAAACGGTCAATCTCTGTCATGCCATCTTCGCCCTCTACTAGCATCTTAGCAAGTACCGTGTTGAAGGCATCAAGTAGTTCTGTACGTTCTTTGTTCACTGCGATAGCATAAGATTCCTGGACTGGATAATCCATCTCCCTAGTTGGGCCAGAATAATATAATGGCAAAGCGTTGAGCCCTGGATTCTTCTCCACAATAAAACTGGCTACCAGCTCATCTGCAATTGCAAAGTCTATAATATGTGAAGAGATCGCATCGGCCGCCAATTGATGCGAATCAATACCTTTGATCGTTGTGCCAGTACCAGCTAGAACGCCGTTTTCAATTTCGTCATCCACAAATAGGTAACCAGTGCTACCGATTTGCGAACCCAGACGGTGTCCAGCCAAAGCCTCCCATACTACATGGTCATCACGAAGCGACGGCGGCATTTCTTTGCTAAAGATGACATACTGCACTGATGTGTAATAGGGAATTGTAAAATTCACCTTTTCTTCGCGTGCCGGCGTGATCGTAAGTCCAGCCGCACCCGCATCAGCGATCTTGCCAGCCTCAACATTATCGATAATCACATCAAATTCAACATTTTGAATCTGAATCTTCTTATTCATTTCTTCCGCAACTCGGTTCACAATATCTACATCTACACCCACAATCTGTCGATTTTCATAGAACTCAAATGGCGTGAATGGTACATTAGTCTCTACGACATAATCGGCAGTTTCTTCACCATGAATCGAGAAGAACACGCTTACACCCATTCCTGCTGTTACGACTAGAAACAGGATTATCCAAATTGCGTGTTTAACCTTATGCATAATACAATTATATCACAATATGATATAATATACGTAAATGGCCTGGTAGCTCAATGGATAGAGCAGCTCCGTCCTAAGGAGAAGGTTGTGCGTTCGACTCGCACCCGGGTCACCAGGAATATATCATGTCAGTATTCAAAAAGAAATCATCAAAAAAGACCGAGCAAGAGAAGGTCGAAGAGCGTCGCGAAGAGGTATTAAGCCAAGGGCGCAAATTCAAATACCCTTTGCAATGGACTCGCCATCGCATCGTTATTAATACGATCTTGATCGCCCTAGTTGTTTCAGCACTCATCTTGATTGGCGGGTGGCTTGCACTCTATCGCCTCGGCATGACCGACGACCTACTATTTCGCATTACCGAGATTATCCCAGTTCCAGTAGCCAATGTAGACGGTGAAGAAGCTCGCTTTTCTGACTACCTCATGTTCTATCGTAGCAGTATTACATCAATCGAGCGTCAATCTGGCAGTGAATTTGATGAAGAGTCAGCCAAAGAACTCCGCACCGAGTATAAGCTATCCGCTCTTTCCGAAGCCGAAAAATACACTTTTGCTCTGAAGCTTGCCAAAGAACAGGGTATCACCGTCACTCCCGAAGAAGTTTCCACCGAATTTGATCGCCATTTAAAGATCGGCGGCATCGATCGTAGCGAGGATAGCTTTCTCAAGATCATCAACGATAATTTTGGTCTAGATCGTTCCGAATACGAGCGCATGCTCTATCTGTCTTTGGTTAAAACCAAAGTTGAAATTGCCATCGACGAATCAGCCAATCAAATTGCGAACAAAGTCGAGCAGATTCTTTCGTCTTCTGACCACGATTACGCCAAAGTTGCCGAAGAACTTGGCGACAAGATTATCTACGAAGAGACTGGCGGTCTAGTCGACAGCAAAAACATCGATGGTGGCCGTGCCACTGAGGCCATGAAGCTAGAGCCAGGTCAGTCTAGTGGTAAATTCATCTCCATGAACGGCGATGGTTACTATTTTGTCAAACTTGTCAAAAAGACCGATACCGAAGTCAACTTCGTTTCCATCAAAGTTCCTTTCACCGAGTTTGATCGACGTTTCGACGCTTTAAAAACAGACGGCAAAATTACCGAATATATCGACATTACAAATCCCGAGGAATCCAAAACTAGCGATTGAGCATCGAATAGTACTAATCAATTTCAGTAATGCAATCTTCTAGTTTTTTCTACCACCCTGTGGTATAATCTACATATCGCGGGTATCGTATAACGGCTATTATGTATCCTTCCCAAGGATAAGACAAGGGTCCGACTCCCTTTACCCGCACCAGTGAGTATAAACTGCCTCTTCGGAGGCGTTTTTCATCTGTTTTGGAGCGGTTCGAACCAAGAGCTGACAAAACACCTGCTTTTTGTCTTCTAGCGTGTCATTGTTGAACTTTTCTGTGGACGATGTGAGCTGTGTAAGGGTCGTCCTCACTATTTATGCTATAATATATGATATGAGAATACACGAAATGAACTTACAACCAAAATACTTTGATTTCATCAAAGATGGCACAAAACGAATTGAGCTTCGTCTCTTTGATGAAAAACGCCAACAAATAGAGCTCGGCGACACTATTGAATTTACCAAATCAGAAGACGAAAAATTTAAGGCAGAAGTTATCGGTCTTCTCAGATATAATTCATTTAATGATTTATTTGAGGACTTTGATATTTCAATGCTTGCCGATAAGTCTATGACAAAACAAGAATTACTTGATGTGTTATCTGAATTTTATACACCAGAAAAACAGGCAGAGCTTGGAGTGCTTGGCATCAGACTAAAATTACTATAATTTATAACCAATAAAAAGACGCTCTGACTAGAGCGTCTTTTTGCTGATTAGATGGTTCCATTAAATACGTGTTCTCTGGAATGGTCGTTGTAATAGCCGGTATTGAGAACTTGAGTTTCTTCCCAGCCATACTTTTTGATAATTCCTGAAAACTGGTCGAGTTTATAGTCGGCGATAGTAATGAGCGGTTTAGTTGTGCCGAGCCATTCAAAACATTTCTCCACTAAAATCGTAGCGATACCTCGTTTCTGATACTCCGGTTTTACGCAGAGCGTACTGATTTTGAGTTCCGTTTCGTCTTTTTTGAGAAATGCAGTAGCGGTAATTCTGCCATCAACATAGCAAGATATTACCTCACGTTCACCATCAAAGATGCCAGGAACATACTTGCTGTAGAAATGGTCGCAATGCGACGGATAGTCTTTGCAAATCCAATCCGTAATCATATAACTCTCTGCAATCAGTTTCGAGAAAGTTTTATTGCGCTCCGCTTTCAGCAAGTCAGATGCTTTCAAAAACTCAAGTGTAGGCTTCTTGGCATCATTCGTCTTGAATCTCAATTCAAAGACATAAACACCAAGAGATTCTCTGTCTTTCGGATAGATATTGCGGAGTGTCCTAAGTGCTCCACCAAAAGTCATATCCGGAAGTACATTTTCTACTCCTTCTATTTCGAGCATCCTTTCAAAACTGTCGTAAACGCTAACGCGCAATACATCGAACTCGTTTGGGCCGTAGTTCTCGAAAGTAATGGTGTCTCCCTGTTTTACCTTCTTGATTTGCGAGTAACCTACTCGGACTTCAAGACTCTTACGCCCGTTTTTGAGTTGACGGAAGTATTCTTTCTTGACTCTCCAGACGTGTTTTATCGCCATCGTTAATCAACTCCTTTCAATGTTCTATAGGTGATATTACGCTATCTTCATTATTATATCATAAAAATAGAAGAATTGCAAGGAGATGTTATTGTGGAATATCATGAGATTAACTATGGCATAAAAAGTGCGAATTCTATACAGAGACGTGCACCAGATAAAAAGAAGCCCCCAGAGGGGCTTATTTTTATCTGGCCTACCCGTTATTCCGCAACGATTCGTTTCATCTAAAGAGTTTTCGGGATCATTTGCATAGCTTAGTTTCTCTTACCAATTCTCACCTCTACCCACCAGCGTGCAATCATGGTATAATATTCTTATGCAGGAAATCAAAAATACACTTAAAAAAATTATTCAAGACCTCTACGGTCTCAATTTTGACCCCGAAGTTACTCCTTCACCTGCCAATATTAATGCGGACTATTCCTCCAACGCCCCCTTAAAACTCGCAAAAGAACTTCACAAAAACCCAATGGAAATTGCCGAAGAAGTGGATGCGAAATTTGGAGCTTTCGAGACCGTGTCCCGAAATCCTCACGAGGATTTCGAAGTGAGCGAGCCCTGTAACGACAGGCGCGAGCGAACGAGGTCGAGGAAGTTCCAAATGAGCATCTCTGCCCCAGGCTTCTTGAATTTTATTTTGCCAAAAGAATACTTATCCGAAAAAATCAACCAATTATTCAAAAATTTCGACGAAAATATTAAATCAGACAATCTCAAAGGCAAGACGGTCATTTGCGAATTCAGCGACCCCAACCCGTTCAAAGTCCTCCACGTCGGCCATCTATATACGAGCATCGTTGGCGATTCCATCGCTAGGCTCTACGAGTACGCCGGCGCCAAAGTTATCCGCGCCAATTTCGGCGGCGACGTCGGCCTTCATGTTGCCAAAACGATGTACATCCTGCAACAAAAAGACACCAAAAGTCTCACCATTGAAGATATCGCAAAATGCTACATCGAAGGTACTGCCGCCTACGACAACGACAAAACCGCCCACGAAGCGATCACTAAATTGAACAAAGAAATCTATCGCATCAATGCTGCCGGAGAACCGGAAAAAGTTCTTTCGAGGAGACTAAACACAGAAGGCGGACATGGACGGGTGACGGACTTGGAGGGGGCCCCCCGTTCGCAGCTTTGCGAGAACGGGGGAGAAAAGTCCGGCAGGACCCGTCCAGAGAATGACTTAGCAGGCCTGTATTGGAAAGGCAGGGAATTATCCTATGATTACTTTGATCAATTTTACGATTCCATCGGCGTCCATTTCGACAAATATTATCCCGAATCAACCGTCGCCAACCTCGGTCTCTCCAAAGTTCGCGAACAGCTAAAAAACGGTGTCTACGAAATGTCCGATGGCGCAGTGATCTTCAATGGCGAAAAGTTCGGTCTTCACACCCGAGTCTTCATCAACAAAGAAGGTGTCCCTACCTACGAAGCCAAAGACGTCGGCCTAATTTTTACCAAATGGCAAGACTATCATTTTGACAAATCCATTGTCATCACAGGCTCCGAACAAAAAGATTATATGTCTGTAGTATTGAAATCCGTCGAGCAGTATGCGCCAGAGCTAGTGGAACGCACCACACACCTCACGCACGGATTAGTCAAACTCCCAGGTGGCGTCAAAATGTCGTCCCGAAAAGGCAACTTCTTGAAGGCCGTCGATGTGCTAAACATGGTCGAAGATGCCTTGAAGTCCGAATACGACTCTACCAATAAACAGATCTCCCTCGCCGCTACCAAATACGCATTCCTCAAATATAAAATGGGCGGCCAGATCATATTCGACCCCAAAGAATCCGTCAAAATGACGGGCAATTCCGGCCCCTATCTCCTCTATGCTTGCGTCAGAGCCAAGAAAATTTTAACCACCATTCTCGCGCAAGATGAAGGTTCTGAGACCCTGTCCCGAAATCCTTACGAGGATTTCGAAGTAAGCGAGCCCTGTGACGACAGGCGCGAGCGAACGAGGTCGAAGAATCTTCATCTAAGCGAGAAAACGCTGATTAAGAAAGTTTTAGAGTATAAAGAAACGTTAGAAGAGTCAGTCGCCGAAATGGCTCCACACAAAGTTGCCAATTATTTATACGAACTCGCTCAAGATTTTTCTCGTTTCTACGAACATTGCCCCGTGATCGGCAGTGATGAGGAATCAGAACGCTTGAAGCTGGTCAAGATTTATCTAAGCGTGATGACTCACGGCCTCGACCTTCTGGGCATCACCATACCGGAGGAGATGTAGATGAGCATTACACGGACGGGTGGCCGAGCTTGGGGGACCCCCACGGAGCCTTGCGACGTGGGGGAAGATGCGAGGACAGGACCCGTCCGGCGGCGCAAAGCTCTTCTCCTATGGTTGGACCTCGAAATGACCGGTCTTGATCCTGATCGCGACAAAATTCTAGAGGTAGCCGCCATTGCCACCGATATCAATTTAACCCCCATCGCCACCTACGAATCCATCGTCAAAGTTGACGAGGATTTAATGAAAACACGCATGGTCGGTGATTTTTGGGAGAAAAACCGCAAGTCCCGCGACGCTCTTCAAACGCAAAATTCAGCTGGTCAGCCCATCGCCACCGTCGAAAAAAATCTCCTAGATTTTCTAGATAAGTATTTTGGCAAAGAAATTTATCTTGCCGGCAATTCTATCCACCAGGATCGCAAATTCATCGAACGCGAAATGCCAAAGTTAAACAAACGCCTGCATTATCGCATGCTTGATGTCTCTGCCTGGAAGATTTACTTTGAAAACGCCAAGGGCAAAAAATTCACAAAACCCGAAAATCACCGCGCGCTGGACGACATTAACGGTAGCATAGAGGAGCTCAAATGGTATTTGACCTTTCTAAAATAACCACCCCACACGGTTACCAAGAAATCAAAGAAAAATCCCGTTCACTTTTTCAAGTAGAAGGCAAGACCTTTCTTGTTAAGAACAAAAACACAATCGAGGTTCGTTGCGATAATGAACTCAGCAAACACCTGCAAGAAAAATACGAATCCGTCATGCAATCACGTTATTTCGGCCGTGGCGGTATCGAAATTGTCCTTACAAAACAACTCTCCGAGCAGGAAATCAACGACCTGATCCGACTAAGCTACGACATGACAGACAAATCATAATTATTAATTATGATTTGTCATTTTCTTTCTTAGCTTTCCGTGCATCACGTCGCCGATTCATGCGGTTCATAGCCTTGATTACCATAAAGATCACCCACGCAATTACCAGGAATTGCACTACATTTTGGATAAAGTTACCATAAGCAATCACGGCCTCATCGCCTGTCCCAAAGAAATTCGGTACACGGATCGCAAGACCTGTAAAGTCCACACCACCAAGTAGCAACCCCACAATTGGCATCACGATATCGTTGACCAGGGAATTAACGATTGCGGTAAAGGCTCCGCCTACAGCCACACCTACTGCGAGATCAATCATCGAACCACGATTGATGAATTCGATAAATTCTTCCTTTAGACCTTGTTTTTCCTGAAGCTTCTTCGCTTCTTCGGATTTAGCCATAAAACTCCTTTCTTTTATTTGGCTTCTGAAAAATTATTAAATTTATCATACAAATTTTCCAGACTAGAATAATTTTTTTCGAGCAAATCCTTGAGGTCAGTGTCGCTCGTTGACTTGATGATCTTTGCGGCCTCTGTAGCAATCAGTGAAATTTCGTATGACATCTTATGTGCGAAGATCCGATCAAGAATCCCATTGATTTTAGCTTCAAACAACTCTGATTCAAGACCATCTTTCTCGGTGTTTGCTTGCGTTGAAATGTCTTTACCAATATTGCTAAGTTTCAAATTATATTTATTCTCAAGATAATCCGCCAAATCCTTGCCTGTGACAGACAATACCTGCCCAAGCGATGCTGCGCTCGCCCTCAATTCCGAAGACTTAACATGAGTTTGGTATTCCGAAATTACTTCCGCAGTGTTGTTGACATGCAGTGCAAGTGAGGCACTCAGATTCTTTACATCCTTTTTGCCACCCCCGATCAAGGCCCCGATTACGATAACTACCGCAAGCGCTATTACTCCAATTAAGCCTACCACCGCAAATTTAGAGGATAAAAAATTACTAAATCTGGATTTTTTCACTGGTCGATTCTGCATGGAGATCTGATTCAAATATTCTTGCCCGTCCATATCTACATTATAGCACATTTAGCATATTCCACATATTACGGTATGCTATAATAATATATATGTACGACGCAAAGGAGGAAATCAAATCCCGACTTGCAGTAGAGGACGTAGTGGGGCAGTACGTGGAGTTAAAACGCGCCGGCCGCAATCTCAAAGGTCGTTCTCCTTGGGGCGTCGACAAAACTCCTAGCTTCATGGTCTCACCCGAAAAAGGCATCTGGCACGATTTTTCTGCCAATAAAGGCGGCGACATCTTCACCTTCATCATGGAAGTCGAAGGAATCAGTTTCAAAGAGGCCCTCGAAAAATTGGCGGCTCAAGCCGGTGTCGATATTTCCAAATACAGTGGTGGCAACCCCGCTGTCGCCAAACGCAAGGCTCGCGCCAAAGAAGCCCTCGCTCTCGCTGCGAAATACTACCAGGCTTGTCTCGTGAGGAACAAATCCGTTTGCGAATACGTTTTTTATAAACGCAATCTCAATCGAGCGACAGTCAAAGAGTTCAAGATCGGCTATGCCCCAGCTTCAGGCAAAGCCCTAGTGACCGTGCTTAAAAAACGTGGCTACTCCGAGTCCGAGCTCGATGCCGCCGGCCTACTCAACCGTTTCAAGACAGATTTATTTCGAGACCGCATGACCATACCATTTGTCAACACTTCCGGCGACGTGATCGGTTTCACCGCACGTATCGTCGGTCAAGGTGAGCCTAAATATCTTAATACGCCAGAAACCATTTTATTCAATAAATCCAAGTTTATTTTTGGCCTATATCAAGCCAAAGAAGCCATCAGACGTAGCGGCTTCGTAGTCATTGTCGAGGGCAATATGGACGTAATCTCCTCTCACCAAGCAGGCGTCAAAGAAGCAGTTGCTACTTCCGGCACCGCTATGACTGAGCAGCACCTTAAAGCACTCAGCAATCTTACTAGCGATATTCGTCTTGCTTATGACGGCGATGAGGCTGGCGTTAGGGCCACCGAACGTGCCATCATGATGGCTGGCGATCTCGGCATTGACCTCACAGTTATTTCCGATTATCATGGCGCCAAAGATCCCGACGAGCTGATTCAAAAAGATCCCTCCCTTTGGCAACAAGCTGTCAAACACAGCGTCCCGGCTGTTGATTGGCTTCTTCAAAAATACGAAAACAATCTCGATCTCACGACCGCTCCGAGTAAACGTAAGTACTCTGACATTGCTCTAAAACTCATTTCGTATCTCAAGGACGAAGTTGAGCGAGCTAGTTACGAAGAAAAAATTGCCAAAAAACTCGGTGTTTCTGTTGACATTTTGCGTGAAAAAGGCGACCGTCTCCACCAGAAACTGGAAGAAAAACCTCGCAAATATCTCAAAAAACCTAAGACCGATTTAGAGGATCCTAGTCAGCTAACCAAGTTGGAGAACTCGCTCCTAGCTCTCAAGATCTACGGCGGTGTCACCAAGGTCAAAATTCCACTTGAGATCCCAGATGACGAAACTCGTCTCCAAGAATTAGAACTCATATTCAATTCAGAGCATGAGCTGACTCGCTCGTTAGATTTTGACAAAGAAGCCTCCGAACTCCTCACCCGCTATACTAGGGAATTAAACAAAAGCAAAATTATGACTCTCACAGAACAGCTAGCAAATTATGAAGAAGATAGCGACGAGTATAATTCCATCTTGACAGAGATCAACTCCATCAACAAAAATGTTGATTTCTGTTAAGATGTAGAGTATAATCTATAATAATGAGCTTGAAAAAAGATGATATTTTGAACGCAAAAGACTTAACTCTGGAAATTGATGAACCAGAACATGATGATCTCGAAAGGGAAGAAGAGCTTACTGACGAAGAGCTTGCTATCACAGCCGAAAATGTCGACTCTTTTGCCGATGATAGCGTCAGGCTCTATCTTCGCGAGATTGGTAAAATCCCACTCCTCACTCCAGAAGAAGAATCCAACCTAGCCCAGCGCATCATCAAAGGCGACAAAAAAGCCAAGGACAAAATGGTCGAAGCCAATATGCGTCTTGTAGTCTCCATTGCAAAACGATATAGTGGTCGTGGTTTAGACTTTCTTGATCTAATTCAAGAGGGCAATACTGGTTTGCTTCGAGCAGTCGAAAAATTTGACCCAGACAAAGGTTTCAAGTTTTCTACTTACGCTACCTGGTGGGTGCGTCAGGCTATCACGCGCGCTATTGCAGACCAGGCTCGCACTATTCGTATTCCAGTTCACATGGTCGAGACTATCAACAAAGTCCTTCGTACATCACGTAAACTCACCTCAGAATTAAATCGTGAACCAACCAACGAAGAAATTGCCAAGGCACTCGATATGGAGCCAGAAAAGATCGACTATGTCATGCGTATCAAACAAGACATCGCATCGCTCGATGCGTCTATCGGGCGCGAAGGCGATGATGAAGATTCGGTGCTTGGAGATTTTGTAGAAGATGAAGAGCGAGATTCTCCAGAAGAATCCGCTGCCAATCAAATATTAAAAGAACAACTATCCGAGATCATCGCAACTCTTACCGACCGTGAGCAAAAAATTATTCGCTTGAGATTTGGTATTGGCGGCGGTCGCCCTCACACTCTAGAAGAAGTTGGTGCCGAATTTGATGTCACTCGTGAGCGTATTCGCCAGATTGAAGCCAAAGCACTTTCCAAACTCCGTAAGAACAAAGACACCAAAAAGCTTCACGAATATTTGAGGTAATCAATGGAAGAATGTGCGATCACAAAAATCCTTGGTGTTGAAACTGCGATCCTTAGCGGTTGCGGGGAAGCCGAGGACGGCGTCTTGTGTATACTAAACCTTATTATTGATATCATGACTGCCGGTATCGCAATCCTGGGTGTCATCGGCATCGCCGTTGTTGGTATTCAGTACCTCACTTCAAGTGGAGATGAGGCCAAGGCTCGCAAAGCTCGCACGCGTATGTCCGAGATCATCATTGGCCTAGCCGTTTATGCCGTCATGTATATTGCGCTTAAATTTCTTTTGCCAGGCTTTAATTAAACAGGATTTTCGTCATGAAACGTTTATTGATCATCTACAATCCAAATTCTTCGCGTTTTATTGACGTCGAAAAAGAAGTCCTCTCTCAAGCTCGGCTCCTAAAAGGTTATGCTCTTGGCAAGTTCTCCATCAAAAAGGTGCCATTTGATACTAATGTCGCCGCACTCAAAAAAATCCTCCAGAATGGTGACATCGTCATTGCTGCAGGTGGTGATGCCACGGCTGCCGTTACTGCCAATGCCATCATGGAGTCTGATAAAACCGTTACTTTCGGTGTTCTACCATACGGCAATTTCAATGATCTTGCTCGTACTCTTGGTGCCAAGACGCTAGAGGACTGCATAAAATCCGCTCAAAGCGTTCTCTATCCCCTGGATATCACAGTTGACGGCAAACATTGGCGTTTCGCAACATGTTATGTCACTATTGGTATGACCGCTGAGGCCGTCGAGCTTTTTGATGAGCCACACACTCGTAAAAAACTCCAAAAAGGTCACAAAAGTTCCTGGCGCTCATATATTTATCTCGTAAAATGGTACTTCAAAAATCGTCACAAAAAACAATTCATACCAGATTTCAAGCTAAATGGTATTCCGAGGCACGCCAAGACCTCTGATTATGCCGCCGTCAACGGTCGTTCGATGTGTCGCGTAATGAAAGGCGGTTACGATTACCGTGTCCCCAAGGTATTCCGCAGCATGACCGGCCGTCTTACTAACTTCTGGCGCCTCTTTGTCTTAATGCTAAAAAGCATCTTGATTCGCACTCCTGGGCAAGAAACTGTTGGCGACGTGATCGAATTTGAACGTCCTGCCACCGTCGAGCTTCAGGCCGAAGGCGAATACAGAGTCTTTAAAGGTATCAAGAAAATCGAAATAAGGAAGAGTAAAAAATGTCTGAAAGTGATCGAGCATTAGAAAAAATCATCAAATACATGAAAGCGCACTGGCCTTCCAAAGTCAAGCCTAAGTGGCAGGTCGGACTAGACGAATACCCCGCCATTTTAGAACGCGTTATTTCAGATTTCACCCTTGCCGCCACCAAAAACCACCATCTCATTCGTATCGCTGGTGTGTCTGGTTCTGGCAAGACGACCCAAATCTTACCAGCCGTCGAAGCATATTGTGAAAAAAACAATTACGAACCAATTTTAATGGCTGCGCGTCGCTTCGTCGAATATCATCCGCATTATCAAGAAATCAAAGATTACTACGGCGAAGAAAATCTTCGCAAATTAACTGATGAATTTAGTACAATTATGTTATTTCTGACCCTTTCGGAGTTAATCAAGGGCGGCTATGATATTATTCTCGACGTTACATTACTCGATCCCGAAATGGAGTCCATTCTTCTTAGCATGCTAAAAGCAGGGAATTACAAAATGCTTCTCTTGATGATCGCAGTATCACCTGTCGTCACCGAACATTTTCTAGAAGGTCGCGCTTGGCGTCACACTAAGGAGACTGAAGTAGAATTTATCCGCGCCACAAAGAAGGCTATCAAATTCTACGCCGAAAACGCCCCCAGTCTTCGCATTATTCTCTGGAGTGTCTACGACAAGCCACCTGTCTACGACGGCCCCATCAAAGATTGTCTCACAGTTTTTAACGATTATTCCTCTCGCGATGTTTTACCTAAAAAAGACGACGACGCTCGCCGCAATGCTAAAATAAGTTACTTAAAAGACTTGAATATATAAATTCAGAAGCATACAAAATTCCCCACATAAAAATTACAACATTACAATTTTTGCGAGCAGAGCTTTGCTACGCCGAGCAAAAATATGCCTAATGTTGTAATTTTTATCTTGGCGGAATTTTGTCGCTGAAGAATTTATATATTCTAGTCTTTACAACTGGTTTAGATTGATTTCGGGGAACTTCGCTCGAATATGTTCGGCATAGCCGTTGTCGATATGATGCCATGCATCCTTCATGCGTGAGATTTCATCTGAGTTCTCGAAGTATGCCAAAAAGGCTTTTTCAAATTCTTCTGGCGCCGGTCTAGAGACCATTCTTGCCACGTCCATATTTGGATTGCCCGTCCCTGCGAAGCAAAAGTCAATCACGCCGATCATTTTATCATTCTCGTCGAGCAGTATGTTACCGAGATTTAGATCTCCATGCACTAAGCGATTATCTTCGGTAGCCTTGATATACTGATGATCATCATCGATATGTTTGTCATAATGCTCGTAATCTAATTCGTGCAAAAATTTCGATAGAGGATACTTCACTTCACTAGGCGCTCCTCTCAGATCTATCCCCGATAATTCTTTGATAAATTTCGCCGCATCGTAGGCTACACCAGTAATCGCTGTGTGTGAAAGATGGTAAATCCTATCACCCAGCGTATAGCCTTCGATTTTTTTATGTACCGAGAAGGGTCTGCCCTTGGCATCATAATGTAGTTCCATTTGTGGGGTATAATAAGATGTTTTTCCATCCACGAATTGGCAAACCGCCGCATCTTTGACAATCATTCGAGACCAAAACGGGTTTCTAGGAAAACGAAAAAAATATGCACCTTTGTCCGTAGCCACTTCTATCACAATATTCGTCCACCCAGTCAAAATATGTTTAGAATCAAGCACGGTCTTATCCCTCAGTGTTTCAACGATGATCTTGTCTAGTGGATCAGAAGTTGTAAAAAAATTATTCATATTCTATAATAGTACCATGGATAATGTAAAAATTCTAGCTATAGTCGGCATGTCTGGTTCCGGTAAATCTGTCCTAGTCGATCATCTCACCGACAAAGGCTATCCTAAAATTTACTTCGGTGGCATGATCTACAAAGAGATGGAAAAGCGTGGCATCGAACGCACCGAAGATGGCGAATCCGAAAAACAATTCCGCGAACAGATTCGCGAAACCGAAGGCAAAGATTGGGTAGTCAATCAAGTTATCGCTGAAGCAAAAGACCTGATCCAAGCCGGTCAAAAACGCCTCATCCTGGATGGTGTTTATTCATGGACCGAATACAAAATCTTAAAGCGCGAGTTTCCTAGATGCCTCACTTTCATTGCCGTAGTCGTCGACAAACATCTGCGCTATGATCGCGTAGCCAAACGCCCCGGTCGTTCATTTGATGGCAGAGCTATCCGCGAGCGCGATCGTAGTGAGATCGAAAATCTCGAAAAAGGTGGCCCGATAGCCGCCGCTGATTATTATATATTAAATAATGGCACTATAGACGACGCCAATTCTCAGCTTGAACATATCCTAAAGGAGATCAAGTTTTGACCGATATCGCCAACCTATCTAACGTCGCTTACAAAAAAGGCAACTGGATGCGCTATTCGCTATGGGCTCTTGCCGCTTTATGTATCGGCGTTTTGATTTATTCTTTTGTTAATATGATGAATGGGGAAGTATCTGCCAGCGTGCCAGAAGGATACCGCTTTGTGGTTACCGATAATTACGTTGAAGGAAGTAATATTCGTACTCGTTATTATGTATATGACGATAAAATACTTGTCGAAGATGAGAGCACCAATGACAATGTCGTCTCTCGCACTGTAATGATATACGATAGTGTTAGCACTTCTGGTCTAGAATACGATGAAGAGACACTCGAACTCTGCGAACTCGGCTCCTGCAAAGAAAAACCCAAGATTCTCTCCACCATCAAATCACTAATTTCGCGAAAGATCGGCCGCGAATATATAGGGTTATAGTATGAAGCGTCTTGTGCTCATTGACGGAAAATCAGTTTTCTATCGCGGATATTACGCCATGGGCGCGCTTAGTTTGCCAGACGGCACTCCTACTGGTGGCGTCTATGGTTTTGCTGCCATCGCCATGGAAATCGTCCAAAAAATCAATCCCACCAAAGTCGTCGTCGCATGGGATTCTAAAACCTCCACCGCCAAACGTCGTGCCATCTACGAAGATTACAAAGCTGGTCGCATCAAGCCTGGCGAAGATTTCTATGTACAAATTCCGCTGCTGAGAGAATTAGTTACAGATCTTGGCTGGGACTTTGTCGAACTCGACGCATACGAAGCCGACGACATCATCGGCACCTTGAGCTATCAAGCTGACATGGCTGGCGATTGGGAAACATTTATTATCTCGTCAGACCTTGATATGCTTCAAATCGTCGACAACAATACTCACATGTGGCGCATTCTTAAAGGTTTCACCAATATCGAAAAAATCAACGTACCCGAGCTCGAAGCAAAATTCGGCATCAAAAAATCACAGTTTCTCGACTTCAAAGCTCTAAAAGGTGATGCGTCCGATAATATTCCTGGCGTTCCCGGTATTGGCGAAAAGACCGCCGCAAAACTTCTAAATGATTATAAAGACCTCGATGGTGTTTATGCCCATCTCAACCAAATCACCGGCTCCACCAAAACCAAACTCGAAAATGGCAAAGCCTCTGCATACATGTCCCGAGACCTTGCTCGAATCATGTTTGACGCTCCTGTCAAACTCGCCACCCTCCCCGACTTCGTTTTCGATCACGATCGCACCATTTCTGGCTTAAAAAAACTTGCCTTCAACTCCCTCATCCGCAAGATAGAGAAGGATAAGAATAGACTAGGCGAAGAGTCTAATGATAGTTCAAAATCTGGAGATAATGCTTTTGAGGAGCCTTTGCGAGGACGGCGAGCAACGGGAGCGACCGAAGCCCGTGACGACGGGCCTGAGGGAGCGTTCCGAAAAAGCATTATTCCAGATTTTGAAAGTTTGATCGTTTCTTGGAATATCAAATCATTGATGCACAGCGATAAGAACATTGCCGACGCAATCTTGAATGGCGAACCTTTTTGGGACCTCGGCCAAGCCGCATTTTTGCTAAACCCCCTAGCAAGGGAAGAGCCTCACCTCACTGTTCCCGAAGAAGAGTACAAGCTCCAAATTGCTGAATTTGCCAAATCCTCAGCACTATATAATATATATCAAAATTTCGACCTCCCTCTTATCCCGATTCTGTACAAAATGGAGACTAGCGGTATGGCCATCGATCGTGATTATTTCGCAACTTTGCAAAAAGAATATACTTCTGAAGTCACCAGGCTCGAACAAGAAGTCTGCGATCTCGCTGGCAGGGAATTCAATCTCAATTCGCCAATTCAGCTTTCCGAAGTTTTATTTACAGAACTTCGTTTACCGACCAAAGGCATCAAAAAAACTACCCGAAGTTATTCGACTGGCGCTAAGGAGCTAGACAAACTAAGAGATTCACACCCAATCATCAAAAAGATTATTGAATATCGCGAAGCCGCTAAACTCCTCAATACTTATATTATTCCTTTGCCAAATCTCATCGGCCCAGATGGTCGTATCCATACGACTTTTACTCAAAACGTCACTGCCACTGGTCGCCTTAGTTCCAAAGACCCCAATCTTCAAAACATTCCAGTTCGCACTGACGCCGGCAAACGCATTCGTCAAGGCTTTGTTGCTCCTGAGGGAAAGATCCTAGTCTCAGCTGACTATTCACAATTTGAGCTTCGTCTCGCCGCTGTACTTTCTGGCGATCAGGCTCTCATCGACGATTTCAATCACGGGGTAGATATCCATACTAAGACCGCCTCCGAGGCCTTTGGTGTTCCGATGGAACAAGTCACCAAAGATCAGCGGCGCGCCGCCAAAGTAATCAATTTTGGCATCATCTACGGTATGAGTGTCAAAGGCCTAGCCGAAGCTGCCAAAATGCCAATTGACGAAGCCAAACGGTTCATTGATAATTATTTTATCCTACGCGCTCCCATCAAAAAACAGCTTGAAGCATATTTGCAGTCCGCTAAAACTAAGGGATATGTCGAGACATATTATGGTCGCCGTCGTCCCACTCCAGATGTTAAATCGCCTAATCACGTAATCCGTCAAGCCGCTGAACGGGCCGCCGAAAATATGCCGATTCAGGGTACCGAAGCCGATCTCATGAAACGCGCCATGATCGCAGTCGACGCCAAATTACCAGCTGGTGCCACTCTTGTCATGCAAGTACACGATTCTTTGATCGTTGAATGCGATAAGTCCTTAGCTTCCAAAGTAGCTGATTTGCTCAAAACCGAAATGGAATCCGTTGCTCCCGAATTAAATATCAAACTCGCCGTTGAAGTTACCTCCGGCTCAAACTGGGGTGAACTCTAGTTCGCAAGCCTATTATTAGCACAAGCGCAAGTCGCCTATGCTAAGTAAAATATTTTTTCTTGCGTAGGGGGTTGCATTTTTATTTTCAATGTGCCAAAATGACGCAAATTAAAAAGGAGACACCCATGCCAAAATTATTTGGTGGTGTCATACATGCCAAATCCTTCGCAGGAATTAACTCAATTTATGTCAAAATCATTATTGCCGCCTTGCTAGTGTCACTTGGTGGGTTAAATATTTTCAACTCACAAAGTGTCGGAGCCGCCAGTTGCCCAGATCTCAAAGTGATTTTTGCGCGTGGTTCCGGCGGTGAACGCTATACCAGCGGTCACTATCAAGCTTTCAAAGATTCCATGCTTGCGAAACTTAAAACTTCGCCCCTCACCTACGAAATAGACGACCTCGACTACCCAGCTGTCAGTATCGATATTGGCGACGGCCATTTGGGCACCTTGCTCGGTGCCTATATCGGTGGCGGCGATGCTTATGAATTTGGTGATAGCGTATACCAAGGTGCCAAAGAATTAGCCAGAGTCGTCAGTAGCGATACTTGTAAATCTACTAAGTATGTTTTTGCTGGTTATTCTCAGGGGGCAATAGTTTTGCTGAACGGGTTACCTAAGATCGATCCGAGTAGAGTCATCTACGTAGCGACTTTTGGCGACCCCAAAATCTATCTACCGGAAGGTGCTGGCTTAGTTCCGCCTGCTTGTAGCGGCAAAAATCTGTCAGAATATCGCGCCTATGTCCCAGACTGCCGTTCGTATAAAGGAATCCTAGGCGCTCGCGAACCCTATGTACCATCGGGATATCAAGGCAAGATTGGTACTTGGTGTAACAAAAGTGACGCTCTCTGCAGTTCGCACTTTAATATTCGCGATCATACACGCTACGTCGAGGATGGCCTTTACGAAGACGCTTCTCGTTTGATTTTTAGCAAAATTGCCACCAGCTTCAATTTCAAAAATCAATACACTTCACCTCATGACACGGCAATCTTAATTGATTCCACTGGCTCTATGAGCGCCCTAATCGGAGATTACAAATCTGAGGCTCTAAATCTAGCCGAAAAAACTTTTAACACTGGTGGTCGCGTAGCACTTTATGATTATCGCGATCTCATAGAAGATTATCAACCCGTGCAATATTGCGACTTTGAGACATGCACTGACCTCGCTACCTTTCGCGCCAAACTAGCTGAGATTACCGTAGACGGTGGCGATGATGACCCAGAATCGCTGCTCTCGGCCTCACTGCATGTTATGAAAACCCTCAAATGGCGTTTTGGTTCTACCAAGTCGCTCGTGGTTTTGACAGATGCTGGCTACCATTCGCCCGATCGTGACGGCACTACTTTTTATGATGTGAAGAAACTCAGTCAAGAGATCGATCCTGTCAACTTTTATATTATTACCGAAGAAAATCACGTTGAAGAATATCAATCTCTTGCCGAGGCCACTGGTGGCGTCGTTGCTTCATCAGCCGACGATCTCGGTCTCCTCACGAATACTATCATTACCAGGCATGACAGCTTGCCTCGTGTCGAACAAGAGTTTGAACCAATGAACATTATTTTACCCCACCTAGAAATCACCAACGTGGAAAAGATCTCTACTTCCGAATTTAATATTTCCTTCAAATCCACCGGAGATCGTACCGTTGTGATTTTAAACGATGCCATTCTCGGCGTCACTGATCAAACCAGCATCACCCTTGGCGGGCTCAGACAGGGAACTCAAAATACGCTCGTCCTAGCACCCATTTCAAACGATCTCCGTGGCGATCTAATCAGCGTCGATTTATCATCTGGGTATGGTCAAGCAGCAAATTTTCCTGTCACTATGGTGATTCCAAAGGCTCCCAATACTGGTCGCAAATAAAAATGTCCTGGATCGATCTTGATCCAGGACAAGTATGTCTATCCTAGCGAGCGTATGCAATATTATGAGCCATTGCTTGAGTTTCTAACGCCGCCAATCTTTCAGCATCATTAATCGCTGAGTTTACCGAATGCTTGACCCGTGCAGACTCTTCGGCCTTCTTTGCATCATTCCAACGGTCGAGCGTACCCACTAGATATCCAGTGATCCGACGTAGTCTCTCGAATTTGCCCTCGTCAAACCATTCGGCGTGCTCATCAAAGTATTCTTTCATCGCTTTATCGCCAGCTTTCTTGCCAATTAGTTTCATTGCGATTTCCACCAAACAAGAAACATGCATTGTCTCGTATTGATCAAATTCCGAAAGTGCCTCCTGTACCTCCTTGTCAGAGACCTTAGCGTATTTTGCGATCGACTTTTCGAATCTCTTCAGATCAAAGTTTTCTATTTCATTTGGGCTTCGATAGACTATTTTCTTCATGTTTTTTCCTCTTTTAGGATTGCCTTTAGACCAATTCGGGCGCTTCATTAATCCATAGCTTACCGTTGTTTCGCTGCAGCATTCCTATTTATTAATATTACCAAAACCATTATAAACCCCACATATAGCGTTCGTCAAGACCATTTCCACACTAAATATAGCGTTTTTCCACAACCTGCGTCTTTTTATGATACAATTAAGAGTATTATGCCAGGTTGGAATATTCACCTTGAAGCAGGGAATCGCCTTGCCGACAAACTGAAATTTTCCGGTATCAAACGGAAAGAATTTTTGCTAGGCTGTATTTTGCCAGACATCAATAACGGCTATGCCAACAAAGTTAAGATCAAAAAACAACACGAAGAGACACACTATGCCTACAACCAAAGGTCCTCACTCAATTTTTTCGCCGAAAATCAAGCAAGAATAAAAGCCAGGGATCCGATCTTTCTGGGCTATTTATTTCACCTTTATACCGATGGCTACTTTAATTACGATTTCTATCGTACCATCAAGCGAAGCAAACTCGGCAAAGGGCTAAATCACAAACAAAAATCCGCCATCAAGCACAATGATTTCTATCTTTATGACACAAATTTTTACCATTATTTCAATATAAAGCCCTCGGACTTAGTGCCACTAGCCAATCGGGCCAACGAAATACCTGTTCCCGAAATAACTCCCGAAGATATTGCCGATGTCGAGCAAATCCTCTACGAAAACCGTTTCGCTGAAGAAAATAGTAAGACGAAGTACAAATTCTACACCAAAAAACGCCTAGATGAACTCATGGACGACATGATCGAGAGTTTCTCGGGCGACTATCTAGGAGAAGACCATGCCTGAGCTCCCCGAAGTAGAGACCATTCGTCGTGGTCTTAGCCAGCTAATTATCCAGCAAAAACTTACTTCTATCGAAGTACACTGCGCCAAGTCTTTTATTGGCAAACCAATCACTGGTACAGTCACAAATATCCGTCGCTTCGGCAAAGCCTTAGTCATTGATCTAGACAATGATACCTCTCTCATGATTCATCTCAGAATGACTGGCCAACTCATCTTTGATGGTGAATCTCGTTATGCTGCTGGCCACCCTAGCGACAATTTTCTCGCCGATCTCCCCAATCGACAGACCAGGGTCATCTTAAAATTCAATAACGGCACCTTGTATTTCAACGATCAACGCAAATTCGGCTTCATCAAAACTATCCTCACGTCCGAAGTCGAAGGCGATCCCTTTATCAAGAAACTCGCCAAAGAACCTTGGGATATGACCCCGTCCGAATTTCACGCTAAATTGCAACGACATTCTCAGTCATGCGTCAAGGCCACCATTTTGGATCAAACCATCATTGCTGGCCTTGGTAATATTTATGCCGACGAAGCCCTATTTACTGCCAAGATTCACCCACTCACGAAATCTGGCGCACTTTCGTTAGAAAAAGCCACCACCTTACTCCAAGCCGCCAGGGAAGTCATGGATCGCTCCATCGCGTCCGGTGGATCTACCATGCGCACTTACGTCAAAGCTGATGGTACTAAAGGCGATTATCTTGAAAAATTTGCGCAAGTATTTCGACGCGAGGGGAAGCCTTGCCCGATTTGCGGCTCCACCATCATGAAAATTCGAGTTGCCGGTCGTGGTACGCATCTCTGCCCGAATTGTCAGATAGAGGATTCTGCCCATGATTAAGATTTTTACTGGAGACGACCGAACTAAGGCTCAACAAGAGATTACCAAACTCTTAGGATCAGATTATGAAATTATCGAAGGGTCTGATCTTCTTGTATCGGACTTACCGAGCCTTATGCAAGGAGCCTCACTTTTTGCTACTTCTCGTAACATTCTTATCCGTGATCTTAGCCCAAACAAACCAGTTTTCGAGAAACTCCCCGAATATCTTGATACTCCTCATAATATAATTATCGAAGAATTATCCCTCGACAGACGAAGCACTGTTTACAAGATTCTCAAAGACCAAATAGAGATCCGCGAATTCACGCTACAAAAATCCAAGAATTTCAACCTCGTTTTTAATATCTACTCTACTGCTCTAGTCAACGGGCCAAAATCCCTTCAAATGTTGGACCAAATTGAAGCAGATGAGGACCCCATTCGTTTTTGCGGTTTACTCATTTCTCAAGCCTTAAAGGCATACAGAAATCACCCTGGTGCCAAAGAAAAGAGAGCCCTAAAAGAACTCTCTCAACTCGATCTTCGTCTTAAAACTACTTCTTATCAGCCTTGGCTTTTGATTCGGTCTTTTTTACTACGGCTTTCTTCGTTGTAGGTTTCTTTTCGCTAGTTTTTGCGGCCTTCGTCGCTACGGTTTTCTTAGCTTCAGATTTCTTTGCTTCCAACTTAACACCTGCAGCTTTGGCCAATGCGTGCAATTTTGCCTTGCGACGAGAAGCAGTATTTTTCTTCAAAAGGTCCTTTTTTGCGGCCTTGTCATATTCGGACTGGATCTTCGCCAAAGTCTCTGCTGAAGGATTTGTTCGGAAGGCCTTCAAAGCAGCCTTGATGTCTTTCTTAATTTGTTGATTATGCTCGGTTCGCTTCTCCGCTTGCCGTGCAGCCTTTTTGGCAGATTTAATAATCGGCATTTATCTTCCTATATTTTAGATTAAAAATTAATGACTTTCGATCATTATACCTCATATCCTCAAAAATGTAAAGAGGTGTCACCTCAAAATGAAAATATTTTTCTTGCAGTTTCTTTAGGCTTATGCTAACATAATACATAGAAAGGTAAAAATGCCAGAAGACAATACAGCTGCCCCGAATTCTACTAGCCCACTGGAGCCAATCACTCCAGTATTGCCGACCGTCGCTGATGCGTCATCCGCCATTGTGACTCCATCCATCCCAGACAAAGGCTCTGCGCCAAAAGACGCGGCCGACTCCAGCACTGCGCTCTATCCAGAAATCGCCAGCAAGATCTCCGATGCTCACAACGTCCTCGTTGCTTTATCTAGCGATCCTTCAGTCGACGAAATGGCTGCAGCCATCGGTTTGTCAATCTATCTTGATAGACTCGGCAAACGTGCAACGGCTATTTATTCTGGCACTACCCCCAATGCCCTCGAATTCTTAAAACCAGAAGAGACTTTTGAATCCACCGCCGATACTTTGCAAGATTTCGTAATTGCACTCAACAAAGAAAAGGCTGATCATTTGCGATACAAACTCGATGGAGATTTTGTCAAGATTTACATTACGCCTTTCAACACGCGTATTTCTGAAGAAGATCTCGAATTTTCTTATGGCGATTTCAACGTTGATCTCGTGCTAGCACTTGATGTTGCCAATGGTATAGATCTCGATTCTGCCTTGCGTGAACATGGCCGTATTATGCACGACGCCGTTATCATAAATATAACCACTGGCAATCCTGGCAAATTTGGCGAAATAGAGTGGAGCGATAAACGCGCTAGCTCAGTTTCCGAAATGATAGCCAAACTACTTTATAGTGTAAACAGTAAGGTCGAGATCGGTAAAGAAGAAGCCACTGCTTTTCTTACGGGTATTGTGGCGGCAACCAATCGTTTTTCCAATGCCACTACAACGCCAGAGACCATGCAGGTTGCATCAAAGCTTATGCGTTCCGGTGCCAACCAACAACTCATCTCCAAAAACATTACCCCAGATATCGATAACCAACTCTTCTCGCTCACTGTCGACAAGATTTCCGAAAAGAAAACCGAAGATCCCACCAAACTTGACATTGAACACGATGGGGAAGAAGGAGTCGACGAAACAAAAGAGGTTGATGCTAACGTTACTGAAAAGGCCAGCACCTTGCTCGACGACTTAAAAGCTGCTGAAGCGAGCCTAGCTACTGCCGGTGCCGAAACTACACCAGTCGTGGATCATAATACCTTAAAAATCGACGAGGACGGCAAAGAATCTGTTGAAGGCCCTGCTGTCGAGCCCGCCCCAGAACCAGCCCCAGAGCCAACTCTAGAACCAGCCCCAGAGCCAACTCCAGAATCAACTCCAGAGCCCATCGCTTCAGAGTCTACTGCATCGAAGCCCATCACTCCGAATCCTGCCGCACCAGAATCTCCGATTGCGCCCGAACCAGTTCCAGTCACAACGGCTCAGTCAGAAAAAGTTATTCAGCCACCAGAGACACTAGGTTCTGATTTTCTTAGCCAGCCCGAGGACAATAAATATGGCCACATGCTAGAAGAAGCTCTAGAAGGACTTTCGCCAGTTGAACCCACTGCTCCTACATTTTCGCCAGCCGAATCATTGAGCACGGTACCACCAGTGGCTTCACCAGATTTCGCGTCCAATCCTGCCGCCATGAGCGCCCCAACAGTGCCCATGAATCCAGAGATCAATGGCGTGCCCGAAATGAACTATATGCCGATGCCGGGAGAAGAAATACTTCCGCCGCCACCAGCCCCAGCTTTTAATTCACCGATGCCCACTGGAGCTATGCCCACAATGGAACCAATTGCTCCAGCCATGCCCACAGTCGAACCAGCGCCGGAGCCGTTAGGCGCCCAACCTTCTATGCAAGACCAAGTTTATGCGCCTCAGGCCTCCGACCCTAGCGCCTTCAAAATCCCAGGCATGTAGCTCACATTTTGGCTATTGCGTTTTTTGGGGAAGTAGGCTATAATAATAGCTAGTGGAATCGTAGCTCAGTTGGTTAGAGCGCTGCCCTGTCACGGCAGAGGTCGCGAGTTCGAGTCTCGTCGGTTCCGCCATTGAAAACAAAATAGACCCAAAGGGTCTTGTTTTTTTTGATACTCGTGGTATAATACTTTCCAATATGACAATTAAAGTTACGAGAAAAGACCAAGGCGAGGCAAACGAAAATATCATTCGTCGTTTTAACCGCAAAGTCCTCCAGAGCGGCATGATGCCTCTTAAGAAATCGCAAATGCGTTTTACTAAACCCATATCAAAACGTGAACGCCGTGCTAAAGCCATCATCCGCGAGGCGCGCAAAGCCGAGAAGACCGAACGCATCAAGCTAGGACTAAAATAAAATAACCCCTCACGGGGTTATTTTAAGATTAACCTAGCGTGCAGTCAACCGCTGAGAAAAAATAAATTCAACGCCTCTGTGTGATATAATAAATCTAAGAGGAGTTTTATGATTATTTTATTTGGTTTAGCTGGCTCCGGCAAGGGCACTCAGGGCAAAGCACTATCCGAAATCTTCGGCTGGCGTTGGCTATCAGTCGGTGATGCGATTCGCCAGCATGGCGGTTACGAAGATATTATTAATAATGGCGGCCTCATACCAGACGAAGACGTCATCAAGCTCATGGACAAACAAATCGAGAAGTCTGAAGATGAAGGTTTTGATGTAATTTTAGACGGTTACCCACGTGACAAAGTTCAGGCCGAATATATTATGGATACCATGGCCACAAAGATCGACGGAGCCATCATTTTAGAAGTACCAAAAGAAGAACTCTATCAACGACTTGCACTCCGTGGGCGCGACGACGACAAGGAGCGTGCTAGCATCGACAAGCGTTTCGAGATCTTTGAACAAAATATTTATTCAATATTACCTCTGCTAGAGGCACATAATATTCCAGTCGAGCGTGTGGACGGCGTTGGCAAAATCGAAGACGTCACTGCTCGCTTGGTGGCAGTTGTCAAACGGCTCAACTCCGACGCTACCGAGCAAAACCAAGATGTTAACGGTGGAGAGATCGAGAAAAGCTATGGAGAATAGTCAGCTAATCAATATCAATACAGCCTCTCGCACTATAGTCGATCAAAAAATCGCCATCATGCGTGAGTTCGGTAAGATCCACGGCAAACTAATGAATGTCCTCAAAGCGTACGTTAAGCAAGGTAAGAATGGCAAAGAGATCGACGCCTGGGTTCGTTCGGAGATCACAAAGCGTGGCGCCTCAGTTGCTTACGACATGCTCGATGAAGAATTTCCTGGCGCAATTTGTATTTCCGTCAATGACGAACTCGTCCACGGTGCCCCCACCGATGAACCTTTGCTAAAAGGAGATAAAGTATCCTTTGACCTAGACATATATTACAAGGGTTACTTTACAGATTCAGCTTTCACGATGTTGGTCGGTGACACCGGCTCTCCTGCCATCAAAAAGATGATCCAAGTCACCGAATCCTCCATGTGGGAGGGAATCGAGCAGGTAAAGCCCGGCGCCCATATTGGCGACATCGGTCATGCGGTCGAAAAAGTTTTGAGAAAAGCTCATCTTGGCGTGATCGAGAACTATATCGGCCACGGCATTGGTAAATCCATGCACGAAGCCCCTGAAGTTCCAAATTATGGCAAAAAAGGTCACGGTTATCAGTTAGTCGAAGGAGACACTATTTGCATCGAACCAATGTCTTGTCTCGGCAAACCCGCCAACTATGTTGACAAAGACGATAACTGGACTGTCAAAATGAAGGACGGCAGTATCGGCTGTCATTGCGAGCATACCGTCCTAGTCACTAAAGATGGTTATGAGGTCCTTACTCTGCCAGATTAGATATTTCAAATTCTAGTTTTTATCATCGAGAAAAATAGAACTTGAAATATATTATATGATATAATAAGATTATGGATAACGATAATCGTTTTGTCACAGGTCTAGACGTCGGCACCGAAAACGTCCGTGCTGTGATCGCATCTGTCAGCAAGGAAGGTAAAGACGGTAAAATCGCGATAGTCGGTGTCAGCGAAGGCAAATCCGCTGGCATGCGTAAGGGTATTCCGGCTAATCTTGCCGGTCCTGCTGGCGCCATCGACAAAATGCTAGGCGATGCAGAACGTATGGGTGGTTACGATGTTCGTTCCGCTTATGTTTCAATTAATGGCTCTACAGTCATCAGCACTCACACCGAGGGCATGATCGCCGTCGGCAATTCCGAGCACGAGATCAGCGTCGAAGATCTTGATCGCGTCGAAGATGTCGCCGTTTCTGGTCGCATTCCGGCTAATCGTGATGTTCTCGACGTTATCCCACTGGAATACGCTCTAGATGGCCAGGCCGGCATCAAAGATCCGCTGGGTATGTCCGGTGCACGTCTCGAAATGCGAGCCAACGTCATTTCCGCTCTTACACCGAATTGCGACAATCTCAAAAAAGCCACCGCTACTGCCGACGTGCAGGCGTTACGCCTTGTCCCCACTGCCGTAGCCGCCGCTCGCGCTGTCCTCACTGATCGCCAAAAAGAAAATGGTGTTGCCGTGATTGATTTTGGTGCTACTACTACTTCCATAGCCGTTTATGAAGAAGGTGATCTCCAATATGTCGGTGTAGTGCCGATCGGCTCAAATAACATTACTAATGATCTCGCCATCGTCCTAGCTATTGCTCCTGATCTTGCCGAGGAGATCAAAACTCGCTTTATCACGGGCAATTTCAACACTGAAAAATCGCCCGCCATTAAGGTAGGGAAGCACGGCGAACGCACTTTTGATCGCAAAGAAGTTGAAGACGTCGTCAAAGCTCGCCTCGAAGAAATCTTCTCCGAGGTTCGCAAAAAGCTCAAATCTGCTAGATACGATCAACGTTTGCCCGAAGGTATCGTCATGACCGGTGGTGGCGCCAAGATGCGCGACATCGAATTGTTCGCCAGCAAATGTCTTGAAGCCGCCGTCAAGATTGGCGTGCCATCGGGCCTAGATGGAGTCTCTGCCGCCGTCGAAAAACCCGAATTCGCCGTAGCCGTCGGCCTTGCCCTTATCGCCGCCGAAGAAGTCGACTACAGACCTTCACCAAACAAAAAATCCAAAAAACTAAAGCAAAAATCAGAAAATAGCAATTTCTTAAAGAAAATTTTTAGTAAGTTTTAACATCGACGGGTGGCCGAGCTTGGGGGACCCCCAAAAATGCACGTGTCATTTTTGGGGGAAAATGCAAGGACAGGACCCGTCGAGAGAATTACTCTTGATTTTACCTTATTTTTGGTGTACAATGGTGGTAAATCTAAGCGAGGTGTATTATGCCAGAAATTAAACCAACAGAGGTGGAAAGCAAAGCAAGTATAAAAGTAGTAGGTGTAGGTGGTGCCGGTGGTTCTGCGGTAGAACGAATGAAAGAAGTAGGTCTTTCTGGCGTAGAATTTGTCGCGATCAATACAGACGCCCAGGCCCTGCATCACTCGCCAGCCGATACCAAGGTGCATATTGGTAGAGGTTTAGGTGCTGGTGGCGACCCAGAAAAAGGCCGCGAAGCCGCCGAAGAGGGCAGAGAAGCCATTGACAAGGCACTTGACGGTGCAGATATGGTGTTTATTACTCTCGGTGCTGGTGGTGGCACAGGTTCTGGTGCCGGTCCAATCGTTGCTGAAGAAGCTCGCAAAAAGGATATTCTCACTGTCGGTGTCGCGACTAAGCCATTCACTTTCGAGGGTGCTCGTCGTCGCGCCAATGCTGAAGTTGCTATCGACAAGCTCGCTCGCCAAGTTGATGCACTCATCACCATTCCAAATGACAGACTCTTGCAGACCATAGACCCCCGTACTCCGCTTCTCGAGACTTTCAAAATCGCTGACGATGTTTTGCGCCAAGGCGTCCAGGGGATCTCAGAGCTGATTACCGAACATTCGCTCATCAACCTCGACTTTGCTGATGTTAAATCCATCATGAAAAATGCCGGTTCCGCTCTCATGGGTATCGGTCGCGCCTCAGGCGAAAACCGTGCTGTCATTGCCGCTCAACAGGCCGTGGAATCACCGCTTATCGAAGTCAAAATCGAAGGTGCTCGTGGCGTACTCTTTAGCGTCGCTGGTGGATATGATATGTCCATGAGTGAAGTCCAAGAAGCCGCCGAAGTCATTACCGGTGCCGTTTCGCCAGATGCAAACATCATCTTCGGTGCTTCAATCCGTCCAGAGCTCGAAGACGAGATCGTCGTTACGGTAGTTGCCACTGGTTTCGACTCCGATTATTACAATGAGTCCACTTCCGAACCAGAGCCAGCCGAAACTACATCAAGCTTCAAAGACGAAAAGCCTACTGCCGAGGCCAAAGACTTTGCCCTTGAAAACAGGTCCAACATGTGGGACTCCATCAAACATGAACCTGAACCAGAACCAGCCCCTGCCGACGACGATGAACTCGACGTTCCGCCATCTCTTCGTGAGCGGCTCAAAGGTAAAAAGCGAAAATAGTAAAGAAAGGGTGCGGATATGGAACGAAAATTCAAAATTGGAGACAGCAAAGTTCTAGAGAGCCGCGAAACCGTTGATGGTACTATGATCCGTCGCAGACGCGAAACAACTGATGGTCATCGCTTCACTACTTACGAAAGGATAGAAATGCCCAGCCTTACAGTAAGCAAACGCAGCGGCAACAAAGAAATCTTCGATCGCGACAAACTCCTTCTTGCTGTCAAGCGCAGCGTCGGCAAATTCTTTAATTCCGAGCTTGAGATCGAAGATGTAGTCAACAAAGCATCCGACATTCTCTATTCGTATAGCACAGACGAAATTACCAGCAAACAGATTGGCGAAGCAGTTCTCGACGTCCTCGCAAACGTCAATGAAGTAGCCTATGTCCGTTTCGCCTCCGTCTTCCGCGAATTCAAGACTCTCGAAGATTTTGAAGATATTCTTCGTGAGCAGAGAGATAAGCACAGGCGGGTGGCGCCGTCGGAGGGGGGCCCCCGCGACGTCTTCGCGGGGGAGGAGACGGCGACAGGACCCGCCCGTAGAAAGGTCTAGTCATGAGAGTAATATGCATTTATAGAGATAACCAAGATTACACTCGTTCAGTCGACGAGTGGCTCGAAAACATTCATCGCCAAACCGGCAGGGAAGTAGAAACCATGGATCCCGACCAAAATCCAGGTTTTTGCGAGGCCTACGATGTCGTCGAGTACCCCACTATACTCGCCCTTGGCGAACGTGGCGAAGTTCGAGCTAGCTGGCGCGGAACAGATCTCCCGCTCATTAACGAAGTGTTATTCTATATGATATAATAAAAGCATGGACATTATAAAAGACATACTAGAGAACACATGGGTACAAAGAGGTATCTGGTCATTTGTTGTTGTTTTATTTAGTGGCTTGATTTATCATCTTGTCTCAAAATTTCTCTCCAACAAAGAAAAGAAAAACACCAAAATCCTATCACAGAAAAAGAACAAGACTTTCATCAGGATGTTAAAAAGTATCGTCGGCTACGTTCTTGGCATCGTCACGATCCTCATGGTTTTACAGATATACGGCATCAACGTTACGTCCATGCTCGCAGGCGTTGGTATTGCATCGATCATTATTGGTTTTGCCCTGCAAGATGCCCTGAAAGATATTTTTCGAGGGTTCGATATCATCACCGATGGTTACTATGAGATCGGTGATATCATAAAATACGGCGACAACACTGGACAGGTGACTTCTATCAGTCTCCGCACCACCAAGATACAAGATATCAATACCGGCAATGCTGTCTCTATTGCAAATCGCAATATTGATCAGGTCGAAGTCGTATCTGGTGACATCTATCTCACTATCCCTTTGCCTTATAATCTCTCCGTCAAAAAAGCCGAAGCAGCGCTAAAGCCCGCTGTCGACAAAATCAAAAAGCAAGACAAAGTTAAAGACGCTACGCTGTATGGACTCACCTCGATCGGCGACTCAGCGATGAACTACTTGATCTACGTTAGCACTGACCCAACTCAAAAGCTCAGCGTTCGCCGTGAGGCTTTGCACACCATCGTTACTACTCTAGAAGACAACAAAATCACTATCCCTTACCCTCAGCTCGACATCCACACCAAAAGGTGATAAAATATCTCTATGAAATATAGAGCTGGAGCACGCCGAAGGGCGATCGAATACGAAAAATCCCTCACCGAATGGTGGAAAAAACACAAGATTTTTGAAGAATCTGTAGAGTCAAGGCCCGAAGACAAGTCCTACGTTTTCTACGACGGCCCACCATTTATTACCGGTAATCCTCATCATGGCACGCTTCTTAGCTCTATCGTAAAAGACGCTGTACCGCGCTATTGGACCATGAATGGCTACCGTGTCGAGCGTAGATGGGGCTGGGATTGTCACGGCCTTCCGGCCGAGAATTTCGTCGAAAAACAACTTGGCATTACCGACCGCCGCGACATCGGCACCAAATGGACTCTCGAAGATTACATCATCAAAGCCCGTGAATCCATGGTCGCCAACTCCGAAACTTGGCGCTCTACCATCGATCGTGTTGGTCGCTGGGTAGATTTTGACAATTGCTATCGCACCATGAACAAAGATTTTATGGAGTCTGTCTGGTGGGCATTCAAGCAGCTCT
>CAZMQX010000005.1:0-38934 GCA_964568745.1 uncultured Candidatus Saccharibacteria bacterium | reverse complement strand
TTACAACACCAGGTAATTTTTTGAAATTTGGATGTAAACTAAAAGGTAATTTGTGCACGCGTCGATCACTAAATAAATTACTCAATTACTCACAAAATGGGTGGATTTTGTTATAATTATAAGTATTTTTTATTTAATGTATTTGATGAGAGTGGCGCGGAGATCTTTCATGGGTATAACGAAAGGGTCTTTGATGGTGGCGGGGCCGATGGCGTGCTGGAAGCCGAGTTTTTTGGCTTCGGCGATGCGCTGATCTGGTCGGAAGGCGGAGCGAATTTCGCCACCAAGCCCGATTTCGCCAAAGACGACGTATTCTTCGCCGAGTTTGCGTCCGGCTACGGCTGAGGCGATCGCCATGCAGACTGCGAGATCGGCTGCGGAGTCGGCGAGCTTCATACCGCCGACGACGTTGATGAAAATGTCTTGGTCGGCGAGCTTTAGCTTGGTGCGACGTTCGAGGACGGCGATTAAGAGATTTAAACGGTTGATATCAAAGCCACTGGCGGTGCGCTTGGGGTAGCCAAAGTTGGTTTTGGCGCAGAGGGCTTGGATTTCTACTAGGATGGGTCGGTTGCCATTTAGAGTGGCGAGAATGATTGAGCCGTCTGTGTTGGTTCGTTCGGAAAGAAGGGCGGCGGAAGGGTTCTCAACTTCTTGGAGGCCGGAAGAGTTCATTTCGAAGATTGCGACTTCGTTGGTGGACCCAAAGCGGTTTTTGACGGCGCGCACAGTCTTGAAACCGCCGTAGCGGTCGCCTTCGAAATTCAGTACTACATCTACTAGGTGCTCTAGAACTTTGGGACCGGCTAGGGTGCCCTCTTTGGTGACGTGACCGACGATTACTACGGCAGTATTGGTGGCCTTGGCGGCATGAATGATGAGATTGCCGGAATTGGTGACTTGTGAGACCGTGCCTGGGGCTGAGGAAATTTCTGTCATAGTGAGAGTCTGAATTGAATCGATAATGACGAGACTGAATTCGCCGGATTCGATAGTCTTGGCAATGTCATTGGCACTGGTGGAGGCGGCAAAACTGAGTTTGTCGCTATTGGCGCCGAGCCTGACGGCACGGAGTTTGACTTGACCGGCGGATTCTTCGCCGGAGACATAGAGCACGCTGTGACTTTTGGCTATTTTGGCGCAGATCTGCATAAGTAAGGTAGATTTGCCAATACCTGGCTGACCAGTGAGAAGCGAAACACTGCCTAATAAAATACCGCCACCTAGTACGATGTCGAGGTCAGAAAAGCCGGTAGAGAGTCGGGCCTTTTCGTCGCTAGGTTCGATGGTTTTGATCTTGACGAAATCTAGTTTTTTGCCGGAGATCTGGCCCTTTTGCAGAGCAGATTTGGCGGCGGAAGAGGGCTCGGGAATTTGCTCGACTAATGAGTTCCAACTACCGCAATTTGTGCACTGACCCATCCATTTGGCGTAGGCTGTGCCACATTGCTGACAGACGTACTGAGACTTTGATTTCATATTTTATATAATAACATACTGGTGCATAAAACCCTAAAAAATATGTATTATTTTAAGCATAAAAGGTCTTGAAAATCCATATTTAGTGGTGTATACTAGGTATTAGACGCTAAATATGGAGGTATAATGTTTAAGAGAATTGTCAAGCGAGACGGTAAGATCGTGAAATTTGATCCAGAGAAGATCACTGAGGCGATTGCTAAGGCGGGGCTTGCGACAGAAGAATTCAAATATGATAGAGCAAAGGCTTTGGCCGAAAAAGTGCTGGTGCGGGCTGAGGAAAAAATCTCGGCACGTACGCCAAATGTGGAGCAGATCCAGGATATTGTAGAGGAAGTATTGATGGAGTCTTCCTTTAAGCGGACGGCACGAGAGTATATTCGTTATCGGCAGGAGAGATCAAGACGGCGCGAAGCAAAGAGCGACCTCATGATGATTTATCGGACGATTTCGCATGCTGATGCTTCGGAAGACTCTGATGTAAAAAGATCAAATGCAAATGTTGATGGTAACTCGGCGATGGGCAAGATGCTCCAATTTGGTGCAGAAGGCTCTAAGGTGTTTGCAAAAACGTTGCTGCTCAGGCCGGATATTGCGGCAGCGCATGATAATGGTGATATCCATATTCACGATCTCGATTTTTATGCCACAGGTACTTTGACTTGTTGCCAGAGTGATCCTTTTGTGATGTTTGAGAATGGTGGATTTAATACTGGGCATGGGCACCTTAGGACACCGAATTCGATTGGAAGCTATGGAGCACTGGCGGCGATTTTGCTTCAGGCAAATCAAAACGAGCAACATGGTGGGCAGTCGATACCGAACTTTGACTATGCGATGGCGCCAGGGGTAAATAAATCTTTCCGGAAGGCTTTGAAGCGAAATCTCGCCAAGTACAATAAGTTTGCTGGTAAGAAATTGGAGCTCGAGGTGAAGGACACTTATGAATTTGGTGACGATAAAAAGCTCGAAAAAGCTAAATGGCCTACTGCGGTGATTGAGGCGTCAAACGAAGACGTGGAGCGCGAGACTTTGCAAGCGATGGAAGGTTTTGT
The DNA here is from genome assembly GCA_964568745.1 of uncultured Candidatus Saccharibacteria bacterium. Classification (GTDB taxonomy): domain Bacteria; phylum Patescibacteriota; class Saccharimonadia; order Saccharimonadales; family Saccharimonadaceae; genus Nanosyncoccus. The sequence continues at coordinate 36,400 of CAZMQX010000005.1, read as the reverse complement.
ACACAACCTCAATACGATGCATTCTAGAGCTGGAGCGCAAGTGCCGTTTACATCGATTAACTTCGGGACTGACACATCGCCAGCGGGACGTTTGGTGTCAAAATATCTACTTGAAGCAACTGCAAATGGCCTCGGAAAAGGTGAGACGCCGATTTTCCCGATCTCGATCTTTAAGGTAAAGTCGGGCGTGAACTATGAGCCAGGTGATCCGAACTACGACTTGTTTAAGAGGTCGATGGAAGTTTCGGCGAAGCGACTATTCCCGAACTTCTGCTTTATCGATGCGCCATTTAATTTGAAATACTACAAGAAAGGTGACTATCGGACCGAGATTGCGACCATGGGTTGTAGGACGAGAGTATTTGCTTCGGTGTTCCCAGAGTCAGATGGAATTGTGACGGGGCGAGGTAACTTGTCATTTACGACGGTGAATTTGGTGCGGATTGGGATTCGCCACGGGATTTGCCTGGGCGAAAGGAAGGAAGCGGATTGGGAAGGATTTTATAAGGAGCTAGATGAGAAAATGGATTTGGTGCGCGATGAGCTACTTGAGAGATTTGAGTTCCAGGCGAATCAACATGTGCGCAATTTCCCATTCTTGATGGGGCAAGGGAACTGGTTTGGCTCGGAGAAGCTAGGTATGAACGATACCTTGCGCGATGTGATTAAGCACGGGTCGCTTTCGATTGGATTTATCGGCCTGGCGGAAACGCTGGTGGCGATGACTGGCAAGCACCATGGTGAAGATGAGGATTCAAGAGAGCTAGGTCTAGATATTATCACGCACATGCGTGAACGTTGTGATGCCTACGCGAAAAAATATAAACTGAACTTCACACTGCTGGCGACACCGGCGGAAGGAATTGCAGGGCGGTTTACTAAGATTGACCGTAAAGAATTTGGCAAGATTCCAGGTGTGACAGATAGAGAGTTCTACACTAATTCATTCCATGTGCCAGTGTATTATCCGATCTCGGCGTTTGAAAAAATTGAGATTGAAGCACCATATCACAACCTTTGCAATGCTGGACATATCACTTATATTGAACTAGACGGTGATCCGTCGCAGAATATCGCGGCGTTTGAGGCGGTGATCCGGAAGATGCACGATGAGGGAATTGGCTATGGGTCGGTGAATCATCCCGTGGACCGTGATCCGGTGTGTGGATTTTCGGGTGTAATTACTGGCGATAGGTGTCCGCACTGTGGGCGGCTTGAAGGCGATCTACCATTTGAGAAAGTTAAAGCTTGTGCGAAAGGTACCCGTTAATGGAACAGATCTCATCAAGTTTTCTAGGCAGGATCTCGCGTCAAGTTGAGGTGCCGGATGGATATATTCGGCTGTCGGGGCCACTGGAACATGATAATATCGTGAATGGCGATGGGTTGAGGGCAGTGATTTGGACGCAGGGTTGCCCAAATCACTGCCCGGGCTGCCAGAATCCGGAGACTTGGGATTATGAAGCGGGGTTTTTGGTAGAGATTGATGAAGTGCTAGAGCGTTTGTCGCAATTTAAGGGGCAGACGGGGCTAACTTTTTGTGGCGGAGAGCCTTTTGTGCAGGCAAAGGCCTGCACAAAAATCGCTGAATATGTACGGCGAGAACTTGGTTGGGATGTGTGGAGCTTTTCGGGTTTTACCTATGACGTGATAAAGGAATATGGCGGGGAACCGTGGGAACTGCTGAAGTCGCTCGATGCTTTGATTGACGGGCCGTTTATCTTGAAGCAGCGAGATTTGAGCTTGAGATTTAGAGGGTCGAGCAATCAAAGATTACTCCATCTTGAGCGAGGGACTGGTAAAATTTTGTCGATTGAGTAATATTTGGTATAATGTAGATTGAAGATGTGGAGGAAAAATGGATAATAACACTTTTACGATTTTACCAATGAGCCAAAGATTCTCGCTGGAACCAGGTGAGACGTATGAGGGCGAGATCACGATTGTGAATCCGGTGGATGCGACGGAGGATTTTGCCTACAAAGCGGCCGTGGCACCGTATGGGATAAAGCCGAGTGAGGATGCGCGATCGGAGTATGATATCGATCTTACGACAGAGTCGAAATATACGGAGATGTCGAAATGGATCAAGATTGAGGAACCGACCGGCAAGATTAAGCCGAACGAGATGAAAAAACTGAAGTTTACTATTACGGTGCCGGAGACGGCTGCAGGTGGCGGGCAGTATGCAGCTATCACGGTGGCGTCAGATACGGAGTCCGAGAGTGGTGATGGGGTGGCAGTGCAAAATGTATTTGAGATGGCTAGTATTATTTATGGAGCAGTAAATGGTGAAATTAAGCATGAGGGTGAGATCTTGGAAAATAATGTGCCAGGATTTGTGGTTTCTACTCCTGTGACTGTCAGTGCAATGATTTCTAATACCGGTAATATGCATGAAGATGCGGCAGTGATCATCAAAGTGACGGATTTTTTCACGGGAAATGTGATTTTGCCAAATGAAGAAAATTCAGGAGAATACTCGGAACTAGTGATGCCAGAGACGACAAGATTTGTAGAGCGCGAGGTGGGGAATTTGCCAGCGCTAGGTGTAGTGAAGATCAGTCAGAAAATTTATTATCAAGGGACGGTATCGGAAGTAGAGCGAGATGTAGTGATTTGCCCAATTTGGTTTATGGCGCTGGTCGCTGTGACCATTGCGGCAATCGTAGGTATAATTGTACATATTGTGAAAAAACATCACAGGAAGAAAATGCTAGCGTAAAATTAAAATCGATAGGCGATTTGATATGAAAAATACTGGTGAAGAATCGGAGCGGATAAAACGTGCGGTAGAAGTAGCCAAAAAAGCTCATACGGGACAATTTCGCAAAACTGGTGAGCCGTACATAGTGCATCCTTTGGCTGTTAAGAAAATCTTGGAAGAGTGGGGGATGGATGAAGATACGATTATTGCCGGGGTCCTACATGATACGGTAGAAGATACGGATCTAACGCTTGAGGACATTCGCGCAGAATTTGGGGAATCGGTAGCGTTTTTGGTAGATGGAGTGACGAAACTTTCGACAGCGCGGACAGGAATGAGGGATATTGATACATATTTGCCAGCGACACGAGATAATTTTTTGCGATTAATGATTGCGCTAGGTGATGATATTCGGGTACTCATCATCAAGCTGGCAGATAGATTGCATAATCTTAGAACGTTGTCGGCGTTGCCACCAGATAAGCAGAAAAAAATTGCAAAGGAATCTTTGGAAGTATTTGCGCCATTAGCGGATAGATTGAACATGGGGTTACTTAGGGTAGAAATGGCGGATCTGGCTTTTCGCTATGTGGATCCGAGGCGATATGAAGAGCTAAAAACTTTGATCGAAAAAACAAATAGATCGGCAGAAAAGTCTCTAAAAAAGATTGAAGTTGAGGTGGCCGAAGCACTAAGAAAAGAAAAAATCAAATTCAAGATATCTGGGCGCGTGAAGTCGGTTTATTCGCTTCACAAGAAATTGGCCAAGCATAACCAAAATATCAATGAGATTTATGATTTAACGGCGCTTCGAATTATCGTGGACGATATTACCGATTGCTATTTGACGCTCGGGATAATTCACTCGCTCTATATGCCGATGAATGGACGGATCAAAGATTATATTGCGATGCCGAAGCAGAATGGGTATCAGTCGCTGCATACGACAGTTATCACTAAGGATAAACATGTCGTGGAATTCCAGATCCGGACACGAGAGATGCATGAATATGCGGAGCGGGGGCTTGCGGCGAGTTTTTATTATAATGAGCAAAAATTAACCGAGAATTATAAGCGAGGCAAAATTGAACACTTGCCGACGAATTTACTTTGGATTACGGAGTTGCAAATGACTGCGGCGCGACTACGTGAAGGGAAAAAGGTTGACCTTAAAAAATTGAAGTTGAATTTGTTTGCAGATAAGATTTTTGTGTACACGCCAAAAGGAGATATCATTGATCTGCCGGCGGGGGCGATGCCGCTAGATTTTGCTTATAGATTGCACTCGGAAATCGGAGATCATGTGGTGGGGGTAAAAATCAATGGGAAGATGTCAAATTTGAATCGGAAGTTGGAGCAAGGGGATATTGTGGAGATTTTGACTTCTAAGAATCAGACCCCAAAGTCATCTTGGATGGAAAAAATATTCACACCGCATGCGAGGTCAAAACTACTCAGGGCTCTTAATTTGTCGGCAAGAATGGAGGCTGGTGAGGACACAGCGTCAACCAAGAAACGACGCAAAACTGCTAAAAAGCGATAGAGCTATTTTTTGACTACTTTTCTGGTGACGTCGAATTTTTCCATGTAACGACCCAGCATGAGGCGGGTTTGTGCGTAGAATGCCGCTAGCGACTGATATAAGATTGAGGTGACTGGCATCAAGATCCATTGCAGGACCATCATGACGGAGCGACTTTTGGGATATTTTTTTGGTCTTTTGGGTAGCATTTTAATGGATACTAAGATCGAGACCAATAAACCTACTGAGGCAAAAGTTTCTACTATGCTGACGATGTTGGGCAAATTGTATGTTACCATGGAGTGGGCTGAGAGATTCATGATCATTGGTACCCATCCGCCGAATGCTACGATCGGTGCGAGTATTGCAAGCGTGACGTGACCATCTAGTAGGCGCCAGAATTTCGGGAATAATTGCCAGAATGGCACTATGCGCTTTGATTTTTTGACGAAGAGTTTTGATCCGACGTAGGCGACGTCTGAGGCACCATAATACCATCTGCGAACTTGAATGAATTGAGCTTTGATAGTTTTCCATAATGTTTCGTCGATTACTGCATCTTGGTAGATTGGGATACGAATTGGTACGACTGAGTAGTCTCCTGAAAAGAAGAATAGAGATCGCCAGTATTGATGGCCGTCTTCGACGATCGTTCGTTTTGACCAAAAATCCATCGCTTCTAGTGCTTGCAAGGGTTGCGAATGCGAAGCGAAATTTCTGAGAAGATGTGGCCGCATCGTGGTAATTACGTTGAAAAAGGAATTGGATACGGCGATGATGCGGGTTGGGGCTGGCGCGTCCCATATATTGTTCATGAATAGCGAAATCGGCTGGTAGCTCAATCTTTGGCGATTTGGGTGAGTGATGAATTCATAGGCAACCGAGTCTAAGTATTTTGGTGCCATGTGATTGTCTGAATCGAGGGAGGTGACTATGATGTTTTCGATTGGCAACTTTTTCTTGTGTATCCATTCGGTGACAGATTTTCCAGCGTAGGTTAGGTTTGGGCCTTTGCCGATGACTTCGCCGGCAAGCCCATCGGGGTGACTAACTAGCATAAAATTATAGAATACTCCTTTGTATTTTTTGGCTAAGGCTAAAGCGGTCTGTTCCATGGGCTCGCCACCGCGTGCCTCGTAGGCTAAAACGAAGATGATTTGCTGATTCGGGAAAGTAGTATTTTTGACGGCTTCAATTGAAGGCTCTAGTACTTCTAGGCCTTCGTTGTAGGCGGTCATGATGACTACGTGATAGACTCTGGAAGGTTTCATGTATTCGGATTCCATCGCGGCGATCATTTTTAGATTTTCGATGTGTTCTTCAAAATGATAGCTTTTGCCGTTTTCGTCGCGCAAACGCTCGTATGCTGCGTGAGGATTTTCTAAATCTTCTACGCGTTTTCGCCAATCGACTCTTCCTGCTCGATTCATTACTTCGTAGCCCTGAATTGTGCGATAAGCTACGCCAACTGCTTTTACTAATGTGGAAGCGATGATGGTGAATAAGTAAATACTACCAATCACGGGGTCGATCAGAGATAATATGAAGAGTAAAATGATTGCCGAGTATGAGATTAATCCTGGTAGGATTTCTAGGAAACGATACAATCGCGAACGTTTGCCCTGAGGAATCTCGAGATTTTTGCGCATTTATCCCTCGCTCAATAATCTTGTTAGCACGAGAAATGTCCCCAAGATTAGAATAGTAGTGATGGCTAGGAATAATTTGGCCATGCCGCCGCCGCGTTTTCTAAAAATCCTGATGGCTAAAATGCTGTGCAGTATCCCAAATACTAATGCTAAGATTGGGTAGCAGATCATGTTGACCCATGTGCCATCGCGATAGCCGCCGATGTCGCCGTAGCCGATTTTGACTACTGCTGCGTTTGGGTTTAGGCTTAAGGTTGAGAACACGAATAGAATTAAGGCAAGCAGAATGTTGATGAGAATCATAATGATGATCCCGCGTTCTGTTTGGTAGATTTTGATGAGGCTAGTTTTTAGTTCCGACATTTTGTACTATACTTGTTATGATTCCTTAGTTATTACAATTATAACACATTGTGGTATAATATATATGTGGTTTCTGTGCCGATGTAGCTCAGTTGGTAGAGCAGCTCATTCGTAACGAGCAGGTCACAGGTTCGATCCCTGCCATCGGCTCCAAAAATAAGCAGATTTTGGTCTGTTTATTTTTTAGAGTGAGGTTTTGATGCAGATTTAATAACATGATCAAAGAGGCAAGCGACGGTGAGTGGGCCAACGCCGCCTTTTTTGGGAGTGATAGCGGCAAGATCTTGGCGTGTTCTGACTTCTGGTGCAAGGTCGCCTTTGAGGCGGCCGTCTTCTGATGCTGTGCCGGCGTCGATGACAATGGCACCAGGGCTGATCATGCTACTGGTGATGAGGCCGGGCTGCCCAGTGGCGGTGATAATGACGTCATAGTCTTTTAGTTTGGCGAGATCGGAGCCACGATGAAAAAGGTCAACGTCGTAATTTGAGTTTTGGTACATGCGATACAGCGGAGCGCCGACGAGTTTGCCGCGACCGACGATGGCGATGTGTTTAGTTTTGAGATCGATATCGTAGCCAGCGAGAAGCCAATTGATGGCGGTGGCGGTAGCGGAGTCGTAGTCTGCGTTTTTGCCTAGTCCGTCGACGTCTTTTGTGGGAGTGATGAGATCGCAAAGTGTGTCGGTGGAAGACGGATCTTTTAGTGGTAGCTGGATGATGATGCCGTGGACTGACGGATCGGAATTCGAGCGAATTACTTCTTTTTGGATATTTGTACAAATGTCAACTACGTCTATCCCGATGTCTTCACCGTAGCGAATTTTGAGGTTGACGTATTTGGTGATTACGGGATTGTCGCTGTCGCGAAGAATTAGGAGCTTGGGCGGGTTTTTGAGGCCGCGGACTTGACGAGCTTGCCGCTCTTTAATATAACCGGCTAATTCTTGGCCATTGAGGATTTTCATGAGACTATCTCCACTGGCTCTTGCTGGAGCCAATAACCAAATTTATCGTAGACTTTGCTGACGATTTCTTCGCGCGCTTTCATGAGATCATTAAATGAAGTGGCGGATTCATTGATAAGCACGAGGCAGGCTTTGTCGTTTACTCGAATGCCATGGATGAGTTTGCCTTTGAAACCGGCTTGTTCGATGAGCCAACCGGAATTGATTTTGTTGCCATCTTTGCCACGGTGGACCGGGTAACCTTTGTTTTCGGCGGCTTCGGCTTCTTCATCACTCAAATAGATATTTTTGAAGAATGAACCAGAACTGGCTTTTTCTAGAGGATCAGGAAGTTTGTCGGCGCGGATCCTTGAGACGATTTCTCGGATGCCATTGGGACTAAAATCGGTGATGTTGTTTGCCTCGATGAAGCGTTCGATTGAGTTGTAAAAAGGGCGAGGCATGAAGCCGTGGTGAAGTTCCAGTGTGACGGAAATAACGAAGTAGCGGTTTTTTTCGGAAGTATTAAGAATGCTGTGACGGTAGGAAAAGCTGAGGTCGGTTTTGGAGAGAGTCTTGAAAGTGCCTGTGGCGGAGTCGTAGACTTCGGTTTCGACGAAAGTGTCGGCGAGTTCTTGGCCGTAGGCACCGATGTTTTGGACGGGGGCGGCGCCGGTGAGGCCTGGGATACGGCTCAAGGCTTCAATACCGGTGAGGCCTCTTTCGCAAGCGTAGGCCACTACATTGTCCCAGTATTCGCCCCCCATAACTTTAAGACGAGTCGCGTCACCCGTCGATGTTACGACTTCGATGCCGCGCATGCGGTTGATGATGATGACGCCGTTGAAGCCTTCATCGTGGCCAAGCGTGTTGGCACCGTAACCGAGGACGAAAGTAGGGAGATTGAACTGGCGGGCGAAACCGTAGGCGTCGGCAACGTCCTGCTTTGTCTCTACTTCGAGAACATAGCGGGCGGGGCCGCCAAGACGCATGGTGGTTAAGCTAGAAATCAAAATGTTTTCATTCATTCTCATGTAGCTATTATAGCACGACTTCGTAGGGGGTTGAAATAATATTTGATGCGTGGTATAAGAGGCGCAGAAGATAGGGTTGGCGTAGTTTAAATATTATTATATAATTATTAGTAGAAAGGTAATACTATTATGACAAAAAAGGATGCGGTGGATAAGAAAAATACTAAAAATGAGGTGCTCGATGGCAAAAGCGAGGCTTTGAAATTAGCGATGGCGCAGATCACGAAGCAATTTGGTGATGGTTCAATCATGCGACTGGGTGAAACTCCAAAGATGGACGTAGAGCTGTTGCCGTCTGGGTCACTGTCGCTAGATTTGGCGCTAGGTGGGGGTTGGCCGAAGGGGCGGATTATTGAGATCTATGGTCCGGAATCTTCTGGTAAAACGACATTGGCGCTTCATGCAATTGCGGAAATGCAAAAGCAAGGTGGGCAGGCGGCGTTTATCGATGCGGAACATGCGCTTGATCCAGCCTATGCGAAGAAAATTGGAGTGGACACGGCGAATTTATTAATTTCTCAACCGGATAATGGTGAGCAGGCTCTTGAAATTTGCGAGACTTTGGTGCGATCTAATGCGGTGGATCTCATAGTGGTGGACTCGGTAGCGGCTCTAGTGCCACAGGCGGAAATTGACGGCGACATGGGTGATGCACAAATGGGGCTTCAGGCGAGACTAATGTCGCAAGCGATGCGCAAACTCACGGGTATTATTTCAAAATCACGTGCTACTGTGATCTTTATTAATCAGATCCGAATGAAAATTGGTGTGATGTTTGGAAATCCAGAGACGACTACGGGTGGTAATGCTCTGAAATTTTATGCATCGGTGCGAGTTGACATTCGGCGAATTGGCCAGATTAAGGAAGGCGATAATGTATCGGGTAACCGAACGAAAATTAAGGTAGTGAAGAATAAAATTGCGGCACCGTTTAGGACGGCAGAGTTTGACATCATGTATAATGAAGGAATCTCGAAAGCTGGTGATGTGCTTGACCTTGCTGTGCAATATGGCATAATGGATAAGGCTGGCGCTTTTCTTAAATATAATGGTGAAACCTTGGGGCAGGGGCGTGAAGCTGTGAAGAAATTATTCCGCGAGAAGCCGGAATTGATGGCGGAGATTGAGAGTAAAATTAGAGAGCGTGCAGCCGCAGAATGATTATCACTAATTTGAAGCAAGGGGTGAAGAATCCGAATCGAGTGAATGTTTTTGTCGATGGGAAATATTCTTTTTCGCTTGATGTCATGCAAGTTGTGGATCTCGGCATAAAAATCGGACTTGAAATAACTGACGTTCAACTTGCTGAATATAAAACTGCTTCGGAGTTCGGTAAACTATATCAGCGGGCGCTTGAGTGGGCCTTGATGCGACCGAGATCGATTCGTGAGACTCGAGAATATTTGTCCAGAAAACTCAAAACATCTTCTTCGGGACGCTCCTCAGAAGATGTTTTTGAGTTTTCTGAGGAGATAATTCAGCGATTGATTTCAAAAGGATACTTAGACGATTTAAGGTTTGCGGAGTATTATGTCGAGAATCGGTTTGTCAAAAAAGGAGTATCTAAGAAACGGCTTCGAATGGAACTCATGAGGAAAGGAATAGCAAAGGAAATCATTGAGGAAGTGCTAGGTGGGCGAGATGATGAGGAGGAAATCCGCAAAATAATCGCGCGGAAGCGAGCGCGATATGATGATGGGAAACTGATGGCGTATTTGGTGCGTCAAGGATTTTCGTATGATCAAGCACGCAAAGCGATTGAAGAGTATGAAGATTAAGCTTCTTTTTTGGTGATGTCGCTTGGAGCGTAGCCTGGCTGTTTTTCGCGGAATGGATTGACGAAATTTGGAACAAAATCCTCTTTGGCGGCACGAGATTTGAGAGTCTTTTCTTCGTCTTTGACTATGATTTTGTAGTCGGTGATTTCGACGATTTCTTGGCGAGAAATGACTAGAGTGGGATCGTTGAAACTTTTGATGAAAGGGCGTTTGACGATGATTTGGCTGATGGAGAAATTGTCGGGTGAAACAGTAAAGTCTAGTACGTGGCCGAGCCTTGAGCCTTTTTTGGTTTCGACCTTGAGACCGAGGAGATTGAAATTAAGTTCTAAGACTTGGCTTAATTTGATGATGTCGTCTGGGGCATTAAGTTCATCGACGCTATCTATGACGATGCCTAGCGTGGAATATTCGCGGATAGATTTGATATCTAGATACTTTGCTTCGCGAACGAGGCCGCCGGTTAGTAAGAAGGCGATGATTTGAAATGTATTCGGGTCGACAATTGAGTTTGCGATAAAGCCGACTGGAGCACCGGTTTGAATACTGAGAACCGGAAGACCGAGCAATTTGGAATTTGCCACTAGCATGACTTAATTATAGCATAGTTTGAGCATCTTTTATATCGTAGTTTCCGACGCGGGTGCGGCGGAGAGCGATGAGATAGGCGCCAGTGTTTAATGCTTTGCCGATGTCTTCGGCAAGAGTTCTGATGTAAGTACCAGAGCTACAGTGTACGCGAATTTTGAGTTCGGGATAGTGATATTCTAGGATATCGATACTGTAGATTTCGACTTGGCGACTAGGGATATCAAAATCTTTACCGGCGCGAGCGAGTTTATAGGCACGTTGACCATCGATTTTGATGGCGGAGAATTTAGGCGGAGTTTGCTTGATTTTGCCAATGAATGAGTTGAGGGCAAATTCAACAGCTTTTCGTTTCGGGGACGGGTCGCTTGCGCCTGTCGTCACAGGGCAAGCGCCCTCAATCTCGGCCGTGCCTCCGATAAGCCCCTCAACTGAAAACTGTTGAATTTGTTCTTTATTCCTTGAAAGAGTATCTTCTGGCGCTTTAACATCATTATCGTATGGCTTAATTTCTCCCTCAGGGTCGCCGGTGGTGGAGACGAAGCCGAGCTTCAAGGTGGCTTCGTAGATTTTGTCGAGTTTTAAAAATTCGGAGGATTTTTTGGTCATTTTGCCGGTGAGAAGAATAAGGAGGCCGGTGGCGAAGGGGTCTAGAGTGCCAGTGTGGCCGACTTTGACTTTGTGGCCGAATTCGTCACGGAGCTTGGCACGGACTTTGGCAACTACGCCGAAACTGGAAATACCAGCGGGCTTGTCGATTAAGATAATCTGATTTTCGTCCATTGCACAATTATAACAGATGTGATATAATGGGGCAATGATAACAAAAGAGAATAAAGACAAGGCTATTGCCAAGGTCGCCCGCAATAAGGCTGATGTTGGTTCTCCTGAAGTTCAAGTTTCTATTCTGACAGAACGGATCAAAGAAGTGACCGAGCATGTCAAGAATAATAAACATGACTTTATGGCCAAAAGAGGTTTAATGCAGATGGTAGGGAAACGGAAGCGTTTGCTGAAGTATCTGGAGGAGACTGATTTTGAGCTATATAAGGCAACCATCAGCAAACTAGGCCTCAGGAAATAAATTTTGGCAATGGAAAACCCGCCTTTTGAAGGCGGGTTTTTTGAACTACTTTTCGAATTTGGCCGCGATGTTTTCAAGCTCTTTTTTGGCTTGAGCTATTTTTGACTTGTTTCTTTTTCTTCTCTTGAGGTCGGCATTAGTTTTAACACCGATAGAAATAAGAAAGTCATCAAACATCTGGTTACAATCTTCGATTGCTGCATCGACGGCAACGCGACGTTCTTCGTCGGATTCGTAGAAGTTGTTGGCTACAAAATCTATATGTTTGAGGTGTTCAAGATAAGCTGAATAGCCCTGTTCTTCATTATCCATGAAACATTCTATGACGTCGATGAATAATGTCATTTGCCTTTCGAACGTTTCGTCGAATCGACGAAGAACCTTATTGATTTTTGCTTCTTCGTCGTTGCAGTCGTAGCAGTTTGGATGAAAACTGCCAGTGATGACTCCGTTTTCAGGATAATCATACAAAAAAATTCCAGTTACTTGGATGCCGTATTGTTCGGCGTTGCGCTTGCGACAGCTCGAATAAAGTTTGCCGAGCGGCGCATAATAACGGCTTTCTTCTAGGGGCAATCCGGTGATGGTCAATACTCCAGAACCTTCTTTTGCGGCTAGTTTGTAGTTTCTTGAATTTAAGTTACCCATGTTTTAACCCTCCCTTTGGTAATAGTTGTTAAACATGCTAAAACAACTGATGTCTATATTATAGCATATTTTGCGTAAAAATGCAAGGTTTGGTATAATGGTAATCAGGAAATTAACATATTTGGGAAGACGGCAGATACGAGACGGGGCTCATATCTGGAGTTTTCCCGAGAAAGGATTATTTTTATGGAAATTATTAACCCGAATGGCAAGAAGACTGTAAGGGTCTCGACAGAGTGGCTGGGTAGGGAGTTGACGCTGGAAGTTAATCGAGTTGGATTTAGGACGACTTCTTCAGTGTTGGTAAAGTATGGCGATACTGTGGTCTTGGGGTCGGTGGTGGTAGGGACAAAACCGGTGGTGCAAGACTTTTTCCCGCTCTCGATCGATTATGAAGAGAAGTGGTATGCGGCTGGTAAGATTTCGGGCTCTCGTTTTATCAAGCGTGAAGGGAAGCCGGCTGATGAAGCGGTTTTGGTTGGGCGGCTGATAGATCGACCGATTCGCCCGTTGTTCCCTAAGGGATATCGACAAGAAGTGCAAGTTGTCTGTACGGTGCTTTCGATGGATCCAGAGTTTAGGCCAGACTGTGTGGCGATGATTGCCGCTTCGTCGGCGCTGATGAATGCAGGTGTGCCATTTGATGGGCCGATCGCAGGAATTCGGATTGGACGTATCGGGGGGAAGTTCAAAGGTTTTCTTAGCCCAGAAGAGCGTGAGCAATCACCGATGGATCTTGTGGTCGCTTGCAAAGATGGTAAAGTGATGATGGTTGAGGCTGGCATGAAAGAAGTGCCGGAAGAAACTATTATTGAAGCGATGCATTGGGCGGTAAGTGAGGTTCGGCCGGTGCTTGATCTTCAGAGAGAGTTGGCAAAACAGGTTGCGGCTGTTCCGCAAGAATACGAGCTGGTATTGCCGGACGAAACAGTTTTAGAGGAAGTAGAGGCATGGACAAAAGGCAAATTTGGGTCAAAGGTACGTGGCAACGTGATGGAGCGTGCTCAGATTTTGGACGATATAAAATATGCGATGCATGATGAATTCGCGCTCTCTCATGGCAAGGGTGAAACTGACAACGAAAAGGTTGCTTGGTATGATGAAAACTTGCGTGATGTATATGATCAGGCGTTTGAGCTGGCCGTACATAAAGAAGTGCGCCGTGGAATTGTCGAAGAAAATGTGCGTCCAGACGGACGAAAACTTGATGAAGTGAGACCTCTTAGTTCGCAAGTTTCGATATTGCCAAGAACGCATGGTTCGTCGCTGTTTACCAGAGGGGTGACGCAGGCGATGAATATCGTGACTCTTGCGCCTTTGTCGTATGCTCAAGATGTCGATACGATGGAAGTAACGGACGGGAAACGTCGCTATATGCATCACTACAACGCGCCTTCTTATACGGTTGGTGAGCCAGGTAGGATTGGTTCGCCTGGGCGGCGTGAGATTGGGCACGGTTATCTTGCGGAGCGGGCGTTGATTCCAGTTTTGCCGTCTGAGGAAGAATTTCCGTATGCGATTCGTAGCGTAACTGAGATCATGTCACAAAATGGTTCGACGTCGATGGCGGCAACGTGTTCTTCGTGTCTTGCATTGATGGACGCGGGCGTGCCAATTAAGCGGCCGGTATCAGGTGTGGCGATGGGATTGATGGTAGATGTGCCGAAGGGCTCTGAGATTACAGCAAAGGATATTGACAAGGCTTATGTGCTGACAGATTTGATGGACGCGGAAGATTTTGCTGGTGATATGGACTTTAAGGTGACTGGCACGACAGAGGGCGTGACGGCGCTTCAGATGGATATGAAGGTACACGGATTGCCGGTAGAAATCATGGAGAAGGCTTTGAAGCAAAGTCACGAAGGCAGAATGTTTATCCTGAAACATTTGACTGAGGTTTTGCCGGAACCGCGTAAAGAAATTTCTAAGTATGCACCGCAAATTGAGAAAATCATGGTGAAACCGGAGAAAATCGGCTCAATCATTGGCAAAGGTGGTGAGACCATCAACAAAATTACGACTGAGACCGGAGCTGAGGTGGATATTGATGATTCTGGGTTAGTGACGATCTCTGGTAATGATCCCGAAAAGATCAAGAAAGCACTTGATTGGGTGAAGTCCCTTGTAGAGGAGCCGGAAGTCGGGAAGATTTACGAAGGTACCGTGGTATCGATTAAAGATTTTGGGGCGTTTGTGAACATTATGCCTTCGATTGATGGAATGCTTCATATCTCGCAGATTCGGGAAGGTAAAAGACTTAAATCAGTTGATGAGGTTTTGAAAGTTGGGGATAAAGTGAGAGTACGTCTGGTGGCGATTGATCATGGTAAGTTGTCGCTGTCGATGATTGGCGTGAAATAAATTACTATGGAGAAGATACGAAATTTTTGCATAATTGCGCATATCGATCATGGGAAGTCGACGATTGCGGATCGGATGATGGAACTTACGGGAACGGTTAGTAAGCGTGAGATGAAATCGCAGCTACTAGATTCGATGGAGTTGGAGCGCGAGAAGGGGATTACGATAAAACTGGCTCCTGTGACGATGCACTGGAAGGGTTATACTTTGAATTTGATCGATACGCCGGGGCATGTGGATTTTTCGTATGAGGTGTCGCGCAGCTTGCAGGCGGTGGAGGCGGCGGTGTTGGTCGTCGATGCGACGCAAGGTATCCAAGCGCAGACGCTGGCGAATGTGTATTTGGCGCTGGAGCAGGATCTCACGATAATACCTGTAATTAATAAAATCGATTTGCCGGCGGCAGATGTGGAGGCTGTATCGGCGCAAATTATGAATCTGCTCGGGTGTAAACGTGATGACATAATTGAGGCTTCAGGTAAAACTGGGAAAAATGTGGATCAGATATTAGATGCAGTGGTAGAAACCAGCCCTGAGTTTTTCTCGAGCGTTTCGCGCGGGGAGCCTGACGGCTCTCCGGCTGCACTACGCTTTTACTCTTCGAAAAGCTCAGGACTGGTTTCTACTAGGGCGCTGATATTTGATTCATATTTTGATGATTATCGAGGGGTGGTGCTTTATGTGAGGATTTTTGAGGGGGAGATTCGTAAAAATGCAGAGATACTGATGATGGCGGCGGGGACGAAAGGGTTGGCGCTAGAAGTGGGGGTGTTGACGCCGAAGATGACGCCGCGGGAGTCTTTGGGAGCGGGTGAGATTGGCTATATCGTGACGAATCTTAAGACAACTAGAGAGGCGAAAGTAGGTGATACGGTAACACTGACAAAAAATCCAGCGAATGAGGCTTTACCCGGATACAAAAATGTATTACCTTTTGTGTATGCAGGATTTTTTCCAGTGTCAAATGATCAGTATAAGGATCTAAAGGAGGCAGTTGAGAAATTGGCACTTTCGGATTCGGCGCTGAGATTTGAACCAGAGAATTCACCGGTACTAGGTTTTGGTCTCCGGATTGGATTTTTGGGGCTTTTGCACATGGATATTATTCGTGAGCGACTGGAACGGGAGTTTGGGCTTGACCTTATTGTGACAAATCCATCGACAAATTATGAAGTGGTGATGAATAATGGCGAGGTGATAGAAATAAAGTCAGCTGCTGATTTGCCAGATGCGTCGGAAATTCGTGAGATCCGAGAACCGTGGGTAAAAGGTGAGATTATCTTGCCAAAAAATATGATTGGAGCTGTGCTGAACCTGATTAATTCTAAACGTGGGCATCAGACGAGCCTTTCGTATATTGAAGAACGGGCGGTGATTGATTTTGAAGCGCCGATGGCGAATTTGCTAACGGATTTTTATGATCAATTAAAATCAGTGACGAGTGGTTACGCGTCGTTTAATTACGAGATTAACGGATACCGAGCAGAAGATTTAGTGCGGGTAGATTTCTTGGTAGGTGGTCACAAAATAGACGCGCTATCAGTAATGGCGCACCGCTCTGAAGCGGAAGGGATTGGGCGCGAAGTGACTAGGAAGCTAAAAGAAGTGATACCGAGACAAAACTGGGAAGTGGCCTTGCAGGCTGCAATTGGCGCGAGAATTATTGCGCGAGAAACGATTGGGGCATATCGGAAAGATGTGACTGTGAAAATCCACACTGGGGATCGTGATCGGAAAGCTAAATTGTTGCAGAAACAAAAACGAGGTAAAGCCCGCATGAAACGATTTGGCAAGATTGATATTCCTTCTGAAGCGTTTACGGTAATGTTGAAACGTGATTAATAGAAATGATGTGGTACAATGAGTATATGAAGAAAATTTGTCTTGTTTGCTGTGCGGTGATGATGACGTTTTTTCAAGTTGGAATGGTGGGGGCAGTGGCAAAGAATCAAGAATTAGCGATATCGGATCATTGCGAGGAGATCCGTGATGCACTGAAGAAGGTTCAAAAAAACGATGCACGAGTGAGAGTGTTTCTTGGTGGAAGATACGAGACAATACTGACGAAGTTTGTGGTACCGCTTAATATGAGATTAGTAGAGAACAACCTATCGGATGTGGACCTAGTGGAAAATCAGAATGAATTTGCCGATGCGAAAACAGTGTTTGCGAGTGATTATATTGGCTATCAACAAGCACTTGAAGAGTTGGTCGGTATGGATTGCAAAAAAGAACCCGGTAAATTCTATGAGCAGTTGGTTATGGTTCGTCAAAAACGAAAAACTATCAGGCAAAGTGTGATGCGGATCAGGAGTCTAATATCGACACATCTAAAATTAGTTGATCAATTAAAGGGTAAGATATGACGGAAGGGAAAAAGAAAATGCAGAGTGGCGGTAAGAATTTAATTTTGCTTGGCGTGATTTCAATCGTTGTTGCGGTGGCTACGACTGGTGTCAGTTTGGCGATTTATCATAATTCGGGAGATATTTATCTGGATCGATCGCGGCCGGGTTTTTTGCCGGACGAGGCTGAGATAGAGGAAGAAGAAATTCAGGAGGAGAATTTTGATTTTGCTAAATCCGGTTCACTTTCTATGGAACAACTCGAAGAGTATATAAAAATGTTTAAGGTTGAAGTTGAAATGATTGATAGTGAGGAAAATCCTTTTGCCTCTGGGGTACTTTCGGATACGGAGCTCGGAATACCAAAAGCGGAGGGTGATTGATACTTGATTTTTATGCTAAAAAAGCATATACTAAAATTGGAGAGTTAGATGATTAAACGAAAAAATAAGTCTAAGATCTTTGGAGCAATTGCGATAGGCACGTTTGCGGTCGCGCTTGTGCTTGCTATCGTGGGATTATCTAGATCGGTAGCAGAGATTAAACAAGCGGCAATTGCAAAAACACCCGAGGCTATATTGGCCAGTGCGGGGCTTTCGGAAGAAAAAGATGTGTTTTTGTCGGTGGCGTACTTTGACCAAAAAGCCGATGAATGTGTAGATTTGTATAACGTGAATGCTAAAAAGATGCTCGAAGCGCGTCAGTTTGAGTGGAGCGAATGTGGATATTATAATAAAGAGCTTGAGCCTGGTCTAGTAGAATTTGAGTTGGGCGGCGATTATCTGCCAGTGGCGAATGCTGGACGATTGACTGCAAATCGTGGTATGGCAAATATTGATCGTTGGTTTGAGGCTGTAGATGGTAAAAGTGCTAGCTATACTGGAGCGTTGAAATTAGAATACTCTTCAAATGGGGCGGTGTTTTCGTTCCACCAAGACAGATTTTATCCGCTAGATGAAGTGGGATTTTCTAAAGGTGATGAAGCGAATAGTGATGGACATAACCATTTATTTACAATGAATTTTGCAGTACCATTTACGGTACTCGCAAGTGGAGATGAAGGTTTTGAAATTACAGCAGATGATGATACGTTTGTGTTTGTGGGGGATCGTTTGGTGGTAGATATGGGTGGCGTACATAGCGCGACGACAGGAAGGTTTGCTATTCATGAAAATGGTGAAGTTTATGCTAGCGTGGAAAATGAGGAGTTGGCTTATTCTGGGGTGACGATTGAGCGAGGTCAGGGTTCGATTGTGCGTATCTTTCACGCAGATCGTGATTCGGATGATTCGACGTTTGCGGTAGAATTTAGAGGTATGAATTTGACGGTGACTGATGCGAAATTAGCAAATCGTAAAGATGAGGGGGTGCAGATTGCGTATGACCCGACAGACCCAAGTTATGTTGCACCGCTTGGTGAAAGTACTGTAGTACGACCAGATAATACACGAGGGTTGATTGTGGTAGCAACGATTGCTGGCGTGATGGCGGTGCTCTTTGGCGTATTTATGGCAATAGCGATTCGTAGTTTTGTGCGACAAGAGTTGACGAAAGATAGCTAAAGTTTATTTGCGGGGCGCACTGATGTTGGCGGGGCGGCCGTAGTTGGGTATGATAATTTTGTGTTGTTTGCCGTGATGATCTTTTAAAGGGATTTTTAGCTCATGTGATAATGTATTCACAATTGAGGCGCCAATACGAAGACCGGTGAAAGACCCTGGGCCAGACATAAAGGTGATTTCAGTGAGGTCCTGCCAAGTTTTTTCATTTTCGGCTAACTTGTCATTTATGAAGCGAAGGAGTTTTTCGGCAAGATCGCCTTCAAAATTATACTGGTATTCTTGATCGTTTAGTCTTAAGATTGTTTTGGGCGTGCTAGTATCTAAATATAACCTCATGATATATTCCTAATGTCATTATCGTTATATTCTATGTGGAGTTTGATTCTATTTTTTGGGAGTATATTTGCGATGCTTTCGCCCCATTCGATGACAATGATGTTTTTGGGGTTTTCTAGGTTTTCTTGTAAATCGTCGGACATGATCCCGGGATCGCTTAGACGGTAAAAATCATAATGAACGAGGTTGCCGCGGTTTAAGGGAAGAGCGTAGGTTTTGGAAATGACAAAGCTGGGGCTTGATATGGGTTCCTTGATGCCGAGTCCTTTGGCGAGACCACGCACAAAGGTAGTCTTACCTGCACCTACGTCGCCGATCAGTTCGATGACAGTAGCTTTATTAGTTTTGGCTATTTGCTTTGAAAAAGATTGCCCAAACTCTAGCATCTCTTGTTCGGAATTGATTTTCATTATATAATATATTATATCATGAATGTATATATTTCAGGAATATCAGGGACGGGAATGGGCCCGTTGGCATTGATGGCAAAACAGGCAGGTTTCTCGGTAGCTGGATCGGACTTGGCAAAGGGGGCGATCTATGATGAATTATTGCAAGCTGGGATAGAGGTAGAAATTGGGCAGCAGGATGGCAAGTTTTTGGCTAAGAAAATAGAAGACGGCATAAATTGGTTTGTATATACTTCAGCGCTTACGGAGGACCATGCAGAGCTCGTGATGGCAAAAGAAGCAGGTATAAAATGTACGAAGCGAGATGATTTTACGGCTTATCTTGTTGATAAATTGGGCCTTAAAATGGTGGCTGTGGCTGGTACACATGGCAAGACGACAACTACAGCGATGATTATATGGACGGCGCTGAGACTTGGGCTACCAGTATCTTATATTGTGGGGACGACTCTAGGATTTGCTGTTTCGGGGGCGTATCATGCAGGCGATAAATATTTTATCTATGAAGCGGACGAGTATGATCGGAATTTTTTGAAATATCACCCATGGCTTGCTGTGTTACCGGCGGTGACTTATGATCATTCGGATATTTATCCGACGAGGGAAGATTATGTGGCAGCATTTTTGCAATTTGAGAAACAAAGTGAAAATGTGGTGCGAGAAGGGATAGAAGCAGATTATCGTTTGGCCGGTGATGTGCGGCGAAAAGACGCAAGTCTCGCTGCGGCGGCGATAGCGAAGATAATGGTTGATATGGGCAGGACATTTGGAATCGATGAGATTACTAAAATCTTGAGTGAGTTTCCAGGAGTGGGGAGAAGATTTGAACGTTTGAGTGACGGAGTATATACGGACTACGCGCATCACCCTGAAGAAATTGAAGCGACGATTGAGGTGGCAAATGAACAAGCGGAGATGGATCATAAGAAAGGCGTTGTGGTGGTTTATCAGCCGCACCAAAATATCCGCCAACATGAAGTAAAAGCGGGATATCATGATGTATTTAAGGGAGCGTCGAAGATATATTGGTTACCAACATATCTTACGCGCGAAGATCCGAAGTTGGCGGTGATTACGCCGGAAGAATTTGTGGCAGACTTAGATAATGCAGAAGATGCAGAGCCGGCGAAACTTGACGAGAGCTTGGCTACTAAACTCAGAGAGCACGTCAAGAATGGCGATCTAGTGATCCTTTTAACTGCTGGTCCGGCGGACGAATGGTTTCGGAACGTTTTTAGAAAGTAGGCTTTGTTTTTTTAAAACATTTATGCTAATATATATAGTATGGATGATTTGGGCGGTGGTAATAGTCAGCATAGCCTGAAGAAGCACAACGGCAATAGGTGGTTAGTGGCTTTGCTGGTTTTGTTAGTTGTGATGATTGTTGTGATTGCGGTGCTTTTTCTTGTTTTAAGTAATAAAAGTGACGATGGTGATATTGATCAACCTGAGAAAATTGGTCAAGTAAGTGAAGAAATACAAAGATTGATGGATGAAGATGAAATATATCAAGTTGGCCTTAAAATTGCGGATTTGTACAATGGTGGAGAAAAAGAAAAGGCAAATTTGATGTATGATGAGGAGTCGAATAAAGCTTTGTCGGCGCAGGACTTTGATGCTTATATTGATTTGATGATCTCGATGAGCACATTGCTTAGTCTGGATGGTACTTGTGAAGAGTCAATGGCACTGTATGATAAGATTGATTTTGATCGGATACCAGAAGACTATAGGGATTCGATTTATGCCAATGCTATCAATGATAGTGTGAGATGTGGTGATGCGGAGCATGAAACATATTGGAGGAATAGAACAAATGAGAAATAGGATTGGCATATTTTGTAGCTTAATAGTGAGTGGAGTTTTTGGTCTTATCTTGGTTGGTGGTTTGCGGCAGAATGCCTATGCGGATGTTATATATGGGGATGGTACGGGGACGTCTGACGGAACTTTTAGGGCTTGTAATGCTGCAAAACGTTGGCAGAATGTGCGGGAGTGTAGTGATAAACATGGTGGAGCTAGTTGGCATGTATTCAAAACTTCAAATTTGCCTTTGCACGATGAGAATGCTCCGAATTATGATGATAGGCCGATACTTACGGCTAGTTTGTGGGATGGGCTGGCAAGTAATGAGACTAAAAGAACAAATGAATATAACAGCATAAGAAGTGGCATACAATCTTGCCCTTCGGGATATTATGTATCTTTTGTTTATGATGGATGGTACGGTGAGGGCTCTAACTGGAGTAGAAAATCTGTATTTTATTATGGTCCTTTGGCGTGGAAAGAATATGATCAGGAGGATGACGGGGTTCATCATACGCCAATATACCATAAAGGTGGAACAAGCTATACTGCAGCTCAGATAAATGCTGGGTTTAAGAATGGCACAAATATGAATGGATGGAGAATTTCGGGCGAAGGACCGACCGATGCGTACAAGAAAGCTAGTGACGCAAACTGGAGATCGGATGAAGCAACGAAATTATTTCGATTGTACGCAGGCGACAATTCGGCGAGTATTCCAAAGGGTACAGGTTGGTTTTGCTATAACCCACCAATGACGACTTTGACTGGTAAGGCGGTGAATACTAGTGGAAGTTCGCTTTCTAGTGTGATGAGTGATGTATCAACAACGGTTGATGCTGATAGTCCGGCGGCGGTGACACGACGTACTGCAACTGGCTATACGTATTATGGCTGGGCATCTACTCTTGAGAGGGCAAAAACAGGCCAGTACTCGACGCGTACCGATACTTCTAACGATACATACGTATCAGGGAGCAGTTCTCCAAAGGAAACATATAATGTAAAATCACTGAGCGAAGACAAAACGGTTTATGCGGTATATGAAAAAAATACTTATCAAGGCATGTCTAGAGTAGCAGGCGCGACGGGTTCTTGGACTGATATAGCAGATAGCTTGAAAGCTCAAACTGGTTGGAAAGGATCTGGTACTTCGGAAAATACTGTTACTTACGCGATCAAAAATTGCGATCCGGTAAATGGTTGTTCGGCGTCAATCCGACATTTATTGAAACAGCGATATGGCAGAGGCTCGACTGAATACAAAATTACGCGTACTTCAAACTATTCTACTGTGGCTAGTGGGACGGTGGTGGCGCAGACGACTGAAGATTGGTCTGCTGACAATGTTTATACTGATTCTAATGGTAGAAAATATCGTACGGTAAAAATTGATAATTTTGTGGACAAGATGTATCCAGGCATGGTGGTATGTGAGACATTGGAATTCAAACCTGATAATCTTTCTGGTACAAATGTGGGTGATGCGTCGACGACGGCCTGCGTGATAGCAGAAGGCAATGCGCAACCACCTGATCCGGGTGATAGTGATACGAAAGATCCATCGGCCGACACGTCGTTTGTTAATATTAAAGTGAAGAATAATAGCGTGGCGAAATATAATGCGTATCAGCGGACGGTTTATGCGAAACCTGGTGATAGTTTGACTTACCGAGCAACATACAATCCAGTGCTTCAATATACTTATGATTTGGTCCCAGAGAGAATGAGGATTGATTCTGGTACGACGTATCCTAAGAGTGGCGAGAATACCACAAGATATTTAGGGAAAACAACGCTTGCTTTTACTTCAATGTTTGATTATTACAAAAATAGTGATTCTAATGCGGGAAGAGGGCTCAAGAATTGGAATAATGGTATTACGGTTTATAGCGAAAATTTTGCAACTACCTATACTTCGAATCATACGTATAATAACGGTGAGACAGCTAAGAGAACTGAGGATAATTCGCATAGTGTAGCCGTGAATGAAGTGGGGCGAAGTCTAAATGAGGTGGCAAAAACTAATGTAAATGATACCGTAAAAACTACGCCTTCACAAGTGACGTTCGCGATGAGCGGCGGTTATAATAGGGGGAGTGTGAGCACGGCCGATAAGACAAAAACCGCCTATGCTAGAGTGCCGTATAATTATGTAAATACTACTGAGATCACAACTAGCAACGATAGTTTAGTATTTGCAGGTGAGACTTTTACTGTGGCATATAACTATATTATTAATCCTAAGACAAATAGTCTAACTACTGATGATACTAACGTGAAATATGCTACGACGGTAGGCAAACCACAATGGAAACTAAGAATGCGCGTAAATGGTGGTGCTTGGACTGAAACTAGTGTAAAAACGGGTAGCTCGTCGAGTTTTAGCGTGAGTCTTGATAAGATGTATACGGGTAGGGTTGGTAATGATGCTATCCGGCTGAGTACGACTATCAACGTGCCGGACGTGAGCGCCGGTTCGGAGATTTGTTTGCAATCGATGGTGTATCCAGCGAGTAGCGGTAGTGATGACAACTTGAACTCCGAGGGTGATGGTAGGTGGGCTTCTTCTGCTGAGAAATGCTTTACTATAGCGAAGCGGCCAAGTATCCAGGTGTGGGGTGGTAATATATACACACAAAGAGATATTTTAACTAGTGTTGCGGTAAAGAACAATTTGGCAGGGATGGTAGGATTTCCGTATGGGATAGAGGAAGCCAATAACAAGAGTCGAGCGTTTGGCTCGTGGGGTGAACTTGGTATAGTGGCT
Organism: uncultured Candidatus Saccharibacteria bacterium; assembly: GCA_964568745.1. Classification (GTDB taxonomy): domain Bacteria; phylum Patescibacteriota; class Saccharimonadia; order Saccharimonadales; family Saccharimonadaceae; genus Nanosyncoccus. The sequence continues at coordinate 12,493 of CAZMQX010000005.1, read as the reverse complement.
AGTGGGACGGTGAGTGGTTTGGCGAGTGGGGCAAGCACTGGATATGCAGCAAATAACAATGGTCTGCTAACGCCAAATCAAATCGCAAACCCAACGATTGACTTAAGCGATCCAGGTGGAAGCACGCGAACTGCATTTTGTGACCGTAGTAGGTTGACTTTTGCGAATACTTGTGTGAGTTCTAAAGTAGGAGGGGTCGGTAATGTCGCGGCCTCAAATGGATCACAAAATGATAAAGAGCTAGTGATCAATAGACTGGCTGCGGGTGAAGCATCGTCTGCGCATGGAAACGTGATGCTAAGTAACGATACGCCAGAATATACGTATAGTGACGATAGTTTGACGGTTGGATGTGGAACGGATTGCGTGCTAAGTGACGGCACAAAAATGATTCGTGCAAAGAATAATCTTCGAATTAACAGCAATATTAAATACGCCGATGATTCTTACACCAAACTTAGTTTGATGCCAAAGGTAGTATTTTATGCGAATCGAGTTGAGATAGATTGTAATGTTTCTCGGATCGACGCGTTGATTATTGCGGATACAAGTGTGGATACATGTCCAGATAGCGATGGGGAAAAAATAAATGAGGAAAAGAATTCGCATCAATTGATCGTGAACGGTGCGGTGATTGCCAGTAAATTGTTGGCCCATAGGACTTATGGAGCAGCGACAGGCGCGAATTCGATTGTGTCAGCAGAAATAATCAATTTTGATCCATCTCTTTATATGTGGGGTGGGGATTCGGATGAAGAGGGCGGTAATGAGGAGTCTGGAGCTAATAATCTCGAGATGACTTATCTTCATGAACTTGCTCCGCGAAAATGATATAATTGTGGTATGAGGATCTTAGGAATTGATCCAGGAATTGGGATTTGTGGTTTTGGATTGATCGAAACGTCTTCTCGAGCAAAAGCAAAGGCGCTTGATTATGGAGCCGTGACGACTGAGGTTGATGCGCCTCTGCCCTCGCGACTAGTTGAGCTGCATGATTCTTTAGTGCAAGTGTTTGATGAATGTAAACCAGAACTAGTTGCGGTAGAAAAACTGTTTTTTGCAAAAAATGTGACAACTGGAATTGCGGTGGCGGAAGCTAGAGGAATTGTGCTGTTGGTGGCCGCCAAGAGGGGATTACCTGTTTATGAATATTCGCCAAACCAGATTAAGTTGTCGCTTACTGGCTATGGTGCAGCGACTAAAACTCAGATTGAGGAGATGGTGCGTGTGCATCTTGGTCTTGAGAAAAAACCAAAACCGGATGATGCGGCGGACGCTCTCGCAGTCGCGATTACTTGTAGCTTTTTGCACCATTTGGGACCAGATAACAAATATAAGTTTTCTAATTCAAGAAAGGATTAAAAATGATATCACATTTGAGAGGCAAGATCGAAGAGAAGTTTGGAGCGAATGGGATTGTCGTTGACGTAAGTGGAGTGGGGTATGAACTTATGGTGCCGACCTTGGATTTTGATGGTTGTAAATTGGGCGAAGAGAAAAAGTTTTTTACTTATCATCAGGTGCGAGAAAACGCGGAGGAGCTGTATGGTTTTTCGAGTTTGGTAGCCAAGAAGATGTTTGAGCTTTTGATCTCGGTGCAAGGAATTGGCCCAAAGGCGGCGATGGCGATTTTGTCTTTGGCGGAACCAGAAGAAGTGCGAAATGCGATAGCAAATGCTGATACTGCTTTTGTGGGTAAGGCTTCGGGTGTAGGTAAAAAATCAGCAGAGCGGGTGATTGTTGATCTCCGAGACAAGGTTGGTATTCCTTCGCGATATGGTGCGACGAAGGTTATTAGTACTGTAAATACCGAATCGGATGAAGCTCTGGATGCGTTGATCGCGCTTGGATTCCCTTTGAAAGAAGCAACGCTGGCGTTAGAAAAAGTTGATTCGAGCTTGCCGGTGGAAGAACGCATACGGTTGGCGCTAAGAAAATAGATTTTTGATGGTCAATCGATAGGGAACCAGGATTCAACGGTATAATCTTTGCCTGAGACGGAAGCGACGGCGAGTTGTGGCCGGTGTTTATGAAATTTTGCAGTAGTATATTTGAGATAGCTTAAAGCTGCATAATGCATTTGCTGGAGTTTGGTGGGGGTAATAGCGGCTAGACCATCACCGTGAATAGAATTTGTGCGATATTTGACTTCGGTGAAGTAGATTTTGTTGCTTTTTGTTGAAACGATGTCTATTTCGTAGAAGTATGTTTTGTGGTTTTGTTCGATGATGGTGTGACCTTGTCCTTGGAGATAATTTGCGACGGTCTGTTCGGCTAAGTGACCTTTTTTGGTGGTGTTTTTCTTGGGTTGTTTCGTGATGGTGAATCCAGAGAGAGATTTGCAGGGCTCGAAAGATTTGCGATGTTCTTTCGTGAGACCGTATTTGCAAATTGCTTGGATGTGGGCCTTGGTGCCGTAACCGACATGCTTATCAAAACCATACTCTGGGTATTTTTGGGCGAGTTTTATCATGTATTGATCGCGGGCGACTTTGGCGATGATGGAAGCGGCGGAGACTTCGCGAATTTTAGCGTCGGCCTTAATACAGGTGGACGTGTGATTTTCTAGGTTTGTGCCGCATAAGAAATTTACTTTACCGTCAATAATAATCTGAGAAAAAGGGATGTGAAGGGTCTGTACTTGCTTCACGGCGCGTCGTGTAGCTGTTTTGAGAGCCTTAGAGATACCAATTTCGTCTAATTCTGCGGATGTGACCCAGCCAAGGCCAGTGGCTGATTCGTGTAGAATCATTTCATTAAGAGCTTCACGTTTTTTGGCTGTAAGTTTTTTAGAATCGGCAAGTTCGGAAAACCAGGGTTGATCGTTTTTGGGTAAGATGACGGCACCAACGACAAGCGGACCCGCTAAGGGTCCGCGTCCAACTTCGTCGATGCCGAGAATGGTCATTTAGGCTTTGGCCTCAGTGGCAGATTTGGTTTCGTCAGCTGGTTTGATTTCGTCAGCTGGTTTGGCTGTTTCGGTTGTTGCGGTTTCGTCGGTTGGTTCTTCGGGGACCGTAACATCGTTTACGGCGGTGCGATCAAAATCTTTGCCCTGGAGACGTGCGGATTTGCCGGAACGTTCGCGTAGATAGGTGAGATTGTTGCGACGCACCTTGGAGCGCTTGACGATCTCGATCTTTTCGACTAGTGGTGAGTGGATCAAGTAGGATTTTTCAACGCCGACACCAGAGGTAACTTTGCGTACAACGATACGTGCAGTGTGTGAATTCTTGCGATCGACACGGATGACAGTACCTTCAAAAGTCTGGAGACGGAATTTGCTGCCTTCCTTGATCTTTTGAGTGACCTTAACGGTGTCACCAGACCGTACATCTACGACGGCTTTCTTTTTTTGCGCGTCGCCAATTTGTTTTAGGATTGAAAAACTCATATTTTACCTTTATTATTAGACAATTACCTGTTATTTTAGCACACTTTATTGGAATTGACAAGGGCTCAAACGTTGAATTTGAATTCGACAACGTCGCCGTCTTGCATGACATAGGATTTACCTTCGGTTCGAAGAAGACCGGCTTCTTTGACGGCTTTTTCGGAACCGAGGCGGACGAGGTCGTCGTATTTGCAAACCTCGGCGGCGATGAAGCCGCGTTCGAAATCGGTATGAATGGTGCCGGCGGCTTCGGGAGCGGTAGAGCCTTTTTTGATGGTCCAAGCACGACATTCTTTTTGGCCGGCGGTAAGGAAGGACTGAAGACCTAAAGTTTCGTAGGCGGCTTTGATTAATTCTTCTAGCGCATCGTGTTCGACGCCGTAGCTTTTTAAGAATTCCTTGCGTTCGTCGCGAGACATGCCGGACATTTCTTCTTCAAGTTTGGCGTTGACAAAAATTACGTTTTCTCTCGACGGGTCCTGCCGCGCCTTCTCCTCCCCCACTTCGCTATCGCTCAGCGGGGGGCCCCCTCCAGGCGCGTCACCCGTCGATGTGTTGCCGATTAATTCGCCTAGTTTTTTGTGTAATGTTATGTCGGTTAAGCCTTCTTCGTCCACATTGAACATATAAATGACGGGTTTGTCGGTGAGGTAGGGAATGTTTTCGTCTTCTGGTGACTTTTTGCGTTTGGTGGCGATTTTGGCTTTGGTTTCTTCGTCGGCGAGTTGTAGCTCTAGATTGATAATATCGATATCGTCTTTGGCTTGACTAACGATGTCGTCTTCTGGTTTGTTGTCGGCGCGAACAATGTCATTGTTTTTGAAAGCGCGAACGACGTGGCAGATGGCTTGACATTCGCGAATGTGGGCGAGGAACTTGTTGCCGAGACCTTCACCTTTAGATGCACCGGCGACGAGACCGGCGATGTCGACGAATTCGACTGTGGCAGGGACGACCTTGTCGGTATTATACATTTTGGCGAGGACATCTAATCTTTCGTCTGGTACAGGGACAATACCGACATTTGGCTCGATAGTAGCAAAAGGATAGTTCGCGGCGAGGGCGCCAGCGTTTGTAAGTGCGTTAAATAATGTGGACTTGCCAACGTTTGGCAATCCGACGATTCCGATCTTTAAATTCAAAACCAACCTTTCGTTAATTCTTATCTGTTATTATATCACAGAGTGAAAGTTTTAATTGGGAATTTTTGAAATAGGTATGACTATTGTTTTAACAATGTGAAGTTTGGCTCAAAGAAATATGAACCGTATCCAGATGTGATTTCCGAACAATTTTCATCTATTGTTAGAAATTGATTGTACTTTGCGGAACAGTCCATAGACTCTGGGTTACAAATATGAGGAGCGGTTTTTAATAGTAATGCGTTGTCTATAATTGCGTAATCACCAGAATCGCCATTCATTCCTTCTTTTAATAATTCATATGTTCCATTTGCGGTTAGTTTGATTGTAAGTGTTCCGTTGATATATTCTCCAGTTTGAGCGTTTGAGCCGATTGCGGCTGTACCGCTATATTCTCCAACGCAAGTTTTTGTTTTTGGACCGTCAGTAATTGTTTCATCTATTGTTGTTTCAATAGCGTTATTTATGTCGCCGTTATCTTTGATTTGGCTTTCTAAATTAGTAATTTGGGCGTCCTTTTTCGATATTTCTTCATCTTTTTGAGTATTTTGTATCATGCCATAAGCGCCGAACCCAATACCGCAAATTGCTACGATGAATGCAACTGTAGTGGCGATTTTTAGCCCATTTCCACTTTTTTGATTACTATTATCCATTACGGGCATTGTGGTGGTTGTATTTTGTTCCATCCTGAAGTCTCCTTTATTTAATTGTGCTTATCTTTAATTATACCACAAAAAAGAAAGCCCCGAACCTACGCAATCCAGCGTTGCCTAACGGACTTTCGATATTATTATAGCACAAAAAAGAAGCTCTCGCGGTAAGTACCTTCGGCGCCGTGCGAGTGCTTCGATGCTTATATTATATCAAATTAGTGCAGAAATATCAATAATTTGACCGCGTTTTGTTATCATAATAAGTTTTTTAATTTGTTTTCTTGATTTTATTTGTGAAACTAAGAATTTTCTGACATTGTCATTGCGTGAGTTTTTCATACGAGATGTATCTATAATAATATTGGGTGACTGTTTTAAAGCCTTTTTAAGCAAGTGCTCTAAAGAGTTTGCGTTGGCTGATTTAGGAGATTTTATTTCAAATTCAATTCCGTCAAGCAAAATATCTGCAGTATGCAGGTTTGATTCCTCAAGAAATTTAATATCATGTCCGGCCATGGTCAATATTTCTGCAACTCTCATTTCATGTGGCCATAATTTACGACCTGATGCGATAAAAGTTCCTTTTTTCTGATTATTTTTCATATGAATATTATATGCCATTTAATTCGGGAATAAAAATTGTTATGCTTTTCCATTTTGGTTTTGGTAATTTAATTTTGAGAGAAAATGGAATATAAAAATTAGGTTGGTTTAAAAATTCAAGATTCCGATCTTTAAATTCATAATCAACCTGTGGTATTTGTTAATATAGATGTATTATACCATATTGTGGGCGGTGGTTGAAAAACAAATTTACAGTGCGGTGTTATGCGTGAAATGAAATGCAGTGTTGCTATCGAGATTGATGATGGTGGTTGGATTGCCATGTTCCTTGATAAGTTTGATCAAGTCGGTAGTTTTGAGCCAGACGGTGGCGGTGTTGTCACAGGGGTGGACGCCGATAATGCCGGCGCCTTTTTCTTTGGAGTCGGTGTCAAGAAAATCTTGGTCTAGAAAGAATTGGATTTTGGCAGGATCGCTACTGAGGAGGCCCAATGGAGTGACGGCGCCTGGAGTGAGCTTCATGAGATCTAGGAGATCGTCAGCAGAAGCGAAGCTAAGGTGGCGAGTGCCGTGCTCCTTTTTGAAGGCTTTGAGATCGACGCGTTTGTTGCCTTTGACGGTGATAAGATAGTAATTTTGTTTTTTGTCGTCACGGACGAAGAGGTTTTTGGCGTCACGGCCGGGGTAGGGGACATCGACACGGCCAAGCTCAGTCATATTAAAAACAGCTTCGTGCTCGGTGATTTCAAAATCGATATGCCGGTCATTTAGAAAATGATAAATTTGTTGTTTATTCATGCGTGTAATTATAACACAGATGTGATAAACTGGTAGTATGAGGAAGCGCAGAATATGGCCATGGATTCTCTTGATGGTATTTGGAGTGACATTGGCCGTAGCTTTATTTAACCGCGAGTGGCTGTATGATTTTTACAAGGGGATGAGTTATGCTCCGTCTGATGAAATGGTGAGGATCAGAAGTGATTTGGATTTAACTCAGAGGGGAGAGTTTTGGTTTAACGCGGCGCAACCAAAATTAAGCGGGGCAGGAGAATTTAATGCGCATTGTCGGCCGGAGGAAAAAACAGAAATAGCTGTACTTGGTTGCTATACTGGTGGTGAGATTTTTGTATATGATATTGATGCAGAAGAACTTAATGGGATTCGAGAGCTGACTACGGCGCATGAGCTTTTGCATGCGAGTTGGGAGAGAATGAGTGGGCGTGAAAAAGATGTCCTTAAGCCATTTTTGCAACAGGTCTTAAATGATGATCAGGGTGCATTGGAAGAAGAATTGAAAGTCTATGATGAGGCGGAAAAAATGGAAGAACTATATGTTCGGGCTGGGACTGAGATTAAGGAATTGCCGAACGAACTTGAAGAGCATTATGCTGAGATTTTTCGTGACCGAAGTAAGGTGGTGAATTATTACGAGAGTTACATTGGCATTTTTAGGCAGTTGGAGGCGGAAATGGCGAGCTTGAAAGCAGAAATGGAAGAGATTGAATCTAGCATAAATGCAAAAATTGATGAATATGAGAGACGAGTAGCAGAGTTAAACGCGGAAGTTGAGAGCTTTAATGGTTGTGCGGCGGTGGAGGGGTGTTTTGTGAGCGAGTGGGAGTTTAACGTGAAAAGGAGCGAGCTTTTGGCAAAACAGGCCGAACTTGATAGTTTTTATGGGGAGATTGACCAATTGATCGAAGAATATAATGTGAAAGTTGAATTATACAATAAAGATGTAGTGCGCACAGAAAATCTGAATCAAAAGGTAAATTCGATAAGTCGGCCAGAGGAAATCCAGTGAAATTAAAGACTCGTAGGGTATCGGTTGTGGTGTTGGCGCTAATTGGCGTAGCGATATGGCTACTAATGAATCCGGCGAGTTATGAGACTATATTTACTCCTGTGGAAAATACTGGGGCGGAAAGTGCGATAACAGATTATGATGCTGAAAAAGTAGGGGGAGTGAAAAATGAGGGAGATACAGATGTGCCACTCGCTATACAGGTAGTAGAATGGCTGGAAGTAAAAGGTAGAGCGCCAAAGACTGGGTATGCTCGGGAAGAGTTTTATGATGGGTGGCCGACGGTGGAAGGGTGTAATTTGCGACAAAAGATCATTCGGCGTGAATTTGGCGAATCAGCAGTAATGGATGGATGCAATGTGATTGCTGGGGAATATGACGAGCCGTATACTGGCAAGCATCTGAAGTTTGATGAGCGAGAGCAGATTAGCAAAGGCATACAAATTGATCACGTGGTGGCACTCTCGGACGCTTGGCAAAAAGGAGCACAAGGTTTGACGGCGGAGCGACGTTTTCAGCTGGCGACGGATTCTCTAAATCTATTAGCAGTTGATGCTGCTGCTAACAAGCAAAAGTCAGATGGAGATGCCGCGACTTGGTTGCCGGCGAATAAGAAGTTTCGGTGTCAGTATGTGGCGAGACAAGTATCGGTTAAATATAAATATTCTTTGTGGGTGACGGAGGCGGAGAAGCAAGCAATTTTGCGTGTGCTTGTCAATTGCCCTAATGAACCTACTACTGGGATTACACAATAAATTTTTTCGCGCTCGCCGAAGGTGAAAATTTATTGTGTGATATAATAGTAGCTATAAATAGTGGAGGAAATATGAAAAAGTGGATCTTAGGGATATCAATTGGGGCGGTGGTGCTGATTGTTGGGGCGTTTCTATTGGGGCGCTTTGCGTTTCCAAACACTGGCCTAGCGGAGTTGCCGGAGCCAGAGCTTGCGGAAGGGCAGAGGGGGCAACTTGGGATCGACAAGAATGTCAACGAGGCGACGATCGATCAATATTTGGGGCGAGACGATGCTGTGTACCGAGATCTTAGAATGCTCAAAGACCCGGGGAACTATGAGGCGATTGGCGGTGATTCGTATTTGTCGGGCTTTGTGGACGGGTTTGAGCTGGTGCCGTATCCATATATTGTTAACGTAGAAGGCTTGCCACCAGAGGTAGGTGAGACGTATGCTGGACCGACTCTATTTTATCAACATTCGGATGGATCATATACGGCGAATTATGTTGAGTCAATGCAGATCCTTGAAGATTTGTTCCCGAAAGACAAGGTGATATTCTTGATGTGTGGGGGTGGTGGATATTCTGGCATGATGAAGAATATGCTGGTGGCGCTTGGCTGGGATGAATCGAAAATATATGATGTGGGTGGGTATTGGTATTATGATGGTCAGCACAACGTGGAAGTAAAAAGAGTAAATGATGGTGGTGAAGTAGCGTATGATTTTTATAAGGTACCGGTGCACGAAATTGATTTTACGAGTTTGACGGAGAAATAGGTGAGCGCGGAAAAGAAGAAACAACTAGGGGTGTTGTGGTTAATTGTGGTACTAGTGGTAGTGCTGATTGGCTCGGTAGTGTTTGTGGGGGCGGTGAGCGGATGGTTTGATGATACGCGAGTGACTGTGGATGATGAATATATTTGTGTTGACGATTGTGGCGAACTGATGGAGCTTACAGCTGAGGAATATGGGCGGCTTATTGAGGAGAAGAAGTCTTTTGTGGTGTTTGTGGACCAGGGTGGATGCACGACGGCGGATAAGCTAAGAGAATATGTGCGTGATTGGAGTGAGAAATCAGGGGTGCGTGTATATAGAATGATGTTTAAAGATATGAAAGACTCTTTGTTGGCGGGTTTTGTGAAATATTATCCATCGGTGGCGCTAGTATCCAGGGGTAAGGTTGTGACATGGCTCCGGGCAGATAGCGATGAGGATGCTGATATATATAATGATTATGATGTATTTAGCGATTGGATGAAAGATCATATTGTACAGTAGTATGATATGAGATTGTGGAAAAGTTGGGCGAAAAAAATGATTAAAAATGCTTGACTTTTGTATTGCGGTTATGTAAAATTAGAAATGTTAAAGGTTATACATTTAACACAAAATATAAAGTAATTCTGCCTAGGGCAGAGGAGAAAGAATAATATGAAAAAATTAGCAATTGCAAGTGCATCTGTAGCTCTCGCAGCTATGCCAGTAGTTGGCGTGTTTGCCGTGACCGGTAGCACTGAGTTTACCGATAATCTTTCGGTGACTGTTAACAGCGGTTGTACTTTGGAAAACGGTGGCAACACTGATGGTACTTATGTTGATCGTTCTTTCAGCAAGAACATCGCAGTAGGTAACTCTGCTGTTTTGGATGGCTCTGCGGCTACTGATACTGCTGCTATCACCATTAAGTGTAACACTACTTCTGGCACCGTAACGGTGACTTCAGCTGGTAGTACCACCCTTGTCGGGACAAGTAGCGCTGACAACACTATCGCTACCGGTGCTGCGACGAGTGGTTCCACTTCTAACTGGGCTATTAAGTCCAATGCGTCAAATACTTCGTCCGATCCGTATGCCGCTTACAAGGCACACGTTCCTGGTACCTTCTTGACGGCTACGGCTTCGGCAAGTGGGACGACTTTCAATCCTTCTTACCAAGTCTATGTAGCTCAGGGTCAGGCTCCAGATACCTATACTGGTAGCGTGACTTACACGGTAAGCTACACTTCTGGTTCCTAATTTAGGGATTTAGAAAAAGAGGGTCGACTAGACCCTCTTTTTTTGTGCAAAAATGCTGGCGTGAAGTATAAGTGCAATTTAAGGTTGAGAATGATGAGATTTTGTGTATAATATTATGAAAGGAGGAGAATGATGAGATATAGGCACGGAGAGACTAGTCAACGATTTGTTTTGATTGTGGCTGGGATTGGCCTGATTATACTTGCTGTGATATTGCTAATTTTGTTTTTATTACAGGGGGATACAAAATATTCTGAAGGAGAGGGGAGCGCTTCTGCCACTGCTTCTATCACTTGCACTGATCAGGATGCCGTGTATCCTTTTCGGACGGCGCCTGGTGGCGGGGTTATGAAAATACATGCAATTTTGGATGATGATAAAATACAGGCTGTCTCGCTTGTGTATAGGCTGTATTACGATGATCATTCTGTAATAGAGGGACAGACTACGCGGCTAAATGCCGATATGAACCGAGCTTTTCATGAAAGTGGTCTTGGGGCTGATGCATTAAATGTGACTTATTCATCATTTGATGATTCAGTACAGATGACTTTGTATGCGCATGATAAAGATATAAATAATAATACCGCGAAATTTTTCTTGCTAGAAGATGCTAGTGGTGATTATAAAAAAGATGAGATCATGCGAATTTATGATGAAAAAGGCTTTGACTGCATATTAGATGAATGATAAAATATGTTAATAGTAAGGAGGCTAATGAAAAAACAGTTTAGTAAATATATAAGACGAGTTGTAGTTGTGGCAGTGGTGGCGATGTTTGGAATAGTTTCGTCGGCTATACCAGCAGTATTTGCTGCGGCTGGAAATGCTTTGACGGTTTCGCCTATGGTCCAGAATGTGATCTTGAATCCTGGCGAATCGCAGAAGGTTTCTTTTAGGGTGTCTAATCCGGCAGAGGCGATGCATGATATGGCTTATGAGTTATCAGTAGAGCCATTTTATACGAATGAGCAGAATGAATTGATTTATCAAGCTGAGGGCGACATGAATGATATTACGGATTGGATTAGCTTTGATGTCCCGACGGAGGGTAAAATTGAACCAAACAATGTGGAAGAGATCGTGCTGACTATAAATGTACCGGAGTCTGCGCCAGCGGGCGGGCAGTATTTCTCGGTGATGGTGACAGAGAAAAATGAAGAAGATAATGCTGATGATAGTTCTAGTAGCACGGGCGATACGCGTGGTACGAGCATCAAGGAGACTTGGCGGATGGCGCATTTGATTTATGCGGAAGTGACGGGAGATGTTACTAGACAAGGTGAGGTTATTGATGCGAACGTTTCGAGTTTCTTATTGTCGGGTGCGATCAAGGGCACATCTTCTGTCAAGAATACTGGCAATGTGCACGGTGACGCTAAGTACACCTTGCGAGTTTTCCCTTTGTTTTCTGATGAGGAAGTTTATACCAACGAAGAGGATCCGGCCACTAAGACTATTTTGCCTAACAGGACAGTCTATGAGGAGTTGGCTTGGGATGAGACTCCGGCAATCGGGATTTTTAATGTAGTATATACGGTAGAGTTTGAAGGTGCGAAGGCCGAAGTGTCGAAAATGGTTATTGTTTGTCCACTATGGTTATTGTTCCTTATTATTTTTGCGATAGTGGCGTTGATTATCTGGATTGTGATGAGGGTAAAGAGTGGACCTAAAAGAAGACGAAGCTCGGAAGATTAACATGAAAAACCGCTCCGATGGGGCGGTTTTTGGATGTGTAGGGGGTTGAAATATTTTGGTGGGCGTGATAGAACTTTCGCATGGCGAAAAAAAGAAAAAGTCTAAAAAAGGGGTTGATTTTTGGAAAAAAGTGCGATATAATGGGGGAAGTTTAAGCAAGTCGACGTTTTCGACCTCTACAAAAAGAAATGAAAAGCGAGGAATCTTTGAGGTCGCTTATGTGGCTTCGAAACCATTCTTTAGGACTCTTCAGTTTTAACAATTTGACAACGATAAAGATTTTAAGACGGAACGAGCAGACGAACTTCGTTTGCTAGTTAAGTCAATGCATAAAAAGGTAATCAAGGGCACTGATAGTGGATGCCTTGACAATCAATACCGATGAAGGCCGTAGAAGTCTGCGATAAGCCTCGGGGATCTGACAGCGAGAATTGATCCGGGGATTGCCGAATGGGGAAACCTAATACGAGTCATGTCGTA
>CAZMQX010000004.1:0-45510 GCA_964568745.1 uncultured Candidatus Saccharibacteria bacterium | reverse complement strand
AATTTGCGTGTAAATGTGGATTGTGATAGAATATGCTTATGGATAATAATAAAGTCATGATCGTGGGCACGGGTAACGTTGGCGCATCCATTGCTTACGCTATCTTAAACCAACGCACTGCCGTCAACGAAATCATTCTAACTGATATTATCGCGAGTGATGCCGAAGGCGAAGCCATGGACTTACGTGATGCCTTGTCCGTAGCCCCAAGCTATGTCAAGATCAAAAACGGCACCTACAAAGACGCCAAAGATTGCGACATCGTCGTGATTACTGCTGGTGCCGCCCAAAAACCTGGCGAAACCCGTTTGGATCTTCTCAAGAAAAACGTTAATATCCTCAAGGGCATGGTCGAGCAAATCATGGATTCTGGCTTTGATGGCATTTTTCTCGTCGTGACAAACCCAATGGACGTTCTCACGTATTACACTATGAAGTTTTCTGGTCTGCCAGCTGAGCGCGTGATTGGCTCTGGCACCGTTCTTGATTCCGCTCGTCTTCGCACCCGTATCGCCAGCTACTTAAATGTCAATCCTAAATCCATCCATGCTTATCAAATCGGCGAACATGGCGACTCCGAGCTCACTGTCTGGTCTCTTGCTGACGTCGGTGGTCAAAAAGTCACGGACCTTTTGCCAGCAAAAACCCGCACAGATATCTCCGACTTCGTCAAAAATGAGGCCTACGATATCATCAATAAGAAAGGTTCAACTCACTATGGCATCGCAACCTGTGTAGTGCAAATCCTAAATTGCATTTTGAATGACGAAATGCGGGTCCTTGCCGTATCGTCATACGATCACTTTTCTGATACTTCCTTTGGTTTTCCGTCTGTAGTCGGTCGCGAGGGTGTGGTCCGTCGTCTCGATCTCAAACTTTCCGAAAAAGAAGGCGTCGCACTCCAAAAGTCAATTAATGTTCTTAAAAAGGCCATCAGTTCAATAAAGTCATAACTGTAGCGATTGCATATATAAAATCAGCTCTTCTTTGAGAAAATCGTCTTGGATTTTTTCGAGCTCTTCTATAAACTTTGGTGCGAGACGTTCCAGCCTAGTTTGACGATATTTTTCATAAAGCTCTAATTCTTGCTCAGACAAACATTCCGGAAAATTTCGCCCCTTATAGTGCAGTAGTAATTCCGGCAATCTCTCGTCAATAAAATCTGGATGGAAATCAGCCAATTTGCTTGGCTCGGCATTACGCACAGCAGAGACTTTTACGCGGTCCGCATCATTCAAGAACCCATCGTATAGTGCTGCTTCTGGCTCCACGGCTAACGGAAATTCTGGGCGATTTTCGTATTCTTCCCGAATCTGCTCGGCAAACTCCGGGTGCCTTAATAATTCCGCCAAATTCTTCTCCACGTCTTCGCGTTTTAACCCAATCTTTGCCCACCCGTCATCATGATCTAGCACCGCCACTGGCGCCACCGCTGGACATTTGTTGTAGCATAGTTCTTTAATAATTGGGTAGAAAGATTGGGAACCCTGTTTTAAAACTTCTTCTAGATTATACCGAAGATCAAAAACTAGTACATTGCCATTTCTGCCCGACGTGAGCGGAAAAGCCACAGTGGTTTTATTGAACTCATTAGCGTATCTCCCCGAAGCATAGACGAATGGCTTTTTGTCTTCGAGATTCACTAATTTCTTTACTGCATTCTTTTCCCGCATTCGATATAAATAATCAAATAGTTTTGGTTGTTTCTCGCGAATCATTTTAGCCACAGCGATTGTAGCGTATACATCCGACAGCGCATCGTGGGCGTGCTCGTGTGAGAGCCCGTTCAGCTTCGTCAACAATTCCAAGCGATTTGTCGGCTTCCCCTCAGCAGTAAATGGCCAATTAATTCCATCTGGGCGAAGCGCACGCGTCAATCTCACTACGTCTAATATATCCCAACGGCTCCGCCCGTCTTTCCACTCCCATTCGTACGGATCATAAAAATTCCGCCACAAGATCGCTCGCATAAATTCATCATCAAATCTCACGGTGTTATAGCCTACCGCACACGTCTCTGGCACAAATATTTCTTCTAACGCCATTTTGCAAAACTCCGCCTCGCTTACGCCGTCTCTCAACGTCATTTGCGGAGTAATACCAGTCACGGCGATCGCGCCAGGGCTCGGCAGGGCATCATCAGTTATTTTAACCAAAATATTTACCGGCTCGCCCATTGGCTCTAGCTCCATCGTGGTCCTCTGCCCAGCAAATTGCATGATCCGATCTTCACGCGGTCTTAGACCGCTCGTTTCTAAATCATAAAAGAAAAAAGTCTTCATGTTTATTACCCTACCACACCCCGCCCCAAACTTCAACCCCCAACAGAAAAGGAGCCTTCACGCCAGACGTATATATGCCCTACAGAAACCATTGCTAATAAATCCAGCAAATGATAAAAACTAATTCACGCTCTTGCAATTTATATAAATCTTTGTTATAATTAATACATATTCGGGAATACCCGCCATCCCCCCCTCAATAAGCAGGGGGCACATTTTATTTTAAATTCAGTAATTCTATCACCCCATCAGTAACTCTCTTCAAGTCCGAAGCTGGCACTTGTCCGATTTTATCATACAATCTAGCTACGTCTATATTTCTTAGCTGGTGTAAAGCCGCTGTCTCTATTTTACCTTGAAACTCAAATGAAGTATACCAGCTGCCATCATGTCTCTGAGATGTTAAAGGCACACCCCAAAAACTAAATCTCCCAAATTTCTTCAGAATTAGAACTGGACGAGAAAAACGCCTGCTTTTCCCATTAATCTCTGTTCGAACATTTTCACCTGCTGCATACCACCAAACATCTCCAATATTGACTGTCCTGATTCTACCAACTTTATGTAATTTTTCTTTCACGCGTATCCATCCGCCAAAGTCTTTATCCGTATTATTTTCCATATCCCCTACCCTACTACACCCCGCACCAAACTTCAACCCCCAACGAAACGATACATGGTATAATAAAAATATGAAGAAATTTTTGCTTGCTTTTGCATTGTTATTATCAAATTTGTTAGTGATGCCGGTGTCGGCGGGAGTGAATGACTTTTACTTTAGTGATTTTACAGCCGATTATTATCTCACGAAAGATGCGGAAGGTATTTCTCATCTTAAAGTGATTGAAAACGTGACGGCTGAATTTCCGGAGCACAATCAAAACAAAGGGATTTGTCGACAAATACCGTTTACGAATCAAAACGGGAATAACACGACTTTGCCTAGTTTGACGCGGGAAAATTTGAAGCTTTTAAGAAATGGCGTGGCAGAGCCGATATACAGTATAGATCGGGAGGGCGATTATTATGATGTGTGTACTGGTAATGACGATTATGTCTTGGGGACGCAAGTTTATACGTTTGAGTATGAGTATGTGAAGGTGGTGACGGAATTTGATGGTTTTCAGGAGCTATATTGGGATACGAACGGAAATGGCTCTTCGCAAAGATTTGACAAAGTGACGGCGCGAGTGCATTTTGAAGACCCTACAGTGTGGACTGGAGATAGTTGGTGCTATGTGGGGTCTTATGGATCTAGTGGCAGGGATAGGTGTACGACGACTAGGATCGGTGATGGGGTAGAATTTGAGGCAGAGAAGCTGGCTGCTTTTGAAAATTTGACTTTTGATGTTGAATTAAAGGATGGAAGTTTTGTGGTGCCAGAACCAGACAAAAATTATGCTTATGTATGGGCGATCGGTATTTTTGGCGTACTGTCTTTACTCGTGATTTTGTGGGCGATTAGAAAATTTGCGAAAACACGCGAAAAAGCGAGATATTATAAAGGGATTTTTGTGAAGCCAGAGTATCAGCCTCACGCGACATACAGCCTGCCAGAGATGTCGGAGCTATATATTGGCAAAAAGAAAGATGTAAAAGTGGCGATGCTATTAGACCTTGCCGTGAAGAAGAAGATTGAATTCCAGAAAGTGGACAAACGAAAATGGAATATATTAGTGAAAGATGCTGATGGCATGAGACTTGAGTACGAAAAACTGTTGGCTATTCTAAATGGGGGGACGACACCAAAGACTGGAGATGTGATTGAGGTCAAAAGGCGGACGGCTACTAGCTCGCTGATTAGTTTGCGTGCTTCTATGGAAGGACGGATTTTGCATGATTTAAAGCAAGACGAGCTAGTAGAAAAGGATTATAAGATTGGTAGTGGCGGTAAACGAGGTTTTAGTAATATTATCGCGATGATGGTTGTGTTTGTGCCGACGATGATTGCTGCTCAATTATTTGTGATGGGGATGTTGGCAGATTTGCTCGGGCTAGATAATGGCGGAATAATGGTGTTTGAAGATGAGTTTTTCCCAACGTTAGTGCTGATGGCGATAGTGACGGTGGCAATAGCAGTAGCATTAAACGATAGCGCCGAAAAGTATCAACATCTGACGAACAAGGGGCTGGAGATGGCGAGATATATGGACGGGCTGAAGATGTATATTGAGATGGCGGAAGCGGATCGGATGAAGATGCTACAGAGTATCGAGGAGGCTGATACTTCGGCTGAAGGTATTGTGAAATTATACGAGAAACTTTTGCCGTATGCCGCGGTGTTTGGGCTAGAGGAGAGTTGGATGAATGAAATGAAAGAATATTGTGAGCTTGAAGAGGTTGAGACGCCAGATTATCTGCTTGCCGGAATTACAGCCCATGAACTTGCCAGAGGACTCAATCAAGTCTCTTCTTATGCGACTACGGCTTCGACGATGTCGAACTCGGGCGGGTCTTCTTCATCGGGATTTTCTGGTGGTGGAGGGGGAGGATTCTCTGGTGGTGGCGGCGGAGGGGGAGGATTCTCTGGCAGATAATCGCGTTGCGATTATTTAGAATGTGTGATAATATGTTAAGTATAAGCTTTATTACAAAATTAATTTTGAAGGAAAATGAAAATGGATCCGATGAACAATCCTGCGCCAACACCAACACCAACGCCTAACCCAGCTCCGGAGCCGGTGGTACCAGTAGCTCCGGTGGAGCCGGTTAATCCAGTAGAAGCACCTAAGCCTGTGGAGCCGGCGGCGACAGCTGCACCGGTTGCGCCGGCGGCGACGGCTGCTCCGGTGAATCCGGTCATCAACCCGACTGTGGGCGCGGCGCCAGTCAATCCGGTGATTCAACCGACTGGTCAAGGCGGTCTTGCGGCGACAGATCCGATTATGGTGCCAGAAGCTCCTACTCCACCAGACCCAATCGAAGAGGAACTAAAGGCTCCGATGAAGGCAGCGGCGCCAGTGCCTGGTTCGATCGGCTCGGCAGTATCAGGACCGGCTGAGGGAGCAATGCCTGAAGCGCCTGCGGAAAATCCTTTTGCTGATACTAACCCTGGTCAGACCCCGAGTGTGTCTTTTAACGATCCGGCGATTCAGCCTGAGCCGGGTGCCATGAGTGCGAAGCCTGCCAAAAAGACTAACAAAACTACCTTGATTGCTTTAATTGTAGTGGCGGCGATGGTGGTGATTGCATTGGCGGCAGTACTTATCATGCAGATGGTTGGCGGCGAATCTTCAACGCCAGCACCAGCCCCCACAACACCTTCCACCATAATTGATGAGCCAATAGAAGAAGAGGAAGTTGAGGAAGAGGTATTGCCAGACGACGAAGTGATAGAGGATGAAGAAACTACTGAGTCCACTGTCCTTGATGGCGATACTGCTGATACTACCACAACGACAACTACGAACACGACTACGACGACTACTGTAGATACTGATACTACTGTTGAAACTGGCGAGTAGTTATTGTATAATATATCTATGAATAAGAGATATATTACTACTGCTATTCCCTACATGAACGGTGATCCTCACATCGGTCATGCAATGGATTATTGCTTGGCCGATGTTTGCGCTAGGTATTTTAGGTTGACTGGCGCGGAGGTGAAATTCCAGGCTGGCACAGATGAACATGGGTCTAAGATTGCACAAAAGGCCGAAGAACAAGGGGTAGAAGTACATGAGTTTGTAGATCTGAAAGTTAAGACTTTTCAAGATTTTATCGGCAAGCTTGATGTGGAATATACTGATTTTGTGCGGACGACTGATGATTGGCACGAAAAAAGAGTGCAAGAAATCTGGCGAAGGCTTAGCGATCATATTTATAAGGCTAGCTATGAGGGGTGGTATTGTACTGGTTGTGAGAGATTCATTACGGAAAAAGAGCATAAAGAAAATGACGGTATTTGTCCGGATCATCTGAGGAAATACGAGAGATTATCGGAAGAGAATTATTATCTTAAAATCTCGGATTTCAAAGATGAGATTCGCTCGAATATAGTAAGTGACGAGATGAAGATTCTGCCGGAATTTCGTAAGCAAGAAATCTTAGCGCTGCTAGATGAATCACCCGATGTGTCGATTTCTAGGCCGAAAACGCAGTTAAAATGGGGTGTGCCCGTACCTGACGACGATACGCAGGTAATGTATGTGTGGATTGATGCACTCGCAAATTATATTACAGTGTTAGGATATCCCGAGCAAGATATCAGTGACTGGTGGCCGGCGGCGGTACAGTTTGTTGGAAAAGACATATTGAGGTTTCATGCGATTATTTGGCCGGCGATGCTAATTGGCCTTGGGCTTGATCTCCCAAAAGTGCTTTTGTCGCACGGTATGATTTTGGCTGATGGTCAAAAAATGAGTAAGTCTATCGGTAATGTGGTAGATCCGGTCGAGGTGATTAGTCGACATGGCGTGGATGCATTTCGGTATTATTTCCTGCGACACATCGATACGTTTAACGATTCGGATTTTACCTGGGAGAAGTTTGAAGATGCGTACAATAATGAGTTGGCCAATGACCTGGGGAATTTAGTGCAGAGACTGGCTACGCTTGCACAAAAAAATGGTCTCAAATATGACAATGAGACAAATGTGTCACAAATTACAGAGGAATATCGCGAAATAATGGATAAATTCGAATTTTCGCGAGGGTTTGACTACGTGTGGGGGAGAGTGCAGGGGCTGAATAAGAAGATTGATGAGGAGAAGCCGTGGGTGCTAGCGAAGAATGGTGAAGAAGAAAAACTGCAACGATGTCTTGCTGGATTGATTCGTGAGCTTAGGTCTGTTGCCGTAGAGCTATCTCCATTTATGCCCGTAACTAGCGAACGGATTCTGGAGATTTTTGCTGGCGAGGTTCGTCCGCCGAAAGAGCCGTTATTCCCAAAGCAATAAAAATAGCCCCCGTGGGGGCTATTTTTACTCTTCGTCGGCGAGTTTGCTCGCGAAGTCTGATAGGTAGAAACCACAGACTCCACCGATCATTGGAATGATTGCAAAGACGGACAAAGCCTGGCAGATGCCACCTAAGATTTCGCCGAAGTTCTCACCAGAGGTTGGAAAGATTTGCATCATCATAGCTACGGCTGGGTTCATTACGAAGTTGTTACTAAGACCTAGGAAGGCCGCTGATACTACGTAGCCGACCAAGATAGCAACGACGATACCGCCAGTGATAGTAGCTGCAAAAGTAAAGACGCTGCGCTTGTATTTGAGGGCGCGGGCTGCAAAGAAAGCGATGATGACTGCACCGAGCAATTCAACCATAGCATAGAGCCAGAACTGGCCTTCTTCGATAGCTACTACTGCCGGCACATCGTAGGCTGTTTCGCCACCAGCTAGGTGGAAACCGTTGAAGATGAGCCAACCGAGCCAGGCACCAAGAATCTCAGCAATGATATACATTACACCACGGATAACCGACATGCGGCGAGATGCCATCATGCCAACGGTAATGATAGGGTTGAGGCAGGCGCCGGAGAAGGCGTAAACTGCAATCAGGATCGCAATTACTGCAAATGAGTAAGTGGCGAGACTGGCGACGCCCATAAGGGAAGCCGAGAATAGCACAAGTGCGAGTACTAGCGTCCCAATGACTTCACCGAGAAGTGCGCCGTAAAATTTGTGGTTTTTGAAGACGGTAAGGATACTCTCCTTTTCGTCGTATTTTTTGGCAAAGAAGCCTGAGAAGCAGGACTTTTTTGAGTCTGTTTTTACCACCATGTTAGTTTTAGGAGCCTCGAGTTCGGTCTTTGTGACGGTCTTCGCGGCAGATTGTGATTTGGCCGAAATGTCCTTTTTGGATTTCGACTTATTCGACTTTTTAGTCGCCATTATTCCTCCTTTAATTGTTATTATTTTTATTATAGCACAATTTTGTGTTATAATAAAAAAGTTATTAACTTATTTAGGAAAAATTATGGGTGTAATTGTAAATAAAAAAGAAGAGACGGACGAATTGTCGCAAAGAATTAGATCAGACCTCAGAGTGAAGGCCGTGCAGCAGGCTGAGCAGGATGATGTGGATCTGGCTGAAGATGCGGAATATATGAAAGACCTTAAGAAGACTGGAAAGTTTGGTTGGATTTGGATTGTTTTGATTGTTGGGGCGATTTTGTCGATTATTTCGATTATATTTATGTAAATTTGATATATAATATATTATATGGTAGATGAACTAAGGCAAGCTGAAGCAAATGCGAGCGATGTGTCGCCGGTGAACTACACTGGGTCTGGGCGATCGCTTCCTGGCAATAATAAGTCCAAGATGAAGCTGGGTGGTAAGGTGGGTGCCGGGGCATTTGTGGGGTTTGGCGTAGCGATACTTGCGGTTGGGGTGGCGCTGATTGGGACGCCGATTTTTATGATTGGGGCACTCGATTATAATTTGCAAGATTCGTTGGGATTTTCGGGGACAGTCGCTATTTTGGAGAATCAGGCTGAGTATGTGACGGCGGAGATGGCAAAAAAGGGCGAACTGCCGAGTAATTATGCTAATGATCTTATCGGAGCGGGTTTGGATGTTGGCCAAGTGACGGCTAAGGGCGATTTTGTACGGACGAACAAATACATCGCTGATATTGAACGGCTAGAGGATGTGGCCGTGGTAGGGAGTGGTTTTCAGGCGCATGGTGGTGAGGGGGAACTAGCGTTTTTGTTTGATGGTGAGGTAGTAGTGGCAGACGATTTTGTAGCAAAGGTCGAGGCGGATGCGCGGATGTATGCGGCGTTTTCGGAAGGGGCAAATATTTCGGCGAGATTTTATTATAGCCAAGATGTGGATAAGGTCTATCAAGATATGGGCTTGACGCGATATGCCTTTAACGAATGGGAAGATACGGGTAATGCAGAAGAGAATGAGGAAAGTTTTAATGAGATACTGACGACTTTACTTGATGATGAGACGAGCGTGGCGGGGGCAGAGTGTGGTGGTGATGGTTGTGGGATGGAGTCGCAATTTAGCGGTGATGCGGAAGAGATTGTGGCGGGGGTAAGTAGCACCAAGGCCGGAGCGCAGCTACTGAATTCGGCCCTGTCGGCGAATGAGCCGTATAAGGCGGCGAGTGCTTTTATGGCGATCGAGGAACCGTTGCAACGTACGCGAATTGATGGTGATGGTCCAGCCAATGAAGTAATGAATATGCTCAATCAAGAGGTAAATGTCAAATATCTTGACATTGAATCTGGAGAGGTCGTGACTAAGCAGTCATCAATTCTTGAGACTGCGAATTTTGCGGCGGCAGCTTCTGATGGCACGTTTGACAAAAATGAGGCTAGGAATTTTTCGCGTGATAGAGTACTGCTTGCTACGAGCGTGAATGATGATTCGGTGATTAGCGGAACTTCTCTTTCTTCGAATGGCAGAAAAAAGTCTAGTATTGCCGTGGGGCTGTTTAGCGGCGGGGTTGATACTTCTAAGGCTACGGATACTATTAGAGTGGCGTTTACCGACAAAAATTCGGAGCTGTTTCCATCGATCGTGGGTGGTAATAGAGCGGTAGAAGGCGGGGCATTTCTTTCTAATAAAATCAATATGCGGACCCTTGGCGCGATGCCATCGGACGAGTCGACTGTGATGGCTTATGGTCAGGCGGTTGATATTGCGATGGAGCGCAAAACTAAGGCTGAGCAAGCTACCAAGAGCCCATTTGACATTTCTTCCCCGAATACTTTCATGGGTAGTATTGTGCATGGATTGGCGAGTTCTATGATCAGAAATTACAATATTAATGGAAAAAGCCTTGCATCAACTACTGGAGCAGTGATTGGCTATACTGGCGAAGTGATAAACGGTCTATTCGGCGACGTAAGGGCTGCTGGTGAGGGCGAGGATTACTTAAGGACATTCGGCGATTACTGCGAAACTACGCCAGGTACAACAAGTGGTTCGACGGATATTTATTGTACGGATAAAACTACCATATATACGGGGTTGATGAATAAAGGTAGTGATTATTGGAAAGATAAAATTGACACTGACAGTTATAAAAATGATTTTGTGCTGCCGGCGATGGATAAATGGGCGACTACTGGCATAAAAGATGCTGATGTCTGTGAAAAAGTGAAAGGTGGCGCTGGGTTAATTGGTTCGATTTTGGATTTCTTTGGACTATATGATGCCTGCAGCGGCGTGGATGATGACATTGCGACAGGGGCAGCTTTTGTGATTCACGATGGAAATGATACGGCAAAGAGATACTCAGCTTTTACGCTGTATGATACTGTAAAGAGTCTGCTGTCAGAAACACAGAGTACTTCATCGGTGATTTTGGAGGAATACTATGCGGCGCATCCGATGGATAACTCTAGGGCTGGTATCCTGGCAAGGCGGTCGGGGTTAACTAAAGCAGAAGCAGAAACCGCATTAGCTTATGCAGATTATCTTGTGATGGTGGCAGAGTATGATGCTTCGACGAGATATGCATTTGGTGGGGGCGCGAAAGTAGCTGGTGAAAGTAAATTAGTTAGGCATGCCAATAAAGTGAGTAGCGAGGCATATTGTTTCCGACGAGAAGAGATGCTGTTTTCGGATGTTCGGAACCGTAATTTTGCCTAAGATTAAGCTAGTCTTTGATGATGGATGGTGGTATAATAGTATATTATATATTATATTGCACGGAAGGTTTTTATGACAGAATTAGAAAAACTGAAACAAGAGCTAAAAAAACTTAGTCGCGAGGCGACGAAAGTCAGGGATCTGCCGGTTGAGAAAAGAGCTGAGTTTGGTCGGACGATCAATGCAAAAAAGACGGATCTTCTTGCAAAGATTGCTGAGGCAGAGAAAAAGTTGATCGATGCTGATGTGGAGCCAATTGATGTGACTGCTTGGTCTGGCGTGAACGAGAAGATGCCGGAGTTTTATCCTACCAAAATGGGGTCGAAACATCCACTGATGACTGAGCTTGACCGAGTACTTGAAATTTATCAATTGATGGGGTTTGATGTGATGGAAAGCCGTCAGCTTGATGACGAATACCACATGTTTGATTCTTTGAATTTCGCAAAAGAGCATCCGGCGCGAGATGGTTATGATACTTTCCGTACAGAAGAGGGGTTGATACCGCCGGCGCATACTTCGACAATGGAGCACCGAGCTCTCAAGAAATATAAGTATAAGTTGGAGCGTGGTGAGCCAATCGCGGTGGTGATTCCAGGAAGAGTGTATCGCAATGAAGATGTTGATGCTACGCATGAGCACACATTTTATCAATGTGAGGGAATGTTTGTATCGGAGACTTGTACGCTTGGGAACATGCTGGGTGTTTTGAGGGAGTTCTTTGAAAGATATTACGGTCAGAAATTGGAAATCAGGACACAACCAGGGTATTTTCCGTTCACTGAGCCTAGCGTAGAGCTTTTGATTGAAAAACCTAAATCGCTAGGCGGTAAGAAGGGGGATTGGCTTGAGATGCTAGGTTGTGGTATGACTCACCCCAATGTCCTAAAGATGGCTGGGATTGACCCGACGAAATATCACGGATTCGCTTGGGGCGGTGGGATCGAGCGGCTGGTATTACTCAAATATGGTCTTGGTGATATTCGATATTTTGAATCGGGTAATATTAATTTCTTGAGGGAGTTTAATCGATGAAGATTTCTTTGAATTGGCTAAAAAAATATGTAGATATTAAGGTATCAGACACAGAGCTTACACGACTAATCGGCGCGAGGCTAGTTGAAGTCGAGGGAGTGATTGATGAGACACATAAGTATGACAAAATCTACGTAGTGCGAGTTGAAATGGCAGAGAAGATTACGGGGACGCACCTCACGCGATGTATGATTAATGTCGGTGATGTCGAGATTCCTAAAGTCCAGAAGGACGAAAGTGGATTGGTGCAGGTAATGTGTGGGGCGCCGAATGTACGCGAAGGAATGCTTGCGGCATGGATTGCGCCTGGGGCGGTGGTGCCGGCTTCGGTGCACGAAGATGCGCCGTTTGTAATTGGCAAACGTCGAATGCTTGGTAAGTACGATTCGAATGGTATGCTTGCGGCTATGGACGAACTAGATCTTGGTGATGATCACGAAGGTATTATAGAAATTAATCCCGATGAAGCGAAGCCAGGGGATTTGTTGGCTGACGTATATGAGCTAAATGATTTGATTTTTGAGATCGAGAACAAGTCTCTGACGCATCGGCCGGATACGTTTGGGTTGATTGGGTTTGCGAGAGAAGTGGCGGGGATACTTGGGGAAAGATTTGAATATGACTCTTCTCAAGAGCAATTTATTTTGAACCCCTTCGACCTCGTTCGCTCGCGCCCGTCTTCACGGGGCTCGCTCACTTCGCTCGGGCAGCAGCCCTCGCGGGACACGGTCTCAGGGATTCAAAATCAAATTGCGATTGATATTGTCGATAGAGTCCTTTGTCCGAGATACTCGGCGGTGGTACTTGAGAAGCATGGGGAGATGAAGAAGAAATACTTGACCTGGATGGATACGGTACTGGCGAAGTCTGACATGCGGCCGATCGATCCGATTGTTGACGCGACGAATTATTTGATGTTGCTTACGGGACAGCCTTTGCACGCTTTTGATTATGATAAATTTGTCAAAGTTGGTGGCACAGACAAGCCAAAAGTGATTGTGCGATTGGCTCGTCCAGGCGAAAAATTGACTTTGCTTGATGGCAAGGAGATTGAGCTTTGCGCCGATGACATTTTGATTACTTCGAATGATGTGCCGGTAGGTCTGGCTGGGGCAATGGGTGGTCAATCGACGATGATCGATGAGAACACTAAGAATATTTTGCTAGAAGCTGCGACGTTTAGTCTGTATAATATGCGCAAGACGCAAATGGCGCACGGGATCTTTTCGGAAGCTATCACGAGATATACTAAGGGGCAGCCACCGTATCAAACTCTTGCGGTGGCGGGAGCATGTGCCGAGATGCTTTCTGGCGGATTTAAGGTTGCTGGGGTGACGGATGAATATCCGAAGCCGGAGAAACAACCTGTTGTAAATGTTACAGTAGATGAAATTAATGAGTTGCTTGGGACTAAATACAGTAAAGATTTGATTACTAAGACGCTTGAGAATGTGAGCTTTGAGGTTAAGACTAGTGGTAACACCTTGTCTGTAACTGCTCCAGAGTGGCGAACTGACATCGCGATCCGAGAAGATATTATTGAGGAAGTGGGGCGACTGTTCGGGTATGACAATATCGAGCCAATTTTGCCACCGCACTATACCGCCGAGCAAAACGAAGTGTTTGAAACGCGGAAAAAGATTCGCCAAATGATGGCGCGATATGGCGCGAACGAGGCTTTGACTTATAGTTTTGTGAGTGGACAATTGATAGAGAAAGTCGGGCAAGATACAAAAAATGCCTACAAGATTGTGAATTCGATTTCTCCGGAGTTGCAGTATATTCGTCAGTCGATTGTACCGAGTTTGCTTGACAAGGCTTACATGAATGAAAAGCTACCGGTAGATAGATTTGCGCTATTTGAAATGAATATGGTATATCGCAAAGAGCTTGGGATGAATGAAGAAGGCGTGCCGGTAGAAAAGGCGGCGCTCGGGCTCGTGGTGGCAGAACGCAAGAATAGCGATACGGCTTTTTACAAGGCAAAAATGTATGCTGATCAGATTTTGAAAGAGCTTGGCATAAAAGCCGAATACGTACCGCTTAAATCTAAAACGCCTGAAGCGAAACCATTTGAGCCAAAGCGCGCGGCGGAGATTTTGGTTGATGGTGAATATGTGGGTGTGGTTGGTGAGTTCAAAAATTCTGTGCGACACGAATTTAAACTCGCGCCGTATCTTGCGGGTGCTGAACTCGATATGGATAAATTGATTGGCAAAGAATCGATGGAGCTCGAAATTGACCTAAAGACGCATAAAACCGAAGATTTAACCGTGACTACTAATGAGTCTTATGCGGAGGCATTGCGCGAAGTTCAAAAAGACAATCCTGGGGCGGAGATTTTGCCTGGAACTATTTATCAGGCAGAGGGGCAGAAAGACAGAAATATTACGTTTAGAATAATAAAATAGACCTTACTATTTTATTATTCTTATGTTATACTAATAGTATGATACTTCTAGATTCTGTGACGAAGAAATATCCGGGTGATTCGGAGCCGGCGCTTGATAATGTATCGCTACATATTGAGCCGAATGAATTTGTATTTTTGGTTGGTAAATCTGGTGCGGGTAAGTCCACGCTTATGAAAATGATTACGAAGGAAGAGAATCCTGATGCGGGGAAGATCGTGATCGGCGGGATTGATCTTGATTATGTAAAAAAGCGCCATATTCCAGGGTACCGTAGAAGGCTAGGGGTGGTTTTTCAGGATTTTAAACTGCTGCCTCGGCGGACGGTGTATGAGAATGTGGCATTTGCACTTGAGATTGCTGGTATGAGTGGCAAGGAGATTCGTAAGACTGTGCCAAAAGTCTTGGAATTAGTGGATCTTTTGGATCAGGCGAAGAAATTCCCAGATCAGTTGTCTGGTGGTCAGCAACAGCGGGTTTCGATTGCTCGAAGCGTGGCAAGGCAGCCCAAAATTCTGATTGCGGACGAGCCGACGGCGAATCTTGATAAACTTACAACAGAGGAAATCATCGGTCTTTTGAAGAAGATTAATGATTTTGGCACAACGATACTAGTGACTACACATAATGAGAACATCGTCAATACTTTGCAAAAACGCGTGATTACTCTTAAAAACGGGAAAATTGTTAACGATCAAAAGAATAACGGTATTTATAAACTTGATGGGAAGCCGGTGCCGAAAGTACCCGTTAGAAGAGTGCAGACGCCAGGTCATGCTTTGCGTCCGAGGAGGATAATACAATAATGGAAAAAGCCACTAAAGAGAAAAAGCTGAAGAAAGTTTCCAAGAAGAATTTGAAGACTATGCAAAAAAACCGCAAGCGTCATGTGGTGCGCGAAGGGGCTCGAATTGCAAAATATGGAGCTAAGGGTTTTGGCAGGAATATTTGGCTTTCGACCGCAGCGACTGTGGTTATGTCGATTACTTTGATTATTTTGTTTGTAACGATCGTGGCTTCGGTTATTCTGACTAATACTGCTGAGATGATGAAAGACAAGATTGATATTACGATCTACTTCAAACCAAATACTTCACAAGAAACTCTAGATGAATTAACTTCGACTATTTCGGCAGATGAAAATGTGAAAAGTGTCGAGACTTCTACGTCGGAAGAAGAATATAAAAAGTTTTTGGCTGAAAATGAGGGTAGTGACGATATTTTGAATATTCTCGATGATGAGATGGAAAAAATGATGATCGGCAAAATGCAAGCAACGATGCGGATCAAGGTGTATGACGTGGATAATCTCGATAGTATTAAGTCGATCGTGTCGGACAACGAACTATTTAGTGCGAATACTGACAAAGATATGCCACCAACTTATGATGTGAATAGAGCTGAAATTGGCACGATTACGTCGTGGGCGCGGATGGCACGTACCGGTGGGATTATCCTTGCGGCGGTGTTTTTGGTGATTTCTATCTTGATTATTTTCTCGACAATTAGAATGGCGATCTTTTCTCGGCGAGAGGAGATTTATATGATGAAACTAGTGGGAGCAGATAAGAATTTTATTCGTGGGCCATTTTTAGTCGAGGCTGAGATTTGCGGAGTGATTGCCGGCTTGGTGGCAGGCACAGTATCTTACTTTGGCTTTAGATTCTTGTCGCCAAAACTTGCAAATTATGGAATAAATGTTGATTCGATTAATAATGTCTTAGAATCAAATCAACTAATCTTGGTATTTTTGGTGTTTGTGGTGGCGGGTATGTTGATTGGGCGGGTGTCGGCGAGACTCGCGGTATCTAAATACTTACATAAGACATAAATTTGATGTGATTAAAAGGTGGATTCTGTTTGCATATATATTTTTTGTGATATAATGAGGTTATGGTAATACTAAAAAACAAAAACAGAATATTAGTGGGTTTGGTTGCGCTTGTCTTAGTTTTTGTCACGGCGTTTGGTAGTTATAGCAATTCGGTTGAGGCTATATCAAAGGCTTGTCAGAACTCGGCGGCTTGTAGAGAGGCAGTGGCGAAAGAGCAAGAGGCGAACCGTAAAGCGGCACAGGCTTCACGGTCGGCGAATGCTTATCAGGCAAAGGTTGGAGAACTTTCGGCAGAGATTGCGGGTAAAGAAGCCGAAATTGCGGAAACCGAGGCAGAGGTCAAGGAACTTAAGAAAGAAATCGAGATTACAGAGATGAAGTTAGAAGAGCAACAAGAGGCTCTGGCGGAGCTTTTGGTGAATATGCATTTTGAGTCTGATGCTGAGCCGATTCGGATACTGGCGGGGGCTAGTTCGATTTCGGATCTAGCCGAGAAGGCTGCGCGTGAGGAAGTGGCGAAGGAGCAGATTAGCGTGTCGGCGGCGGCCATCAAGGAGACTAAGGAGCAGCTTGAGGCCGATAAGGAAGAGGTTGAAAGTTTGCTTGCACAGCAAAAAGAAGCAAAGAAGGCTTTGACGGATAAGCGGGCGGAGCAACAGGCTTTGGTAGATAAATATGCAAACGATGCGGAAGCCTATTCGGAAGTTGCAAAAGCGGCGCAAGAAGCACAGCGAGCTGCCGAAAAAGCTGAGCAAGAAGCTCACCCTGAGCTATACCGCGGTAGTGCTTATTCTGGCGCGAACACTTATCCCTGGCAAGGCGATTGTCCGCAAAAACAAGATTATTATTTGACGTATTGGGAAGATGGTGCGGGTGTACACAAGATTGGTGGGTATGTTTGTGAGTGCGTGAGTTATGCTGGGTGGAAGGCTTATGAAGCATGGGGGATTGCTCTTGGGTGGGGCAATGCTTACTCTTGGGATGATGGCGCGAGAGCTGATAGCAGATTTTATGTTGACCGGACGCCGGCGGCTGGTACGATTGGTCAGCTTGACAGCGGACCTTACGGGCATGTATTCTGGGTTGAGAGCGTGAACGGTGATGGTTCTATCAACGTGACTGAATACAATAACTCTTATGCAACATATCTCTATTCTGGCAATTCACATTATGGTGATTTCGGGTCTAGGACTATTTCTGCGGGTGAAGTTGGTTATTATAATTATATTCACCGAAAATAGTGTGCTATAATTAATATTATGGATAATGAAGTGGAGTGGAAAGTGCGAAAAACAAGTGTTGGTAATGCGATAATCATTGCCGCGGTTACGCTTGTGGTTGGGGTTTTGCTGGGGCTCGGTTGGAATAGTCTGGTGGCGCCGCTATTTGGGATCGGCGGAGTGGCTGATTCGCGCTGGGTGGTGCTTGACGAAGTCTATAATAAATTAGCTGAGACTTATGATGGAGACATTGACGAGGCTGCGTTGGTTGAGGGTGCAAAAAAAGGTTTGACTGAGTCGCTGGGCGATATTTATACGGTTTATATGGACGCGAACGAGGCAAAAGACTTTGAAGATGATTTGCATGGTAATGTTGGTGCCGGTATCGGTGTAGAAATGGGGCTTAGAGATGGATATGTGAGAGTGCTTAGGACTTTGCCAGATAATCCGGCGCGAAAGGCGGGTATTTTGGCTGGCGATATACTTTATAAAGTTGATGGCGAGGAAGTTTATGAGCTCTCTACTGATGAAATCTCTAAAAAGGTACGTGGTGAAGAAGGGACTGAGGTGGAGGTAACTATCGTACGCGATGGCGTGGAAAAGACTTTCAAGATGAAACGAGAGGTAATCAACAATGTATCGGCTTATGTGGAGTATGATGGTTCGACGGCGATTGTCACAGTGACGAGATTTGATAATGATACTGGTACAATGGTGCAGGGTTTTGCAAAAGAATTCGAGAAAAAAGGTGTGAAGAAAGTCATCTTAGATCTACGCGGGAATGGCGGTGGCTATGTAAGTGCGGCGCAAGATCTGCTTAGTTTGTGGATTGATGGCGATACGATCTTGCTACAAAAGTCGAAACATTTTGGTGATTCGGATATGAAAGCAGGAAATGGCAAAGCGATTCTTGCTGATATGGAGACTGTGGTACTAGTAAATGGTTCGACGGCGTCGGCTTCTGAGATTGTAGCAGGGGCTTTGCAAGATTATGATAAAGCGACGATAGTCGGTGAGACGACTTACGGTAAAGGGGTGGTACAGCAATTGTATGACTTAAACGGAGGTACAAAGCTCAAAGTGACGACTGCTTCTTGGTATACGCCAAAAGATCGTTCGATCAACAAAACTGGCATTGAGCCTGATATCAAAGTAGAACGTTCGTATGAAGATATTAATGCAATGCGTGATCCGCAAATGGATAAAGCTAAGAAGCTATGAAAATCGTGATCGCTACCGCCGTGTTTTATCCCCAGATTAACGGGGTGGCGGTATTTTCATATAATTTGGCAATGGGACTCGCGCGGCGTGGACATGAGGTGATGGTGATCTGTCCTTCTCGGAGCGGCAAGAGGCATTCGCGTACTTTTGATGGTGTGAGGATGGAATATCTAAAATCAATAGACGTCAAAGTCTATCCCGACCAAGTCCATGCTGTACCAAAAAGGCGCCAACTTTTTTATAAGCACGGATTTCACATATCGGTGTTTCCGAAGAGAGAAGTTGGTAAGGTGCTAAGTGATTTCCATCCGGACGTGGTACATGTACAGGTGTCGGATCCGATTGGTCTTTCGGTAGTGGGTTGGGCAAAAAAACATCATGTACCAGTTGTGACGACCGAACACAACCAACCTGAAGTTTTGACGGACCCTTTGCACATGCCAAGTTTTCTGAAAAAACCAGCCAATGCGGTGCTCACGGCGTATTTTAGAAATCGTCAAGGCAAGAGCGATTTCGTGACGATGCCGACGCGACAAGCGATTGACAATTTGTTGAAGGATCATGATCTTAGTGTGCCGGTGGCGGCTGTGAGTAATGGAGTAGATTTAACGAGGTTTAAGCCTGGTAAACCTGACGCTTCGATTTATCAAAAATACGGGATTGATCCTGTTTCGCCGACGGTGCTTTATGTTGGCCGAGTTGATCCGGAAAAGAAGGTGGGGAAAGTAATTGAGGCGTTTTTGGAGATGGTTGGAGAGATAAAAGCCCAGCTTGTGATCGTGGGAGATGGAGTAGATAAGGCGAGACTTGAAAGAGAATATGCTGGGAGCAATGCGGTGCATTTTTTGGGGCGAGTGATCAATGAAGATTTGAGCGAGCTTTACCGAGTGGGAGATGTATTTGCGACGGCTAGCGATATCGAGACGCAAGGGATTGTACTGATTGAGGCGGCGGCTTCGGGTTTGCCTTTGATCGCAGTTAATGCTGGTGCGGTTTCTGAGGTCTGTATTAATGAGGAGAATGGCTTCCTGTGCGAACCAGGTTCGGTGTCGGAGATGGCGAAGGCGATGAAAAAGATCTTGACTGATAAAGAACTGAGAGAAAGATTTAGCAAGAAATCACTCGAAATTGCTAAGGAGCATGATTTTGAGACGACGCTTGACAGATTCATCAATATCTATAATAGGGTGACTTCTCTAAAATCATGATATAATTAGTGGTATGGATAGATACGAACCATTAAAGATTGAAGCAAAATGGCAAGAAAAATGGGAGAAGACTAAGGCTTTTGAAGTTAAGGAGAAACCTGGTACTCCCAAGATGATGCTGGCGGAGATGTTCCCGTATCCTTCTGGAGCGGGGCTCCATGTGGGGCACGTGAGGAATTTTACGATTGTTGATGTTTTGACACGTTTTTATCGGCAACAGGGGCTAAATGTGATGCGACCATTTGGCTACGATACTTTTGGTTTGCCTGCAGAGAATTATGCTATCAAGACTGGTACGGCGCCGCAAGCGGTGACGGCTGAGAATATCGCAAATTTTCGTAAGCAGGCCAAGAAGTTGGGGTATGCGATTGACTGGTCACGCGAAGTTAATACTTCGGATCCGGAGTATTATAAATGGACTCAGTGGTGTTTCTTACAGCTTTTTAAGAAAGGTTTGGCGTATCAAAAGGAATCATACCAGTGGTGGTGTCCAGAAGACCAGACGGTGCTTGCAAATGAGCAGGTAGAGAATGGTAAATGTTGGCGTTGTGGACACGAAGTCGAAAAGAAAAAGATGAAGCAATGGTTCTTTAAGATTACGGATTATGCTGATGAACTTTTAGACGAAATTGACAACCTCGAATGGCCGGACAAAATCAAAACGATGCAGAAGAATTGGATTGGACGCTCGGTTGGTGCGGAGATTGAATTC
Source organism: uncultured Candidatus Saccharibacteria bacterium (assembly GCA_964568745.1). GTDB lineage: Bacteria > Patescibacteriota > Saccharimonadia > Saccharimonadales > Saccharimonadaceae > Nanosyncoccus. Next base: position 25,025 of record CAZMQX010000004.1, on the reverse strand, counting down.
AAACTTATAGCACCATCTTTCTCGGGACGCTCCTCGCGCCCGTCTTCACGGGGCTCGTCGCTGAGTCCTCGTAGCGACTGCGGATTCCCCTCGAAAGAGGTGCTACTAAGTTTGAATTCGATAACCGTATTCACCACGCGGCCGGATACGATTCTTGGGGCAACGTTTTTGGTTTTGGCGCCGGAGTATCCTGGGCTTGAATATATCGTGAGTGATGATTGTCGGGATAAAGTTTTGGATTATAAAGCAAAGGCGCTTAAAAAATCTGAGATCGAAAGACAAGAGAACAAAGAAAAGACTGGGGTGTTTACGGGTGCTTATGCTGTGAATCCTGCCACCAAAGAAAAAATCCCGATTTGGGTAGCAGATTATGTTTTGGCTGGATATGGTACTGGTGCGATTATGGCGGTGCCCGCTATGGACGATCGCGATAAAGAGTTTGCTGAGAAATTTGATTTGCCGATTGTCGAAACTGAGTTGGTGGATAGGGACCTCTATGGTACTCCTAAAGTGACATATAAGATGCGCGACTGGCTGATTTCTAGACAGCGATATTGGGGTTGCCCGATTCCGATTGCTTATGATAAAGAGGGTAATCCCCACCCGATTCCTGAAGATCAATTGCCAGTGGTGTTGCCAGAAATCGATGATTACAAGCCAGATGCTTCGGGACGTTCGGCTTTGACTAAGGCAAAGGATTGGCTCAAAGTAAAGATTCCGGTGAAAGACCCAGAAACTGGTGAAACTCACCTTGAGGAAATGACGCGTGAGACCGATACCTTAGACGGTTATGCTTGTTCTTCTTGGTATTTGTGGCGCTATGCCTCGCCGCGTGATAAAAAGGCAGCTTGGGATCCGGAAGCGATTTCCTATTGGGAACCAGTGGATTACTATTGTGGCGGAGATCATGCTGTTGCGCATTTGCTTTACGTTAGGTTTTGGTGTAAGTTCTTTGCTGATCTTGACTATTTGCCTTTTAGAGAGCCGATTAAACGGCTGCTATATAATGGATATATCAATGCTCCTGATGGCAAAAAGATGTCTAAATCTAAGGGTAATGTGATTGATCCGCTTGATGTGATTAACGATGGCTATGGTGCGGATACTCTGAGGACATACGAAATGTTTATCGGACCTTATGATATGGACGCGGCGTGGAATACGAGGTCGGTGGGTGGCGTGTATAGATTTTTGAATCGGTGTTATACTTTGTGCTTTAATAGTAGCGAATCTTCAGGACCATCTTCTTCGGGACGAATTAGACACAAGACCGTAAAGAAAGTTACAGAGGATATACACAGATATCAGTTTAATACCGCGGTGGCGGCTTTGATGGAATATGTGAACGAGCTATATAAGGTAGGGGCTTCGCACGAGGATTTGGTGGTGCTAGCGAAGCTGCTTAAGCCTTTTGCTCCACATCTTGCTTCGGAGATGCTTGAAAAACTTGATTCTAATGATGAATGGCCTACATGGGATGAAAAATATCTTGTTTCTGATACTGTTCAACTAGTCGTACAGGTAAATGGTAAGTTACGATCGAAACTTGAAGTTACGGCTAGTGAGCTTGAAGACGAAGAAGCAATTATTGATAAGGTGCTGGCGGATAGTAAGGTGCAGAACTATACTGCTGGTGGAGTGAAGAAGACGATTTACGTGAAGAAAGCGAAGCTAATCAATATAGTAGTATAATATGGATATGATAAAAGTATATACAACACCGACTTGCGCATATTGCCATGCTTTGATGGATTGGTTAGAGTCTAGGGGCGTTGATTTTGTTGAGATGGATGCCACAAAGGAAAAAGACATAAAAACCGTACCAGTAACAGAGATTAACGGCGAAAGAATCGTGGGATTTGACCGCCCTGCGATTAAGCGAGCGTTAAAAAACGTTGCAAGTTTTGATAAATAGTGGTAAAATAGCTTAAAATTATCTATAAACAAAAGGAGCAAAATGCCTGAACCTAAAAAACAGAGTAGCCCGCGTAAGACTGGGCTTCGTAGGAGTCATCTCAGGCTGAATCTGGCAAAGCGAGTTAATAAGTTGTCGCCAGTGAAGGCTTTTGAGACCAAGAAAAAGACCCCAAATCTAAAAGTTAAAACTAATAAATAAAAGAGAAGATTAAAAATGGCAAGTAATCGACATTTAGGTAGAGTAATTGTACTGCAGAGTTTGTATGAATACGAACTCAGGACTTTAGCTAAAGACCCAGAAGTCGATTTGGACGTTATTGTTGCAAAAAACATTGAGCCATACGAGAAATCGCTTGGAGATACGGAATTTGTATATAAGCTAGCGAAAAGTGTGGCTGATAATTTTGAGATGCTTGATAAAGCACTTCAACCGATGGCCCCAGAGTGGCCGATCGCTTCAATTGCGGCAATTGATCGAAATGTCCTAAGGATGGGCCTTTATGAACTTTCGGAGTGTAGAGAACAGATCCCGCCGAAAGTCGCCATTAATGAAGCCGTAGAGCTAGCAAAATCATTTGGCTCTGAGAATTCCTCTAAGTTTGTGAATGGTGTGCTGGGGACGGCTTATAAGAAGCTGGGGATTAAAGAAGAAAAGAGTCATGGACCAAAGACCGAGGCCGATAAAGGAGCCGACAGCGAGAAGAGCTCTTAAAGTCCCGGACGCGTTGCCCGCGGACAGAATAAAAGAGACCGCTCTAGATAAAATTAAGTCAGCCGTTTTTCGTAAAAAAGCGGCGATTCAAGAGATTGTGAGAGAGCCGACTTCGGGTGGGATAGTTTTTCGTTTTACGCCGGATCAGAAGGATATCGAGATTCTGTTAATTCAAGATTCGAAAGAGCGTTGGACGATCCCAAAGGGTCATATTGAGCCAGGTGAAACGGCCAAGATGACGGCGAGGCGCGAGATCGAAGAAGAAACGGGACTTCGGAACTTTTCTATTTTGACGTGGCTAGGGAAAATCCATTTTAAATACCGTAGAGCAGACAAATTGGTGTTGATGACTACTCAAGTTTATCTTGTGCAGGCGTTAGACAGCATGGAGCGGCCCATACCCGAAAAATGGATGAAGGGAATTGCTTGGTTCCCATTTACTAAAGCGCTTGACTTGATTGAATATGAGGATATTGAAACATTGATGCTGATTGCTAAGAAAAAAATTAGATCAGGGGATTATTAGGAGGTAAAATGAATCAAAAATTATCTATCGATGTAGCGCCTTACGTTGACTTTGCAAAGGAGAAGCTGGGTCTTAAGTTCAACGATATTGGGCTTCTTGTGACGGCGCTAACGCACCGAAGTTATGTTAATGAACATAAAAGTGCGCATGAACACAATGAGAGGTTGGAATTCTTGGGTGATGCAGTGCTTGAATTAGTTTCTTCGGATTTTTTGTATCGCAATTACGACGAACCCGAGGGAATTATGACTGCTGTGAGGGCGGCTTTGGTGCGCACAGAGTCTATCGGCGAGGCTGGCAAGGAGCTTGGTTATGCGCCACTTGTCCGAATGTCGAAGGGAGAAAAACAGGGTTCAGAAAGAGCGCATGATGTGATCCTGGCGGATTGTTTTGAGGCGGTGATCGGGGCGATTTATCTTGACCAGGGGTACGACACGGCGCGTGAATTTATTGCTAAGCATATTTTATCGAAAATTGATGTGGTACTTGAAGAAGGTTTGTGGCGCGATCCAAAATCGTATGTGCAAGAATTAGCGCAAAGATTTGACGGCATGACACCGGTCTATAAGACTTTAAAGGAAGAGGGTCCGGATCACGATAAGAAGTTTACGGTTGGGATTTACGTTGGCTCGTCGCTGAAGGGCACTGGTACTGGCCATTCTAAGCAAGAGGCGCAGACCGCGGCGGCGCGTGAAGGTGTTAAAAGATACAGAGCCTTGATTTAATGAACGATTTATAATCTGAGACAGCGTTAAGAGAGGGCGTCCTTTACTTGATTTTTATCGCGAAATATGCTATAATATATAGTATAGGTTATTGCTGCTACTTTGAGGGAGGGTTAAAGATGGCAGAGAACATTAAGATTTCGGCTTCGACGGCGAAATACTGGTCGACTGTGCTTGATCTGATTGATGTGGCTGGCGACTACGCTGCGGCAATTAAGTTGCACGCGAATTTGAGTGATATCACTACCGAATGGAAAGTGCGCCATGTTCTGAATGAATATTATAGTGGTAAAATCTCTAATCTTGAAGATGCGATAAGGTGCCATCGTAGTTTGTTCCATGCTAAGGTCGAGAAACTAAATATCTTGTGTAGGCAGAATAATGTGATGCCTATTAGATACGAAGATCGACTGCTCAATATGCTACTTGATGGTAAAAAGCGGACTTCGTATCGCGAAAAAGCACAGAGGAGATTAAAGAAGAACATTATATGCCCGCTCCAGGATTTTGAGCCAAAGAAAACCGAGACAAAGGGGTCGAAAACAGCCCAGTAACTTTTGGGAGACGAAATGTCTCCCTTTTCTTTTGGTGAAAGATGTGATATAATAGTGCGAAATAATTAATAAAAGGAGTATAAATGCTAGCGATTCGCATGCAACGTAATGGCCGGTCACATTATCCTACGTACCGGATAGTCGTCCAAGAATCACAGCGTCATCCGCTTTCGGGACGCGTAGTGGCTGAGGTCGGCAATTACAATCCCGCAACCAAGGCTCTCACCTTGGACAAAAAAGCGGTAGAAAAATATCTATCTAATGGAGCGCAACCTTCTAGCCGAGTGGCGTTTATTTTGAAGAAGAATGGCGTGAAGTTGCCGAAATGGTATAAAGAGCCTGCGGCGAAGAAAGCTGTGGCGAAACACGCAGATAAGTTGAGGAAAAATCAGCCGAAAGAAGAAGTGCCAGTTGAAGAAGTTTCTAATGAAACTACTGAATCACAAGAATAAAAATAGTCCCATGCGGGACTATTTTTGTGCTATAATTGTTAGCATAATATAACAAATAAAGGAGAAATAATGGCTACTATTGATCAGCAATTTGTAGAATATATCGTAAAAACCTTAGTCAATAATCCGGAAAAGGTAGCAGTTGATCGAGAGATCGATGAAAAAGGCGTGTTGCTTACTTTGACGGTGGATCCGTCTGATGTTGGTAGAGTGATTGGTAAAAAAGGTGTAACTGCTCAGGCAATCCGCGTGCTTCTTAGGGCACTTGGTACCAAGCAGGACGCTCGATTTAACTTGAAAATTGTCAATACCGATGAAGGAGCGGATGGTTCTAGCGAGAAAAAACAGGAAGAAGAGCGCGAAGAGGAAACTCCGCATGAAGAAGAAGTCGTGGAAGAGGTTGAAGAGGACGAGGAAGATGCTCAAGATGAGACTTCCGAACTTGCAGAGAAGACGAGGGCGGAGTTAGCTGATCTCGACGATCTTGATATCTAATTTCTTATAAAAACTCTTGACTTAGGTGCGATTATTGGTATAATTAAACATAAGCTAACTAACTGCGAGTCGGCTTGTAAAAATGTTGAGAGCTTATCTATGTCTAAAAAGCGTCTTTTCACGTTGAGGAAGGGCGTTTTTTGGTGGAAAAGATTTGCTAGTTTTAGGAAAATTGCTTGCATTTTGGAATGTGGTTGTGGTAAAATTGGGTTATGGAAAGTGAGGTCGTGGGGCAGAAGCCTATTAAATCTGCAAACAAAAAATTGTTTATCACCCTATGGGCGTTCATCGGGTTGATTGTGCTTTTGGCCGGTGGTATAATAATCGCTACGCTGATAAAAAATAATAGAGGGGAAGAAGTGGTAGGTTGTGAAGGTTTAGCAGATGAATATGAAATGCGAGTATGTTTAAGCCATGAGGAGCCAGGTCAGGAGTTGAATGAGCGATACGATGCTATGCTTCAAAAATCTTTTGATGATGAGAACTATGAGCTTTTTAACGATCTGATAATGGATAGATCTTCGGACTTAATTCTTGATGACGATTGCAGATCTTCTCTGAAATGGATTGCCTCCGTAGAGAAAAAATACGCTGAGTCGTTGCCGATTTTGGACTTGTATGGGCTTTATGTGAATGGTTACAATGCCGCCACTGAGTGTGATAATACAGATAGAGTAGCATATTATCAAGGTAAGATGAATGAGACCATGGACAGTGCTGAATATGCTAGTGCAGTAGCGGAAGATGATTATAGGGTAATTGGGGATGATATTATGAATGAAGATGAGGATGGATTTATTGATGAAGGAGATGAATATGAAGAATAGGCTATTTGCTATTATGGTGTATTTGATGGCTATGGCGGGTTTGTTCGTAGTCGATCAGGGAGCTATGGTTTTTGCTTCGAATGATGGTACGGGGGGGGGCGGCTCTAGCATTTGCACGAGTAATTGTGGTACGCCTTCGTGGTGGGGTGTTTATCCAAGTAAGGATGGTACGGGTGGGATTAGCTGGAAGATTTTCAGAACGAAGAGCGAATATTATTCTGGCTATAAATTGTATAAAACGAGTTACGAAAAGGGACCGATATACTGTAAAGATAAGAGTAAGCAGGATAGTAGTGCGAAATGTAGCACGACTGGTTCTCTCAAGGATTTTGGTTATGATAAGAAATTGGCTACTAAATGTTCTAAGGCTGGTTATGATTGGTATTTGGCTCTGACTTTTGATGGTTGGTACAAGACTGATAAGAGCAAAGTTAGGTATTTTGGACCGGCTTCTGTTAGTGCTACTTATAAGAATAGTAAGGGTAATTATTCTAAGTATTATTGAAGTAAAACTCTGCAGACGAAGAATCAGCTAAGCAAGGAGCAGGTTTTAACTAGATTGACGAATGGAACACTTGCTGAGGGGTCAAGAGTCGAGCCAGCCGTGGCTAAATATTTTTGCAAGAAAGATACGGATGGTGAGTTGTGTAAGAATTATAGCAGTGGGACTTTGCCCGATGGCCTCGGCTATATTTGTGTGAACTCCGTCGCCAAGTATGAGGCAAAAATTACAATTTCTGGCAGTAAGAGTGACACGACTGATTGGCAAGATGATACCAAGAAAATGGTGTCATTTATCGATAACTGCTCTTCTACTGACGGATGTAAGGTTAGATTCAGCCACCATATGCGTACGAGTGGAGACGGATCTTCTGACTATTCGATTGCTCAGGAATCAAATCTTACGACAACCGACAAAGCGATAGCGAAAAATACCAACTTGAAGACGGGCAGCTTCAGTGGTAGTGATACAGAGGTTTATAAGAGCCCAGAGTTCACGCTTTATCCTGGAATGATAGTGTGTGAATCGAATAAGTTCAATTACACATCGGGGACCAACAAGAAAGCAACGCTACGTGTTTGTGTAGTTGCATTAGGTGTAACGGAGGCAAAAGTGGGGATTAAGGTGAAGAATTCCACTCTTGACGGAAGTTATGCGGATTCAGTTTATGCAAAGCCAAGTGATAAATTGGTGTATAGAAGTACCTACAACCCTGAGCCTCAATACACGACCGAGATTGTACCTCAGGCTATAAAGATTGGAGATAGCGGTAGAATAGTGCCAAATTCCGCAAGTTTTAATGGTGGAAGCTATGATGATGATTATGATGATGAGGGGTTTGAAGATGATTGGGGTGATGAGGATGACGATGACGATGCTGAGTACGCAGAGGAAGATTCGTTTGTGGATGAATCTGGAGACGAAGACATCAGCGATGTAGATATAGATATTGATATTGTGGAAGAACACGAGGAAAAACCCAAATTAAATATTAAGAATTTTGCCTCAGGGCTAGCTTTTGGGGTGTCACTTAAAGATTTATTCAATAATAATAAGGGTAATTTGAATAGTTGGAACAATGGCTATGCTGTAACGAGCGGTCAGATTGGCTCTATTTCTATTCCTGGATGTGATAATCTTGCCCTATGTAAGTATGATGTAGGTGATATAACTAAGCGAAAGGAAGCTCATGCTCCTTATACGGTGTCGATGGGGCATGTTGGTAGAGAGTTGAAAGAGATAGCTTCGACCAATGGGCTTGGTGGTATTAAATTTACTCCTGCGAAGATACAATTCTTGTCAAATAGTGATTATGTTGATATCGCAAAGATATTTGAGAATCCAGCTTGGGATACTGCCTCCGCCTATGTTCCTTATAATTTTAATACTGATGTGAGAATCACGGATGATAATGACGGTGAAGATGAGAAATTGATTTATGCCGGTGAAGATGGTTCTGTGTCGTTTGATGTAGATATTATACCGAGATATAATCCCGTGACGATGAAAGAGGGAGAGCCTGATTATGCGACTAAGGTAAATGGTGCTAAATATAAGATTATCGTTTACAGTGGGCAGGAAAAGACTGGCACGGTGTGGGCAAATAATGACTTATGCGCTTATTATGGGTTGCCAAACGATGAAGTGCACTGTGGCTATTCTAAGGAGCAATCTGGTGCATTTGGCCCTACTGATGTGAGTAAACAATATGTGACGACGACGAATTCTGTCAGTAGCTCCTTTAACGCGCAAGATAAGAATGCTGGTGAAAGGATTTGTGTGGCGGCTGCTTTCTATCCGGCGAGTAGTGGTGGATATGATAATGGTGGATATGATAACTGGCAAGATCCTGAAGGGAGTCATACATGGCGGATTTCTGCTTCGAAGTGCTTTAAGGTTGCGAAGCGTCCTAGTATCCAGATATGGGGCGGAAATCTGTATAGTAAGGGACAGATCAAGACTAGCGTGAGCACGAAGAACAACGTAGCTGGAGTCACCGGTTATAGTGTAAGCAGCAAAAATACCACGAATTATATATTTGGTTCGTTTGGTGAGCTTGGCGTGATCTCGTCTGGCGCGGTTTCAGGTTTTGCTAGCGCAAGTGGTACGGGATATGTATTTAATAATGGTGCGGGATTAGTGCCGAATCCGTTTGGAGTAAATAATGGTACAAGTGTCGGTGGTAGCCAGGAAGGTACTCCTTCTATATGTATTCGTAGCCGTTTGACCTTTGCGAATACAAATAGTACAGCGATTAAGTGTGCTGGCAATGGTGCTGTGGGCTCGATTGGTAATTCTCAAGGGGCTGCGGCTGGTGAGAGAGATCTTGCGTCGGTGACAGCACGGTTTGCGAATCCAGGTGAGCCGAATGCGGACGGAACTGTCAGTATAGAAGATGGTCAGGAATATCTATACAGTAAAGAGAATTTGTCTCTTGACACTTCTAGTGTGTCGAGGGGTGTCCATGTGATCCAGTCTGACAAAAATATTAATATCGTTGGTGATATCACGTACAGTGGGAGCTACAGTAAATTAAATGGCGAGGGGGCAGTGCCAAAGATTGTGGTATATGCGAAGGGAAATATTACGATTTCCTGTGAAGTGAGGCAGATTGATGCATTATTGGTGGCGGAAGGTAGTGTAAAGACTTGTGATTCGGACGATATCAACAGCTCGCGGAATTCGAATCAATTAAAGATCAATGGTGCTATAATAACTGCTGGGCTAATCCCGAATCGTACTTACGGAGCGGCGACTGGTGCGAATTCGATTGTGCCAGCAGAAATAATCAACTTTGATCCAACATTGTATCTCTGGGGTGGGTCAGATGATGACGAAAATAGTAGCGGGACAAGCACTTCTGATATTAGCAATCTTGATGTGACTTATGTGCGCGAATTGCCGGCGAGAAGATAATCGTTGGGCAAAGTGGGCGGAAAAGTCTTGAAGAAATCTTTGATCTGTGTTATGATGAGGGATAAGAAGTAGTGTGCCTGGTTTTTGTAACTTGTGGAAGTTGGCGACTTTCAGGGGGAAGACCAGACAGTAATCTTCGGCGCTGAGACAATTTGATGATATGGGTATGGATTTCCTGTGCTTCAATTTGTCAAAAAAGATTAATAACACTAATAATATAAAGAGGTAGAATGGCTACAAAACCGAAGCAAGGTGAGAGAGTTTATTTCACCGAGGGCGACACAGCTTTGCCGATACCAGATCTGGTGGCTCACCAGAAGGAATCATGGGCGGACTTTGTCGAAAACGGACTGCGGGAAGTTTTTGCTGAGCTTAATCCGATTGACGATTATACAGGGCAGAAGCTATCGCTCCGATTCAAAGATTATTATTTTAAGGAGCCAAAAGAGACAGAAAAAGAAGCTAAATACAACTTGGCGACTTATGAAGCACCGTTACACGTGCTAGTGGAGCTGGAAAATAAAACTACTGGCGAGAAAAAGGAACAAGATATTTATTTTGGTGATTATCCATGGATGACAGAAAGAGCTACTTTTATCATCAATGGTACTGAGAGAGTTATTGTTTCACAGTTGATTCGTTCGGCTGGCGTATTCTTTAATGCCACGACGATTGGGCTCAAAAATTATTATGGTGCAAAGGTGATCCCAGGACGAGGTGCTTGGCTAGAATTTGAAACAGCGGCAAACGGTGCGATGTATGTGAAGATCGACCGTCGACGTAAAATCCCAGTGACTACGTTTTTCAGAGCGCTTGGTATGCAACAGTCCGAGATCAAAGATGCGTTTTCTGGAGTAGATACTGGTGAAAAGAAGTACATTGATGCTACTTTTGAAAAAGATACAACTTCGACACAAGGCGAGGCTTTGCTTGAGGTGTATCGAAGGCTTCGGCCAGGCGATCTTGCCACAGTTGAGAACGCAAAATCTATGATTGAGCGTACATTCTTTGATCCAAAACGTTATGATTATTCTAATGTAGGACGCTTTAAGATTAATCGCCGACTCAAAATGGATAAACCAAATGAGCCAGAGTTTAGAACTTTGCAAATGGACGATGTGATCGCGATTGTTTCGGAGATGATTCGTTTGAATAATACACAAGAGCCAGCTGATGACATCGACTCTTTGTCAAATCGCCGGGTGAAGCTTGTGGGCGAGTTGGTGCAACGCCAGTTCCGACTTGGCATGCTAAGACTTCAACGTAATATCCTTGACAGAATGTCGATGGCGAATTTAGATGAAGTAACGCCATCTCAGCTGCTCAATTCTAGACCAGTGGTGGCGGCTGTGAAAGAGTTTTTCGCTACTTCACAGCTTTCGCAGTTGATGGATGAAGTCAACCCTTACTCTGAATTGGCACACAAGAGACGCCTTAGCTCGATGGGCCCTGGGGGCTTAACTCGTGAGAGAGCTGGATTTGACGTGCGTGATGCTCATCCTACGCATTATGGCCGTATTTGTACGGTAGAAACACCAGAGGGTGGTAACGTGGGTCTGGTGCTAAACTTTGCTACCTACGCGAGAATCAATAAATACGGATTTATTGAAGCGCCTTATCGCGTAGTGAAAAATGGCAAGGTAACCGATGAAGTTGTATATATGGACGCTGACACCGAAAATGACATGATCATTGCTGATGCTTCGGTGAAACTCGATAAGAATGGCAAATTTGTAGAGGATTGGGTATCAGCTCGCGTGCATGGTACTCCGGCTCAAGTCGAAGCGTCGAGAGTGACGCATATCGATGCGGCACACAAAGAAATTCTTGGTACTTCAGCATCGCTCATTCCGTTTGTTGAGAAAAACCGTGTTGACCGGTCTTTGATGGCTTGCGCAATGCAGAAACAGGCCGTGCCACTGCTTCGTCAAGATAATCCGATCGTTGGTACTGGTATTGAGCGTGAAGTCGCTAAGAATACTTCACAGCTCGTGATGGCTTCGGGTACTGGTGTGGTGAAAAAGGCTGATGGTGAATCTGTGATCGTGACTTATGACAAAGGCGGCGACCATGAATACAAATTGCAACATTTTGAAAAAACCAATGACGACCGTTGCTACAACCAGCGCACAGTGGTAGTTAGGGGTCAAAAGGTGAAAAAGGGTGATACTTTGATCGAAGGTGCATCGGTGCACAATTCTGAACTAGCGCTTGGGCGTGACCTCGTCGTAGCGTTTATGCCATGGCGGGGTTATAACATGGATGACGCGATTGTGATTTCGAATCGATTGGTCGAAGATGACACTCTGACTTCGATTAATATTAAGGATTTTGATGTAGAAGTACGTGAGACGAAACTTGGTCCAGAGCAAGTGACGCGCGATATCCCAAATGTGTCAGAGCATTCGCTCCGTCATCTCGGTGAAGATGGTATCGTGACGGTTGGTTCTGAAGTCAAAAACGGCGATATCCTGGTCGGTAAGATTACACCGAAAGGCGAACAAGAGCTGAGTTCTGAGGAGAGACTGCTTCGCGCGATCTTTGGTGAAAAAGCTAAAGATGTGCGCGATACGTCGGTACGCATGAATGGTTCATCGACTGGTAAAGTGGTCGATGTGCGAGTTTACACTCGTGACCAGGGCCATGACCTAAAAGCTGGCGTGATCATGCAGATCAAAATCTTTGTGGCTGAAATGCGCAAGATTGGTGTAGGCGACAAATTAGCGGGTCGCCATGGTAACAAGGGCGTGGTGTCACGTATTCTGCCGGTAGAAGATATGCCATTTATGGAAGATGGCACACCGGTGGATGTGATTCTTAGTCCGATGGGTGTACCTTCGCGTATGAATCTGGGGCAGCTTTATGAGACGCACCTTGGTATGGCCGCAAGAGCGCTTGGTTATAAAGTAGCTACGCCTTCTTTCAATGGTGTGCCGGATGAGGTGATTTCCGATCAACTTGAGAAAGCAGGTTTGCCGCGCGATGGCAGAGTGCAGTTGTATGATGGCTTGACTGGCGAACCGTTTAACGAGCGCACTTCGGTTGGTGTGATGCACATGCTCAAACTTCACCACATGGTAGAAGATAAGATTCATGCTCGTTCGACTGGGCCATACACAATGGTGACTCAGCAGCCGCTCGGTGGTAAGGCGCAAAATGGTGGTCAAAGATTTGGCGAAATGGAAGTCTGGGCCCTTGAGGCTTATGGTGCTGCAACCACTCTGCAGGAAATGTTGACGATTAAATCGGATGACGTGTATGGTCGGGCAAAGGCTTATGAGGCGATCAACAAACACGATCCGATTGAGGGGCCGAAGTTGCCAGAAGGCTTTAACGTGTTAGTTAAAGAGTTGCAAGGCTTGGGGCTTAAGGTTGATCTTTTGGATCATGGTGAATCGGCTGATGCTGGTGATGTAATTGAAAAGACCTCAAGAGAGATAGAAAAAGACAAAGATGACCAATCAATTTATAATCAACACAAGAAAGATACGGAGCCAAAAATTCTTGACCTTGATGAGTCGGAGGCCGAGGCAATGATGGCTGAAGAAGGTATCGAAATAACAGAGGTCGATGAGTCGGATGGGACGGTTGATCTCGGAGAGGAGCTCTAAGATGGCTTGGATGGATAATTTCATTAGCGCTTCGGACTTTGATTCAATTCGGCTTAGTGTCGCGAGTCGTGACGATATATTGAATTGGAGCTATGGCGAAGTAACAAAACCAGAAACTATCAATTATCGCACGCAAAAACCAGAGCGAGATGGGTTGTTTTGCGAGAAAATCTTTGGACCAACTAAAGATATCAATCCGCACGATTCTAAACTAAAAGGAGTGCGCTCACGCGAGCAGGCTGTAGATAAAGAAGGCAACCTAGTCACTAAGTCGATTACACGTAGAGAGAGAATGGGGCATATTGCGCTTGCCGCGCCAGTGGCACACATTTGGTTTATGCGAGGGATTCCTTCGGCATTGTCGCTTCTACTTGATATTACGGTAAAAAATATCGAGAAAGTAGTTTATTTTGCAACATATTTAATCATTGATGCAAAAACTGATGAAGTACTAAAAACTTTAGAACAGCTTGAAAGCCAAACCAATGCAGCGAGAGATGCTATTAGGCTTCGTTACGAAAAAGAGTCTAAAGTTGATGGTGCTGATATAAAGGCGCTCGCCGAAGCACAAACCAAGGAACTCGAAGAGCTAGAAGCCGATTTCGCTATGCGAAAGAGTACGCTTGAGTCATTCAGGAAGGGCGGTGTGATCACAGAGGTCCAATACCGCAATCTGCCAGAAGGATACGAAGACTTGATCACGGTTGAGATGGGCGCTACGGCGATCAGTAAAATGCTAGAAGAAATCGATCTTGACAAATTGATCGATGATTTGCGTAAGGAAGAAGAGAAGGCAAAAGGCCAAAAGGAAAAGAAGATTCAGAAACGTCTAAAAACTCTTGAAGGAATGCTGGCTGCTGGAATCAAGCCAATTGATTTGGTGCTTACTGTAATACCAGTTATACCGCCGGATCTGCGTCCGATGATTGCGCTTCCTGGTGGTCGATTTGCCACTTCAGATCTTAACGATCTTTATCGTCGAGTGATCAACCGAAATAATCGATTGAAGAAACTATTGGAGCTAAATGCGCCGGAAGTAATTTGCCGGAATGAAATGCGTATGCTACAAGAGGCAGTAGATGCTTTGATTGATAATTCAGCGGCACACGGTGCACGGGGAGCGAATGCGGCGAATGGACGGAGAAAGCTAAAATCGCTATCAGATCTTTTGAAAGGTAAACAAGGTCGCTTCCGCCAAAATTTGCTAGGCAAGCGTGTTGACTATTCTGGACGGTCGGTGATCGTGGTGGGTCCGGAGCTAAAGCTAAACGAGTGCGGTCTGCCGAAACAAATGGCTTTGGAGCTATTTAAGCCATTTGTGATCTCTTGGTTGATTTCGCATGAGCATGCAAATAATATTCGTTCGGCATCGAGATTGATTGAAGCTAAGGAAACCGTAGTCTGGGACGCGTTGGACGAAGTGATTCGGGGTAAATATGTACTCCTTAACCGCGCGCCGTCTCTGCACCGACTTAGCGTGCAAGCATTCCAGCCACGGTTGATTGATGGCAAAGCTATTAAATTACACCCACTTGTAGCGTCTGGTTTTAACGCTGACTACGATGGTGATCAGATGGCGGTACATTTGCCTTTGTCTGATGCAGCTCAAGCTGAAGCTCGGGATTTGATGTCGGCTGCAAAGAATTTGCTAAAACCGGCAGATGGTTCTCCGGTGCTTGCGATTTATCAGGACGTTGTACTAGGTGCTTATTATCTTACGTATGATAAGCCTGGTACAGACCAAGGTGATCCGAAAGCATTTTCGAGTGTGTACGAAGCAGAGATGGCTTATGACCAGGGCATTATTGCTCTTCAGACGCCGATTCGGGTATTTGCTAAGAGAGAAATCAGAGATACGACGCTTGGGCGGGTAATCTTCAATGAGATTTTGCCTAAGGACTATCCTTTTGATAATTCGGTACAGACCAAGAAGCATTTGTCGAAAGTGATGGCGGATATCTTTGATCGCTATGGTGCGGAAGTGATGGTGAAGACGGCTGATGATCTCAAGGATCTTGCATTTGAATATGAGACGATCGCTTCAATTTCTACTGCGAAGGACGATTATCCGACTTATGACGAGATTGACGACTTTATTGCGGAAGGTGACGCTAAGACCGCTTTGATTCAGGAACAATTTAATGATGGGCTTCTCACAAACGATGAGCGCTATAAATTGACGATTGCTAACTGGCGGGATATCGACAAGAAAATTTCGGAATTCTTGGCCAGTAAGTTGTCAGAAATGGACACTGATATCGCGGTGATGGTGAACTCTGGTGCACGTGGTAACATCTCTAATATCAAGCTGGCTTCGGCTGAGATTGGTATCATGGTGGACATCAACAACAACGAGATTGAGTTACCTGTGAAGTCTTCATATAAGAAGGGTCTGAATACTCTAGAATCATTTATTGCGACACGAGGCGCACGTCAAGGTCAGGTATCGACTGCGCTTCGTACTGCCGACTCTGGCTATTTGACTCGACGACTTGTAGATGTATCGCAAGATGTGTTTACGACTGACGAAGAAGCTGAAGACCCAGGATTTACAGTATATCGAAATGAGACCGAGCAGTCCGGTATCCCATTTGCGGCACGGATCACGGGGCGGTACACGGCGGAAGCTGTGCCTGGCTATCTTGAGGCTGATGAGTTGATCTCGAAAGAAATGGCCGAACAGATTGACGCTGATGAAAAAGTGGAGTCTGTGAAGATTCAATCTGTGTTATCAACTACTGCGGTAGATGGAATTCCGCGCAAGAGTTATGGCGTGGATATGTCGACGCGTGAATTAGTGGCAGCGAATGAGCCGGTTGGTGTGATCGCGGCGCAATCTCTTGGTGAACCTGGTACTCAGCTGACGCTTGATACTAAACACGGTTCGGGTGTGGCTGGTTCTGGTGCGATCGCTCGCGGCCTTCCGCGTGTAGAAGAGCTTCTGGAAGCCCGTACGCCAAAAGGTCAGGCCTATATTTCGCCGATCGATGGTATGGTTGAAGTCTGGGAAGATGGCAATCATTACGTAGTGCAGATTACAGCTCAATCCGGAGCAATCGATCGTTATGAATTAAACGGTCGTAAGCCTGCCGTGAAAGATGGTGAGGACGTGAAAGCTGGCACGACTCTTGTCAGAAAGAGCGGTGATAAAGAAGCGATTAAGGCGCCACATGATGGAATTGTGGAGCTTGTGAAGGATGCGATCATTCTAGTAGCTTCGGCAAAAGGTTCGGTGCGTCTTGAAATACCTGGCGACGCTGATTTGGTGGTGAAATCCAATGATTCGGTGACAGCTGGTGATAGATTGACTACTGGTTCGCTTAACTTGCAGGATCTATTGAAGTACAAGGGCGTAGAGGCGACTGAGCGTTACATTATGAATGATGTTTTGAATGTGTATGCGGCTCAGGGTCACGAAATCTCGCCAAAACATCTTGAGATTTTGGTTCGACAAATGTTCTCTCGAGTGCAGATTAATGAACCAGGTGATTCTACGTTTGTAACGGGCGATATTACGTCGAAAGCGGCTGCCGAGATGCAGAATCGTGAGCTTGAGGCTGAGGGTAAGACGCCAGCAACTTACACTAATTTGCTACTAGGTATTACTAAAGTCTCAATCTTCTCTGACTCATTCTTGTCGGCGGCATCGTTCCAAGACACTACTCGTGTGTTGATCAATGCGGCGATTAATGGTCGTGTGGATCATCTCCGAGGACTTAAGGAAAATGTAATCATTGGGCGAAAGATTCCGGTAGGGACAGGTGTAGCTCCCCTTGAGAGTACAGGTGAGCCTACGGCTGAAGAGCTTGAAAATCTTTAAAAATAAAGGGCATTAATGCCCTTTATTTTTTGTGATTTATATGATAATATAGTTGGTAGTGAACAAGAGGTATTATGCATTTTAAGACTATTTTCAAATCACTAAAAAATAAAGATATGCTAAAACGAGTCGGGGTGATACTCGGGATTATTGTGGCGTATCGATTGTTGGCGCAGATTCCTGTGCCGATGGGTGATGCTTCGACGTTTAAGGAGGCAGTGGCAAATCTTTTGGATAAGTCGGATTTTTCGAGTTTTCTAAATCTGATTTCTGGCGGGGGGTTAGCATCTTTTAGTATTATTTTGGTGGGTTTATCACCATATATTACTGGCTCGATCGTGGTACAGCTGCTTACTAAAGCTATTCCGAGTCTTGAAGAACTATCTAACGACGGTGAAACTGGAAGGCGTAAGATTAATCAATGGACTCGTATTTTGACTGTGCCTCTTGCTATCGTGCAGTCTATCGCCTATATCTTTATTTTGTATCAGTCGGTAGTAGCAGCTAATGTGGCAGAGGGATTCGCACCGACTTTTCGCGATTGGGCTATTTCGGTCACAGCGATGACAGCCGGTTCGGTGATTTTGATGTGGATGGGCGAGCTGATCACGGAGCAGGGGGTTGGGAATGGTATTTCTACTTTGATTTTTGCTTCGATCATCTCGCAGCTTCCTGCGACGATGGCGACACTCGGCGCGTCTCTCACTGATACATCACAAGGCATGCTAAACTTGTTCGGCGTAGAATTGCCGTTAAATCCAGTAACTTTCTGGATTATTTTGGGCTTTGCGGCAGCGATGCTTATCGTGATCTATTTCTTGGTAAAACTCAACGAAGCACAACGGGTTATTACTGTTAATTACGCTAAGAGAGTACATGGGAATTCTTCGTATGGTGGGATCAAATCGATTTTGCCGATCAAGATGATTGCGGCAGGTGTGATTCCGGTAATTTTTGCGACTGCGTTTTTGTCGCTTCCGGCTTTGGTTGGGCAAGTGATCACAACGATTGATCCAACTAATGAAGCAGGAGCGGCGATGGTGACGATTTTTTCGGCGCCTTCGGCTAATAATTTCGCTACGCTTTATCCTGATGGGATTACGGGGAGATGGTTTATCTATCCGGCGCTTTATTTCCTGTTGGTATTTATGTTTACTTATTTCTATACCTCGATCATTTTTAATACTAAGGAAATTGCCGACAATCTACAAAAACAAGGTGGGTTTATTGAGGGGGTACGGCCGGGCATTCAGACAGCGAATTATCTCAGTAAGGTCGTAACGCGACTTGATTTGTTTGGTGCGCTGGCTCTTGGTCTTGTGGCGATGTTGCCATTTGTGACGGATTACATTTTTATTATGGTGACTGGTGCACCGATTGGACTTTCGATTTCTGGTACTGGGCTTCTCATTGTGGTGACGGTAGCGCTGGAGAATCTAAGGTCGGTAGATTCTAGAGCACTTATGATAACATACGATGATTTTCGCGATGAGCTTAAAAGTGAATAAGGGTTGGCGAACGATTACCAAATGGGTGATTTGGGGGGTTGTTGGTGTTTTGTTTTTGGTATTTTTGGTAAGAGTAGTGAGTTTTGAAAATAATTATTATAATGAGAAGGAAGGTAGTGAAAGGGCGGCAGCTTCTTTGAATTCTGAAACAGAGGAGCTTATTGAGGAGAAACCAAGCGACAAAGAAGTGAAGGCTTATCTTGTTGCGCCAGATCGGCCGAGGTATTTATCGATCGAAAAACTTGGCGTGACGAATGCTCGAATTCTGCCGATGGGCGTGAATACTGAGGGAGAGCTTGACACTCCAAATAATATTTTTGATGTAGGTTGGTATGAAGGATCTAGTAAGCCTGGGCAGGGTGGCACTTTGATCATTGATGGGCATAATGGTGGCCCGCATGTGCAGGGAGTCTTTAAGAATTTACCGAAACTTGCGGAAGGTGACATAATTAAAATTGAGCGCGGGGATGGGGAGATCTTTGAATATCGTGTGGTTGAAAATATAGCAGTAGCTTTAGATGATTCGAATGCTTATATGAGTACTGCATCGAGATCACCTGAGGCTGGAAAAGAATCGGTCACCTTGATTACTTGCACGGGGGAGTGGTCCCAAAGTCAGCAGACTTATCTTTCTAGACAATTCACTAGAGCTGTGCTGGTGGAAGAGTAAAATTAGAAAGAGTCTTTACAACGCGTATCAACTGTGGTATACTAGAGAAGTAATTTATGGCTAGTCAAAAGGAAGTGATTAAACTCACAGGTAATGTTGTTGAAGCATTGCCGAATACCCAGTTTCGGGTTGAACTCGAGAATGGTCATATTATTGTTGCTCACATGAGTGGACGCATGCGAAAAAACTATATTCGTTTGGTCCCGGGCGACAGAGTTGAGGTTGAGTTGACCCCCTACGATCTTACAAAGGGTAGAATCAGCTTTCGGCTCAAGGATTAATATTAACTGTCGTGAATGCTTTTTTAGTTTTGCTCGAGCAAATTAAAGCAGTATTCAAGACTCAAAGAAAGGATATTTTAACACCATGAAAGTACGTGCAAGTGTTAAAAAAATCTCTCCAGATGATATTATCGTGCGCCGTAAGGGTGTGCTTCGTGTCATCAATAAGAAAAAACCTAAGAATAAGCAAAGGCAGGGTTAAAGCATGGCTAGAATAGCTAGTGTAGTAATTCCGTCGGATAAGCAAGTGTGGATTGCACTGACTTATGTTTACGGGATTGGTCGGACGACCAGTAAAAAAATCCTTGCGGAGGCTAAAATCGAGCCTACCACTCGGGTGAAAGATCTCACCGAGGCTGACGAACAAAAAATCAACGACATTATTTCCGCGAAATACCGTGTTGAGGGTGATCTTCGTCGCATCGTGAGCAATAATATCAAAAGAATTAAGGATATCAATTCCTATAAGGGAATGCGTCACAAGGCGAAATTGCCAGTAAACGGCCAGCGTACTCGTACGAATGCACGTACTCGTAAGGGTAAGGCGATCGCGGTCGGTGGTGCACAACCTAAAGCAGCAAGCAAGACCTAAAGGAGTAATATGGCTGAAGAACAGAACAAAAATACTGCTGATGCTCAGGTTGTCCAACCTGCAGTAACAAAGGCAAAAGCAGGCAAGAAGGGTAAAAGAATCGTAAATAGTGGACAAGTGCATATTCAGTCTACGTTTAACAATACTATAATTAGTGTTACGGACAAGACTGGTGGCGTACTCTCGGCTTCGTCAGCTGGTGCTAACGGATTCCGCGGCTCAAAGAAAGGCACAGCATTTGCTGCTGGGGTAGCGGCCGAAAAGGCCCTTGATACGGCCAAGAAAAATCATGCGCTAAATTCAGTTGATGTATATGTAAGTGGTATTGGGTTGGGTCGAGACGCAGCGGTTAGAGCAATTTCGACTGCCGGTATCAAGATAGATAGCATCACGGATGTTACACCAATTGCCCATGGTGGTGTGCGACCAAAGGGAGAAAGGAAACCGTAATGGCAAGAGATACTAGTCCAATTGTTAAACAAAGTCGCCGTGAAGGATATGCCTTGGCGCCAAAAGCCCACAAGGTCATGGCGAAAAAATCCGGTATTCCGGGTGAACATGGTAATATGCGAGTACGTGGCGGTAGCCTATATTTAACTCAGCTTCGTGAAAAGCAAAAAGTACGCCGTACTTATGGGCTACTTGAGAAGCAATTTGCAAAATTAATGCGAGAAGCTGTACGCGCTGATGGAATGACGGGTGAAAAACTTTTGGAATTCCTTGAGCGACGCGCTGACAACGCAATCTTTAGAGCTGGTTTTGCGACCACTCGTCGCCAAGCTAGACAATTAGTTTCGCATGGGCACTTTACTTTGAATGGCAAAAGAATTGACATTCCGTCGATTCGATTGAACCCGGGTGATGTTCTAGAAGTTCGTCCGAAGTCTGGCAAAACTGAGTATTTCAAGAATCTTCCGAATATCATCGGAGCGGCAAATACGACTCCGCTTTCCTGGATGAAGGTCGACGGTAAGAAAATGAAAATTGAGATTACCGGTACGCCAAAGCGCGAAGAGATGGATGCTGGTATTAACGAACAACTAATCGTAGAGTATTACTCACGCTAAGGAGATAATAGAATATGACGACAAAGAATATCCATGATGCAAAACTTGATAAGGTTAAAGAGCTTAGCCCGACAAGTGCGGAGTTTGTGGTAAAACCACTATATCCAGGGTACGGTAATACTTTAGGCAATTCGCTAAGAAGGGTGTTGCTTTCGAGCGTGAAAGGGGCGGCTATTACTGCCTTTTCGATCGATGGTACGACACATGAATTCACTGCCATTCCGGGAATTCGTGAAGATGTAGTTGACATCATGTTGAATCTTAAGAATATTCGATTTAAGATGCATACTGATGCACCCGTAGAACTTAGTCTAGAAATGAAGGGCGAGAAGCAGTCCGAAAAAGATGGCGATAAGCGCGTTGTGGCTGGTGATATTAAATTACCAGCAGAGGTGGAGATTGCAAATCCTAACCAAACCATTTGCCACATCGACGACCCAAAATATACGCTCAAAATGCGAATGGTGGTAGAATCTGGGCGGGGTTATCTGACGATTGATGGTGCCAGCAGCGGGCGGCTACATAGCGATATGATCGCTATCGACGCAGTCTTTACACCGGTGCTAAGAGTACGCTATAAAGTTGAGAATACTCGCGTAGGGCAAGATACAAATCTGCAACAGTTGATCCTGACGGTGGATACCGATGGGACAATCACCCCACGCGAGGCCTTTGAAGAGGCGGCGGCTATTTTGGTGAATCAGTATACGGCGCTTGCTGGTAGTACGAAAGTTGAGTCGACTCCTGCGCCTGGTGCCAACAAACAGGAGGAAGAATCTGGAGTGTTGCTCCCGATTGAGGAGTTGGAATTGTCGGCACGTACCACTAATGCCCTGATCAATAATGATATCAGGACTATTCGCGATCTTGTGACTTTATCTGAATCGGATCTTAGAGATCTGAAAGGTTTTGGTCAAAAGGCGTATCAAGAAGTAAAAGATAAATTAACGGAGTTAAATTTTTAATATGCATAGGCACGGATACAAAGGTCGTAAATTCGGCCGAGAGACCGATCAGAGGTTGGCGCTTACCCGAGGCCTGATGTGCTCTCTGATCAAATATCAATCAATAACAACAACTTTGGCGCGAGCGAAAGAAATCAGGCGCTCGACCGAAAAGCTGATCACCATGGCGAAAAAAGGCGGACTTAATAATCGCCGGTTGATTATTGCGAGACTGAATGACATTGAGACGGCTTCGCTCCTGATCGATGTAATTTCGCCGCAAGTCAAGCGTGATTCTGGCTATCTTAAGATTACGCGGGCGGGGTTTCGTCGTGGTGATAATGCCGAGATGGGGACGATTAGTTTTGTTGACGACATCGACCTCAGCGAAGCGCCAGCCGGAAAGGAGGATAAATAATGAAAACTTATTCTCAAAAAAGTTCGGAAATTAAACGTGAGTGGTGGGTAATCGATGCTTCTAGTATGCCACTTGGTAAACTTGCTGTCGTGATCGCCGATAAGCTAATGGGGAAGAGCAAAATAACTTATACTCCACACATCGATAATGGCGACTTCGTGATAGTGACGAATGCCAAGAAGCTGGTCGTAACTGGCAATAAGATGATTGATAAGAAATACTATCGTCATAGTGGCTATCCTGGTGGGATCAAGGAGCTTAGGTTAGAGGAAGTGATTGAAAAGGACGCAGCACGGGCGATTCGTGAGGCGGTGAAGGGGATGCTTCCAAAGAATAAATTAGCTGCCGAGAGATTGAAAAGGCTTCGTATCTTTGACGGAGCAGAGCATATTCATGCAGCACAAAATCCGAAGGAGATTAAATAATGGTCGCGACGAAAAAATATACTTATGGGCTGGGTCGACGCAAAGCTGCTACGGCTTCGGCACGACTTTATGAGGGTAAAGGCGAAATTACAATTAATGACAAGCCTGCGCTAGAATATCTATCTGGTAATAAGGCATATCTGGCCGAAATTACCGATCCTCTAGCCCTTGCTGAAAAACAAAAAGAATATGATATTACGATTGTCGTAAAAGGCGGTGGATTGGCTGGACAAGTCGATGCAATCAAACTTGCTATTTCGAAGGCATTGGTGGTAGAAGCACCTGATCTACGGCCTGTGCTCAAGAAAGCGGGCATGATGAAGCGTGATCCGCGCGAGAAAGAACGCAAGAAATATGGTTTGCGTTCGGCTCGTAAACGCGAGCAGTTTAGTAAGCGTTAAAATAAGCCCCACGGGGCTTATTTTTGTGATATAATAGCATTATGGGGTGCTAGCTCATCTGGTAGAGCGCAACATTCGCATTGTTGAGGTGAGGAGTTCGAGTCTCCTGCACTCCACCATAATTTGAAGAGACTCAAGGGAAACCTTGAGTTTTTTTGTAAAAAAGTACTAGCATTATTGAAATGGTTGTGGTAGAATGGGACTATGGTTAAGTTTAGCGAGGTCACATAAAATGAACAACACTAAAAAAGTTAGGAATGAAAGCGAATACCAGGATGAGTTGCCGGCTTATGCTGGGGTAATGGGACTGATTGTGGCGACGGTAATCGCTGGTCTCAGCTTGATGGCGCCAAGCGCAGGTGCGGTTGGTACGAATACTTGTGTTAATAATCCTGATGGTACGGTATCGTGTACTAATTCGGCGACGGCTTCAGTGACTGTGGCTTCGGCTTGCACGATGAGCGCTTCGCTTAATACTCCGCATACTGACACCGTCTCGCCAAATCAATACAAAGCCGGCATTGGCCAGACCACGCTAAAGGTAACTTGTAATGATGTGGGTGGGTATGCGATCTATGCTGTAGGCTATACTGGCGAAAAGATCGGTGATACTAACAGCACGAAGTTGGTTGGGACTAATGGCTCGATTGTTACCGGCACGGCTGAATCGGGTAACACTAGTAACTGGGCGATGAAACTAGCCACTAGTGGCTCGTCTTATGTGGCTACTCTTGATAATGGTTTTGGGAGTTATTCTGCGGTGCCAAGTGAATATACTAAAGTCGCGCACTATAGTGGTCCGACTGATATGGGTGATGAGGCGGTTGGCTCTACTCTTACCACTACATACGCGGCGTTTGTGGCCGGAACTGAAGCCCCGGGGACTTATGAGGGCAAGGTAAAATACACCATGGTGCATCCACAGGATGGTGCGAAGCCGATCGCCCCACTCGCGAGCACTGATTGTGCAGCAAACAAGATTTGCTATGCACCGAATGCCAATAATATCGTAGGGTCCATGGATTCTATTAGTACTACTAAGATTGCTAATTCCGCCACGGCTGGTGTGCAGTCTACTAGTTCTAATGCTACACCTGCTCTCATAGCGCCAAATTACAGTCGTGAGGGCTATGGTTTTGCAGGTTGGAGTACGGACTATACGGCTGATGAAAACAGTATCATCTATGGTCCGAATGAAACTATTACTACTAGCACTGCTGGTACAGGTGATGCCGATGTCTCCACTAATGGGCTAATCCTCTACCCAGTCTGGGTGGCTTCTGCTGGGGCAATACAGAGCTGGAATGGGTGTTCATCACTCACTACTGCTCCTACCGCCACTAGAGCTACCTTATCTAGTATGACGGCTCTAACTGATAGCCGTGATGGTAATGTCTATACTGTAGCCAGACTCGCCGACGGTAAATGCTGGATGACGGAAAACCTAAGACTAGATGCAGCTAATACTCTAGGCAGCACTAACCAATCCCTTTCTCGGGGCTATGGCGGAGTGTTCACAGGCTTAGACTCTTCAGAGAACAGTAACTTTACTGGCAATACCAACGCTACTCCTACAGGTATGTATGATAGCACAAATGTAACTGGTAGCTACAACAGCTATCGTATTCCGCGTTATAACAACAATAATACCAACCGTGAGCT
>CAZMQX010000003.1:0-47788 GCA_964568745.1 uncultured Candidatus Saccharibacteria bacterium | reverse complement strand
TCATATACGGCGTAAAAATCGAAAGAAGCATTATAATCGCAAAAACAAAGCTATAAAGCGGTTTAGGACGTTTTTCGCCCTGTATTTTAGACCCAAGCCAAAGTAATAATGTTGGCCAGAGTACCAACATAATGAGAGGTGTCCCAGAACCCGCCAGAAACAAAAATGGTGTCGATAAAACGATCAAAGTCGAAGCCAGGAGTGAAACATTACTCCGAAACCAGCGGTTTAAGAGTAAGATTAACAAAAACCCAAGTACCAGTCCGGCCAAGACGCTAGGTAACTTAACTGAAAAACTAGATAAACCAAGTAGCATAATAGAATACTTCTGCAGGATACGATACGGTAGATTTACTAGGTCGCCATTTAGTATGCCATTACGTCCCAGATAATACGAGCTAGTCGCTGACTCCATCTCAGCCTCCGAAAGGCCAGTTTGTGAGATTAAAGGTAAAGCGAATAGGAGACTTGCAAACGCTAATCCTAATACAATATAGCCAATCACGAATCGGTATCTATACAAAAAAAGTTTAGAAATAACAATTTTCTTCACATAAACATTATAGCACGACTTAGTGGTCTTTGTCGAGCGACATAAATCTAAGTAGTTCTGGGTGAAAATACAATTCTATCTTGCCGACGGCACCATGTCGATGTTTTGCGATTAATAGCTCAGTGATGTGAGTTTCTTCATAATTGTCATCGTTTTGTCTGTAGTAATCTGGACGATGCAAAAACATCACTAGATCCGCATCTTGCTCAATTGACCCAGATTCTCTTAAGTCCGACAATACTGGCCTCGGGTCTTCACGACCAGTTACATTGCGAGATAACTGCGCCAAAGCCACAACTGGTATCTCAAGTTCCCGAGCTAGGATCTTGAGGCCACGCGAGATTTCTGTAACTTCTTGTACGCGGTTTCCGGCATATCTATCAGAACCAGAGATCAACTGCAAATAATCTACAATTACGATCCCGATATCATGGTCATGCATTGCACGCCGGGCCTTGTTGCGAAGCTCAACAATCGTCATTGAACTTGTGTCGTCGATATAGATTGGTATCTCATCCATTTCACCGAGAGCATCACCGATTTTTTGAAATTCATCATCGGATAGATTTCCCGTCCGCATCTTCCAGTTATCCACGCCTGACACATCTGAAATCATACGGTCGATGATCTCGTTCGCCGCCATTTCCATTGAGAAGAATAGCACGCCTTTTTTGTTAATGCTAGCGATATTATAGGCCAAATTTTGTGCAAAAGTAGTTTTACCCATTGCCGGTCTCGCACCGATGATGATGAGATCGCCTTTTTGGAATCCTGCTGTTTTTTTGTCGAGGTCACGAAAACCTGTTTTGAGGCCTCTCAAAGCACCTTTATTTTTGTGAAGCTCTTCGATTCGATCAAACGCATCAGCCAGTAGTTCGTCCATCGCCACATAATCACTTTTTATGATTTTATCAGAGACTTCAAACAAATCTTTTTCGGCCGCACCGATCAGGTTATCTACTTCGGCATCATCCTCATAGGCTTTATTAGCGATCTCGGTACCGGCTTTGATTAGCCTTCGTCTCACCGAGGCCTTTTCAACAATGTCCGCATAAGCTCGCGCATGGGACGCGGCAGGTGTAAAATTAGAAAGCTCAGTTAGGTATGCGGCCCCTCCAATATCTTTTAAGGTTTTTTGCGACCTTAGCTCTGCCGTGAGTGTAAGAAGGTCAATTGGTCGATGTTGATCATAGAGTTTCGCCATTGCGTTAAAGATCGTCTCATGGCGTTTTTCATAAAAATCTCTCCCGCGCAAAATCGTTAAAATCTCAGGCATCACACCATCAGAAATCATAATCGCACCGAGCAAAGATTTCTCAGCTACGACGTCTTGCGGTGGCACTCTGCCACTTTCTTTAGAATGGGTTACCTCCTCCATCGTTTTGTACCTTACCACCCATTATAGCAGATATTTTGTCTAATGTCTCATCAGTTTTTTGGTTAACAGGCTTTTCATCGGCGTCATGAATTATAACCATCATGCCGTCTGCCGCTTCAACTAGAATCCTTTTATTATTGTCTCGCCCGAGAATACTCTTCACAATCTTCTTTAGAGGATAAATGTGTAGCTCGTTCTGGGTAACTTCATACTTTGTTTTCGTAAGTTGTGAGTACACCGCATCGTTCAGTTCCTGTACCTTGCTAGCAAATCTCTGCCAGTCAAAACTTTTATAAGTATGGGTGCGGGCGTCCGACGACGTCTTTTTCGAAGGAGTCGATTTCTGAAAAGGCGTGTTGGGCATCCGTTCAGTGCTGTTAAAAAGCGCGACTAATAGTCTTGCTTCCGGATACGGCGCCTTAACCTCAGGCAGTTTCGAAAGAAGCGTCATTAACTCTGGTTGTGGATTTGATATGATCGTTTCGATTAACTCTTCTGCCAATGTCTCTGCCTTAACTCCAGACGACAATAGACTCTTAAAACAACTTGTAACCGCTCCCATGTCGCCATTTTTATAACATTCTACCAACTCATGAATCTTTTCATCTTGCGGTAAGCCCATTGCCGCCACTACCATGTCTTTTGTGATTAGTGATTCTGACAAAGTCGAGATCTGATCAAGCAAACTTAGCGAATCGCGAAAGGAACCACCGCCACGTTTTACTATAATCTTTAGAGCCGCATCATCGATCTTGATCCCTTCTGTATCGGCAATTTGGCGCAGGTGTCGAAACATTACATCGTCATTTGCCAGCACAAATGTGTAAGTCTGCGCCCTAGAAGTGATTGTTACCGGCACTTTGTAGGCATCGGTCGTTGCCATGATAAAAATGACATGCGCCGGTGGTTCCTCTAGAGTCTTAAGTAGAGCGTTAAAGGCTTCCTTGGTCAACATATGCACTTCATCAATAATATAAACCTTATACTTGCCGATAGTCGGGGCGATCATAACTTTTTCGCGTAATTCCCTAATGCTATCAATTCCACGGTTGGATGCCCCATCAATCTCAATTATATCAACATAATCATCTTCTAGATTGTACTCAAAATCATTAACTGTGTGTGCCAAGATACGTGCCACGCTCGTCTTGCCGCAACCTCTTGGCCCCACAAAAAGATAAGCATGACTCACTTTCCCTGCCTTTAGAGCCTTTAAGAGCGGCTCCGTCACTTGTGGTTGTCCAATCACATCCTCCAGCTTTAACGGCCGATACTTCCGGTACAAACTCCTCATAAAGCAGCTTCTACCGCTGCCCACGTAGCCTCTTCATTCTTCGCTGGTATCGTCACGGACACCTGCGCGCCATCTCTCAAATGAAAATAAGTGACAGAAGCGTACAGAATCTGGTATTCCTTGCCGGCAACTTCAACAAAGTATTTGTCATCATGATGAGTGAGCGTACCGATTACGGTTTTTCGTTCGACTGGTCCAATTTGCTTGTAGAGGAACTTCCCCTCGTCCGTAATTGTTAACTTCATGATATCACCCTCAACCAACTTTGACTTCGAAGCGTAATTAGCCGGCACTGGGTAATTTTTGCCATCCGGACCTATCATAATTTGACCATCAAATATACCCTCAATCACTCTGCCCTCTGGACCAGAAATCACGGTCTCTCGTGGAGCAGAAATCGTTTCGCCATCACCAAGAATGGATATCAATAATTCCTTCGCAGCCGATAAATTCGTCTCTGCCTCAGAAAGAAGGCTACGTAATCTTTTTATTTGTTTTTCTGGTATTTCAGACATCTCCTCGCATCCTGTCTATATATAGTATTATTATTATAATATACCAGCAAGCAAACAAAGTCAAGATTGTTCAGGAAAAGTTTTCCACTTATTTTACATCGGTCAATTATAAAATGTTGTAAAATTTACTTAACTTTCCAAAGGCCAGTTTCCTTTTTTCCGTCAACCAAGATTGTCGGGATCCCCTTTACTCGAAGCTCGTTTTCTATTATGCTACGATTCTCGCTCATTTTTGTAGAGATCTCAGGATAATCTTTGATTCTGTCGAGTTCCTTAATTGCGGCAGAATCTAGTCCAGCTTCTCTCAGCCAGGTGTGGATCAAATGCACAACTTCCTCCTCACTATAATCTTCGTTGAACCGGTTTTGATAGGATATCCCGTTCCCATCTTCCTTAGTGAAAAGGTTGTCAATTATGTTTAGCGACAGACCAGAACGCATTTGCTCCGCCGCGAACATATATTCAACCACAGTTTCTGAATTCGGGAATTTGTAATTATTGTCAGAATCTTGAATCGCAAACGGTACTAGCCTCACATTGTATTCGTCAAAGAAACCAGCTTCTTTTTGATTGATATACGAAAAACGGCATACAGAACAACCAGGGTCAAAAACGTCAACAGCAATTGTTTTATCATCAGATTCCTCAGTGCTAACAGAAACATAATTGAAATTATAATCTTCAGCCTTATATACATGAAACTTATCCGGGATTGCCTCAAAGATCTCTCCCCACT
Source organism: uncultured Candidatus Saccharibacteria bacterium (assembly GCA_964568745.1). GTDB lineage: Bacteria > Patescibacteriota > Saccharimonadia > Saccharimonadales > Saccharimonadaceae > Nanosyncoccus. The sequence goes on along the minus strand of CAZMQX010000003.1, from coordinate 43,312 downwards.
CAGTAAACCATCTCCCCACTCCGCCAAAGAAATCATCTGGTTCGCTCTCATCGATCGAACAAACCTCGGCCCCAAGCGTACAAGCCGAAGGTTTTGTCACATTGCAAGAACCCAGTGCCCAGAGCGCGAGCAGAGATTTTACGGCTGTCAGGACCGCCCAGATCGCCACCAGCACGATTATGACCGACAACACCTCAATCAAAATCGACAAGGGTTTAATCCACTTGGGGTGTTTGAGCATTATGCGGCTAAGCAAGGTGTTCTTGACGTCGTCCTTAAAACCAGTTTCGCATTTTTGCAAGCGGACTTTCTTCCACAAACACCCCCAGGCTTTTTTGAGTGCTTTGGTGTAAGACTTCCAGACTTTTGGCTTAAAGATCGATAAAATTGCCACAAAAACCCCGATCACCGCCAGGATAATAAAGGCCGCGATACACACCATACTACAAAATGCCTCCCATAATATCTTTAACTTTTGCTATATCAGAAGGACGATTATGAAGACCAAGAGAAAAACGGATCAGCGGCGGCAAACCCCGCACATGGTCGAGATAATAATGCGCGCAGAAGTATCCTGTCCGCGCCATGATATTCTCTCTAGATAACGCAAGTCCCAGTAGATGCGAGTCCATACCCTCCACATAAAACGACATCGTTGGGTTTGCCTCCCTGTTTACGAAATGTACTTTGTCTGATTGATTCAAAAAATCATACAATTCATTGTAGTTATTTTCGAGATTTTTCCAGGCGGCTTTAGGCAACTTACTTAGCCAGTCGAGTGCCGCACCAAGACCCACAATCTCACCCCAGGCCTGTAAGCCCGCCTCAAATCTAGTATAGCGGTGCTCTTTATTCTCGGATGAGATAAGATAAGACGTCTTGTTCACGTCGTCCACCATACCGCCCCCGACGAAGCCGACCGCCATCTTGTCCGCAAGGTCGTCTCTCCAGACAATCACGCCAAGAGACGGAGCGTACATTTTGTGAGCCGAAAAACAGATCGCGTCCACCTCTACGCCCCGCAGAATATCGTAGGAATGCGCCATGGCTTGCGCCGCATCAATGATAATAATCCCCCCGGCCTTGTGCACAGCCTTGGTAAGCTCAGTGATATTGGCTAGCTTTCTACCGTCAAAATTCGATGCACAGTTTACAACCACAACAGCGTTCGTAAAGTCGTAATCCGAAACGGCAATCGAACCATCATCTTCTCTCTTAACTACTTCTCTAGGCAAACCAGTTCTCTCGTGAAATGCCATCGATGCCAAGAACGGTGAATTATGTTCAATCTCACTAGTCATGATCTTGTCAAAACATTCAGATTTTAGCTGTGAAAGAATCAAATTGATGCCATAAGTAGTATTTAGTGTAAAAGATACTGTGTATTTTTTTGCAGGAAGTTTGAGATATTTTAGCACCTTAGAGCGTGTTGCCTCTACCTTTTCGTCGGTCAGGGCACCCCAGCGGTACTTTACTCGTTCACCACAAGAATTATGCTCTGTATAATAAGCATTAATAGCGTCTATTACTGGACGTGGGCGAAGCGATTGGCACGCGCAGTCAAGATATATCTCCCTCTCACCTAAATAGTCAAAATCGTTCATAATTCCATTATACCACGGGCGGTTAAAATCTGACACAAAAAATCCCCCCTCAATTAGCCAACCAAATCTAAAAAGTTTTTAGGCGAGTTCGACGGTAGCACCAGCTTCTTCAAGTGCCTTCTTCATCGCCTCGGCATCAGCCTTAGCAACTTTCTCTTTGACGGTAGCAGGAGCACCATCTACGATAGCCTTAGCTTCGCCTAGACCAAGTCCAGTGGCTTCCTTGACGGCCTTGATCACAGCGATCTTTTGAGAGCCAGCGTCTTTGAGCACGACATCGTACTCAGACTTGCCCTCATCAGCAGCAGCCTCTGCACCAGCGGCAGGACCAGCAGCCACAGCCACAGCAGCGGCAGCTGGCTCAATGCCATATTCGTCCTTTAGGACATTTTTTAATTCGTTTACTTCGAGGACAGTGAGTTTCACGAGTTCCTCGGCTAGTTTCTTAATATCAGTAGCCATATTAATTCTCCTTTAGTTAATGATTAGTTGCTGAAAATTAAGCAGCATGGGCTTCCAGACCAGACACGATCCCAGAGATTCCGCCCGCAAGGGCCGAAACGCTGTCGGTGACTGGCGAAAGAAGCTGCGCCACAACTTGAGCGATCAGTTCGTTCTTGGTTGGCATTGCGGCGAGTGTCTTCACTTCGTCTTCTGAAAGAGAAGCGCCTAGATCACTAAAACCACCAGCGAGAACTAAAGCATTATGCTTTTTAGCAAATTCAGCCAAAACCTTAGCGGGTGCGACTTCGTCATTGTCAGAAATCGCATAAAGCAATTGCCCAGTCAAGCCAGTCGTGTCAGTGTCTTTATAAATGGCGATTTGGCCCATCGCTACACGAACCAGACGGTTTTTTACCACTTTGATTTTAACTCCAGACTCACGCGCAATTTTGCGAAGTTCCTGAAGCTCTGCCACGGTCAAGCCTTGATATTTAGCAAAAACCGTAGATTTGGCATTTGAAAGTAGTTCCTCTAGATCAGCAACCAGTATGTTTTTCTTGTCTTTTGAGATTGCCATTCTAAGTTCCTTAAGTTATGTTAATAAAATGGTTGGCTAATTGTTAAATAACGTCACCAAATAAATTGTAAGTAATTCCTCGGTGGCATAATTAAGAGCACGCTCCGCCACTGTCTTTGGCAACTAATACCATTATAGCACGTTTTACGAGCAAAATCAAGACACGCGTTTGGTTGTGAAATATTGAAAGATGGAACCAACGACTGCAATCCCGATTAGAATCGGCCAGTATAGTGTGCCAAAATTAAGATCCGAAAACAGAGTAAAAATGGCCAGAGTCAGTGCATAAGAACCAGCAGCAGAAGTTGCAATGATTGTGGCAGGCTTCATCAGAGCAACAGCGGCACCTGCGGCGATGACGCCCACAATTCCGCCAACCGCCAGCGTAGACATTTCTGTGCCAAAATACTGAATCGTCACCATCATCACGAGCACAAAGCAGATCCCGCCCACACACAGCTTCTCGATCGAAAATCCCAGCATCGCGAGCAACACCCCACCGGCTATTGGTAATAGGTTTTGATAAAGCGCATCACTTGCAATTTGCGGCACCATTTGATTTACTGTCGGCATCAAATATTGCATAAGGTTAAACCCGAGCAAAAACCAGATGATAAAGAAAGCTATCTTTTTGATGCGATATCCAAAAAACAGCACCGCCAATCCGAGCGCAATAAAGATTACTAATTCGTACGATTCAAGACTTTGTATCATTTCCATAAGCTTATTATAGCTTAATTGTAGATATTTTCAAGTTGAATCGAAGGACCCATAGTTGTCGTAATAAATACGGACTTGACATAAGAGCCTTTGAGTGAGTTCGGCTTCTGGGACTTCAGCGAATCAAAGAATGCGTTAGCGTTCTCGAGCAATTTATCAACGCCAAAAGACACCTTCCCCACACCAATGTGCACGATCGCTTGCTTATCTACACGGTATTCGACTTTGCCAGCCTTTGATTCTTTGACGGCCTTTTCGACATCCATCGTCACCGTACCAGCCTTGGGATTTGGCATCAAGCCTTTTGGCCCAAGTACGCGAGCAAATTTACCTAATTTTGGCATGTACTGAGGCGTCGAAATCAAAACGTCAAAATTCGTAATGCCCTTCTCAAGTTGTTTTAAGAATTCCTCATCTTCGGCAATATCTGCCCCGGCGGCTTTGGCGGCCTTGCAGACATCGGCAGGAGCAAATACGGCTACACGCACAGCCTTACCATTACCGTGTGGCAGTACCAAAGTCGTGCGAATATTTTGGTCAGCTTGACGAGGATCCACGCCAAGTCGGGCATGCACTTCTAGTGTAGCATCAAATTTAACTGGGCTAGTCTTTATAGTTAGCTCAATCGCGTCTTTAAGAGAATAAGTTTTGCCCTTTTCAACTAGTTTATAGGCTTCTTGATATTTCTTGCCACGGCGCTCAATTCGTGGCCGGGTAACTGGTGCGGCGCCCTTCGGCTTGTCGCCGGCGGCTTCAGCTGCTGCCCGCTCGACTTTGCGAGCCTGACGTTCCTCTTCGGCCTTGACTTCTTCAATGTGTTTTTTTGACTTCTTTCCGGATTTTGCAAAAGTTTCTTTTTCTGCCTCGGCGGGCACATTGTTTTTTACTTCTTCTTCGTTCATATTTTCCTTTCGTGGTGCAATCGAGTCATCCTCTCCCACAGTTAATAATTATTCTTCTACGGTCACGCCCATTGAGCGAGCGGTGCCGGCTACAATCTTGATTGCGCCTTCGATGTCAATAGCGTTTAGCTGATCCATCTTTTTCTCGGCGATTTCTTTCAGCTGGGCCTTGGTGATTGAACCAACTTTCTCGGTGTTGGGTTTGCTCGAGCCTTTTTGGATCTTGATCGCTTCGCGGATCAGATCATCTACAGGTTGGCCAAGTGACTTCCAATCAAAAGTACGATCTTCAAACACACGAATATGCACGATCACATTTTTCCCCATCAAATCTTTGGTAGCCTCATTGAATGGATTGATGAAATCCATCATATTAAGACCCCATTGACCAAGTGTAGAACCAACTGGAGGCCCAGCCGTAGCTCTACCTGCCGGAATCCTTAGTTTCAGATTCCCGATAACTTTCTTTTCTGCCATAAAATCCTTTCTAGTGCGTAACTTCGTATATTATAGCAACTAATCAAAGAAGAGTCAAGGAATTGCTTGCTCGAGGGAGTAAGACTTGGCCTAACGGCCCGGAGCGCTCCCGAGAGGAAGCAATTCTTGACTCTCCAGTTAACTCAGTTGTTTCACTTGCAAAGCATCAAGCTCGACTGGCGTCTCGCGCCCAAACATCGATACCATCACTTTGAGTTTACCCTTAGCGGCATCAATCTCCGAAATCGCCCCATCAAAGCCCTTAAACGGCCCATCAGTGATCGAGACCACCTCGCCAACTTCGTATTTGACGGAAAACTTTGGATCTTCTACGCCCATACGCTTTTTGATCTTCTTGATTTCCTTCTCAGAAACAGGAGTTGGTTGCGTGCCAGTACCAATAAACCCAGTCACGCCAGGGGTATTGCGAATAATGTACCAAGTCTCGTCAGACAATTTCATATCGACCAGCACATAACCCTGCAAAATTTTACGATCGACGATTTTACGCTTGCCATTTTTGATCTCAATTTGCTTCTCCTTAGGCACGATCGCCTCAAAAATCTTGTCAGCCATTTCGACCGTAGTAACGCGCTGGTTGATCGAATCAGCAACTTTGTCTTCATAGCCAGAGTAGGTCGAGATCGCGTACCATGCTCTAGTGTCATCATATCTGTTTACAGCCATTTTAACCCTTTCCTAATATTAAATTAAATAGAAATCCAAAGAACAAATCGAGGAGCGAGATAATCACTACGAAAAGCGCCGTGTATACCAGTACCGCGATGACCATCTTCCATGTCGCTTTGCGATTCGGCCAACGAACTTGCCTGAGTTCGCGCCATGAATCACGCAGGTATCTTACGAGCATCACAAATGGACGTATTAATATAAAAGGTTTTTTAGAAGAATCGGACTTACCGATCGACTTTTCGGCCCGTTTTTGCTCTTTTAGTTTAGCTTTTGTAGTCTTTTTGTCTTTGACGACAACTTTTTTGCGAGTAATTGTCGGCTCATCCTCGGATTTAGAAGAGGAAGTGTCGCTTGCCTTAATTCTGGTGATTTTAGCCATGTTACTCCTTTATTGTATCAAAAAAGTCTGATACCAGACTTGTCAATAGTTTAGCACGATGGGAACAAATAGTCAAGATAGTCGTGGAGCATTCTCGCCCCAGAAATCACTGGCAAAAACTCACTCAGCTGTTTTTGAGTTAAGAACTCCAGATCAAAATCATTTTCCCAGGCCACCAGCGCTTCTTCCATTCTTTGATAGAGCATATCGAGCTCTTCGTCTTCGGTTTTGCCAGAGACATTGAGATAGGAGTCTGTGCTTCCGTCTGCCACCCCCCCATCGTGCGTAGAGATCAAAAGCCCGAGATTTGCCACATCTTTCATCCACGATGTGCCACAGGCCTCAAGTCCTACAATCGGCACATTGATTGAGGCGTTAGATCCAGCAGATAGCCCATAGGCTAGCTCTTCGTCATAATCAGCAAGATAATGTACATGCTCTCTTAGATATGGATCGTTGTCCACGGTGCGTAGTAGTGCCTGCAATTTTCCATACATTATCGCGTCGCCAGCATGCACTCGGCCAGACAAAATATAGTGTGCATTGTGGCTTTCCAGTATGTTCCTCAGCCGCATAGGATCACGAAAAGGCATTTCAGGCCTTTTGTAATCAACAAATCTCCGCTTAAAATCAAAGATAAAATCCTCGTCCTTGAATTGCAAAGTGCGACCGTATTGGTCGGTGCGGCGCGAAAGGCATTTATTCAGCACAGCTCGCCCATCACGTTTGAACTCGCGAATATCTTCTGCAGACAGATATTGGATCCGTTCTCCGAAATCTGTGCGAGGCGTGGTGTCATTATCAAGTATCCCACTATCAATATAATAATCCATTATCTCAGGCAGTACCCAAGTTTTCATATCGATGCCATTAGTAATCGCCTTGAATTTCACCTTATTCCCCGCAATATCACGATAATTTGCTACTCTAGCGTGCAATTTTGATACGCCGCTTCTGAGTTCGGCGATTTCAATCGTGACTGATGATAGCTTGATCCGTCCATCTACAAATTTGTCTTCCAGCCATTTTTTGACAGCCAGAGACTTGAGATTCGGGAAAACAAATCTCTCAAATTGGTTATACTCAAAATCCGCTTCAGCCGCCTGCACCAAGGTGTGGTTGGTGTATAGTGTATGCTTTCTTGTATAGACTACCGCTTCATAAAAATCCATTCCGTTTCGGACCAGCTCGTCTAGCCGTGCCAATGCTGCAAAAAATGTCGCGACTTCGTTAAGCTGCATGATTGCTGGCTTTAGACCCAGTAGTTTAAGTGCGGCATAGCCACCAAACCCCAGTGCGACTTCTTGATAGAGGCGATGGTCGGATCCACTCATGCCGGCGTAAAGCTCGCCAAAGTTTGGCTCAGTGACTGAAATAATTCTGGTGACATCAAACCTTTTTTCGATCACATCAAGCGCGCACAGATTACCGCAGCATTTTATATAAACTTTATCCACATAATGAAATCCGTGTTCGCGGTAATCTACGGGAATATGCTCTTCGACTATCTCGCCACTCACCATCTTTTGATGCGCCTCATACGGATAAAAAGGCGTCAGAAGCGCAAAAGGAACTTTCAGCTCCTCGGCCACTCTTCTAGTATCGGCAGCTAAAACACCAAGCCCGCCGCCGCCACGAATACCATTTTTTTGGTCATAAAGCTCGATCGTCCAATACGTATAAGGCCGTTCATCAGAAATAGACTTAGTGAGGTGTTTTCGCTCTACTGCGTCACTAAAAAAATCAACATCCTCAATATTCTCCAGTGGGTGATAAAAAAACTCTTGTTCATCCATGCTTATGCTTATTTTAGCACATAATTTTGTTAAAACCAAAAGTCTTTTGGCAATTTGTCGGCAATTCTCATCAAAAAGTCGTGGTCAAACCCCTCTAGTCGCTTCGTGTCCTTCTTCTTGAAATATTTTGAGCGAATATATTCGGCGGTCATGATCTCACCAGGAATCAAGCGGTATTTTTTGTGAAAATTCAGACCTCGTTTATAACCGCTAGGTGGCAACACGGCAAGTGGCAAAAAATCGCATTTCATCTCTGGATCCGAAAAAAGTTTGACGGCTAGCATAGACATTGTAGGTAGGATCTCTTCCTCGCCAAGATACTGGGCCTCGTCTTTGAAGACTGTTGCTTGCCGAGTAGCCGAAGGTGCCACAAAAATCACTCCACCATTTTTGACAGCATCGTGAGACAAATTCGTATAAATATCGCGAAATTCGCGCTTCAAGCGGCTTGCAGCATCGTATCGGTGAGTACCTTCATTTAGACTCATTTTATTCCAGGTTGATGGTGTAATCGTGGGGGTTAGAATAATGCCGAGCCTCTCGATCCGCTCAGAGTTTGGGGCTAGAGCCTCATACCAGGGCAAATTCACCGGAAAATACATCGGCTTGTCGCCCATTATATCAATCTTCATGGTCAGGATTCGCGCGATTTCTCCAAGTGATGGATGATTAAAGCCTACCACCAATCCATTCGCGGAGTCTTTGGGCATGTTTTTATATGAGCCAGGTGTTAATTTAGAAAGAGTCTTTACCAATTTTTTGCGTGCGGCCAAATTGTGTCGGACCACATCATTTTTTGGCCCCGTGGTGCTGAAAAAATAATTGATAGCGGCATTACAAGCCTTGCCTACTGGCACCATTTCCTTGCGCAAATTGTCAGCACCAAGCGTAGTCAGGAGCGAATAATTCTCGTGCTGAATTTTGTCAATCACTGCCTCAGCGCCTAGTGTTTCAAGCTCTTTTCTAGTAAAAATATTTTTTTTGTTTGACATATATATTATTATACCACGACCATGAGCATAAAAAAACGGGCGATAATTCGCCCGTAAAACAATAAGGTACTTAGCCGACGTTGCATTCGCAATTTGCGGAATCGCAATCGCAATAGCAACCGCCATCGCAAGTGAAGCAATCCAGATAGATGTTCACAGGCAGATCACTGCTCATTACATTGACGAAAAACTCTGACATTGTTTCCACCTCCCCTTCTAGTTGTCAACCTGGATCAGACCCTCAGACAACAAACGACCAATCACTTCATTTGTGATGGCCGTCTCTTGGTTAAAGTATCTGGCCAAATCTTCGTTTGTAAAACCGCCGCTATGATTCTTCAAAAAATCAAATAGCTTAATGGTAATTATAACAAATCTTCTACCTCTTGACAAGCGAGCAGAATCCTCATCTACTACGACACGTACTTTGCCTGGATCGAAGACGAACTTCTTGCCATCATAGTCGTGCTGCTTTGGAGTAACAGTAAACTTAAGTGGCAGGTTGTTAGGATCCGAAATCGAATCCATTGCATTTGATTCGCCTGTGAATGGTATCGCATCAACTCTACAACCACCCAGACATCTCAGCAATTCCTTGCAACCTTTACATTCGGCAGGGATAAAACTTCCGTCTCTCCATTCATGCATACGATCATAGACGTCGTCAAAATTATCCGTAAGGATATTCCCATAAAGACGACTGTCTCTAGGGCAAGCCTTGAAATTTCCATCAGTGTCGATCCCAAAATTTGTCTTACCAGCGGTACAGATTCGCTGATATCCAAACAGATCAAACGCTTCCTGCGAATTGATACTGCAAGGTGTATATGGGCATGCTGTACCGATCACGAAATGATCTTTTGTGTCACTAAGGCGTACTGACAAATCCAATAATCTACCGATATCATCGTGACTAAGTAGCCACTCGTCAAACGATGCATTGGAATTGATTGGCTTTGCGACGCGAGTCAGCGAAACATAAGGAACATCGTAACGCTGCCTCAGATATTCTACCGTCATTTCCACGTAGTCGATATTCATTCTCGATACCACCATATTTGGTGCAAAATCGATTCCGTAGGAGTGGATCAGATCAAGACTCTTCACAATCTTCTGAAATGATCCCTTTCTATTGGTAATGACATCGCATACTTCTGGATCTGCGCACGGAAAAGAGATAAAAAGGTGGATACCATTATCCTTCACGAATTTGCAGATCGCATCGTTGACCAGCACGGCATTAGTGTTTATCGTCACAAACGTATCGTGTGCGCGTAGCAACTTGATGCTTTCCTTGATTCTGTCAAAAACCAGCAACGGTTCCCCACCGGTAATCGTGACCGCCACGGGTTTTAAGTCCACGATCTTTCGTGCAATAGCATAATACTCTTCAGCAGATTTTGAACGAGAAAGATCAGCAATCTTTTCAAAATCCTTACGCCAATAGTTATAACAATGAATGCAATCATGATTGCATTCTGCAGTCAGCTCCCACTGCAATGTAGGTGGATAGTGTAATACTCCCATTTTGCGCCCCCCTTCTAGCTAGTTATTAAAGTACATAAAGATATTATACAACAAAAAACTGCAAAAGTCAAAAAATGGCTGGAGCGGAAGGATTAAGAATAATCCTTGACCGCTCGCAAAAAAAAATAAGAGAGCAAGCTCTCTATTTTATTTTTTTGGCTGGAGCGGAAGGATTCGAACCCTCGAATGGCGGGACCAGAACCCGCTGCCTTACCACTTGGCGACGCTCCAATACTTTACAATTATACCGCGAATATCAAAAAAAATAAAGCCCATACCTTTTTCAGGCAATTTTTATCTTTTTCACGTATAATAGTAAATATGGACGGCAAAGTATTTGATCGTATCGAAAAAAAATATCTCATCACGAAAGAAGACAAAAAGTCTATTTTGACTGCCATCAAAAAGCACATGAAAAAAGACAATTATTACAAATCCGAAGTATTTAACCTATATTTCGACACCGACAATTATGATCTCATCATCCAATCAATAGACCAACCAGTCTTCAAACACAAACTTCGCGCCAGAAGTTACGGTGGCTATGATCGCGTTTTTCTCGAGATCAAGACGAAAATACGTGGTCAAGATATGAACCCAGGTTACAAGCGTCGCGTCATGATCACCCATCAAGATTTTGATGAACTCGAGGATGGCAAGACCAGTATGGTCGAATTATCTTCCCGCCAAGTCGAAACCACCAATGATCTACAGATCGCGCGTGAAATCGATTATTTAATTGAGCATTTTGACCTCAAGCCAAAAATACTTGTAATTTATAATCGCGAATCTTACAAAGGCGAAGATAATTTGCGTATCACTTTTGACGAAAAACTCAAATTTCGCAACCAGAATTTGAACTTTAATCGCACAAAACGTGATAAAATCTATTTTAAGGACAAACGTAATATTATAATGGAGGTCAAGGCTCACGGCGTTCTGCCCCTATGGTTAGTTCAAGAAATGTCGAGGCTCAAGATCTACCCACAGCAATTTAGCAAAGTAGGTAAAATATACGAAAAATTAACAAAGGAGTAATATGTTTAATACAATCTTTGACACAACGTCCACCGGACTAGACATCAAGACCGCATTAATATGTGCAGGTGTTGCCCTAATTCTCGGTATGGCGATCGCCCTGACTCATCGTCAGACCTCACAGACCACCAAAGGATTCCTAATCACTCTAGCTGTACTGCCGTTACTGGTCATGGCTGTGATGATCATGATCAATGGCAATCTCGGCACATCGATTGCGATCTTAGGCGCTTTTTCGCTCATTCGCTTCCGTTCAATTCAGGGGCGAGCCAAAGATTTATTGTCCGTATTCTTTGCGATGATGGTAGGTCTAGCACTTGGCATGGGCCACGTGCTGTTTGCTGTAGTCATTACGGCCATAGCAATCATAGCCATTCTCTTCTTTACCTATACGCACTTCCTCGAACCGGACCCGCGTGAACGTGTGCTCAAAATCGTCATTCCAGAAGATCTGGACTATGAAGACGTTTTCACTGATACCTTCAAAAAATACACCGTGAACAGCCGTTTAGTCCGCATGAAGACCATGAATATGGGTAGCCTCTACAAGCTTACGTACGACGTAAAAATGCGCCACGGTGCCAAAGAAAAAGCCTTTCTCGATGAAATACGCACTAAAAACAGCAATCTCAAAGTCCTACTTTCTGAACCTTGTTGTGAGGAGGAAATTTAATGGTCAAAACGGCTAAAGACCATTCATCAAAGGTCGCCGTTACTCGTCGCTCATTTCATTGGCAATGGATATTTGGGTGTCTAGTGGCGATTCTAGTGATCGGCCTCGCAATCTACCTGAACACAAAGCATGATGCCGATCAGATCACCAAAGTGGCCTCCACTATAGATGTAGATAATGGCGACCTCAAAATCAACTGGGACCGCTACCAAACTCTTGAGATCGAGCTAGAAGAATCTGTTACTATTTCCGAATCTGGCACGTATCATCTTAGCGGTAAGCTAGAAGATGGCAATATCACTATTGACGCCGGAATTGGCGAAGTACGACTGATTCTCGACAACGTCTCGATCAACCACACCTCTGGCCCAGCGATTTATTGCGCTTCGGCCGAAGATCTCGTCATCGAAACTATTGGCGAAAACTATCTCAGCGACGGCGCAAGCTATTCCGTAGATTACGATGAAGATGTTGATGGCACGATCTACTCCAATGCCGATCTAATTTTTAACGGTACTGGCAGTCTAAACATCACCGGCAAATACCAAGATGCCATTGTCGGCAAAGACGATGTTAAGATCAACGGCGGCGTTTATGAAATCACGGCTGTGGACGATGGCGTGAGAGGCAAGGATTCGGTCTATATCGTAGATGGCAGTATCGAAACAAATGTCGGTGCTGACGCCATCAAATCGACCAACGAGATCGATCAAGGCAAAGGCTTTGTCCTAATCGAAAACGGCACATTGGATCTCTCTGCTTCCGCAAAAGGCATCAAGGCCCCAAACAGTATTTTGATTTACGGCGGCAATATCTCACTTGTCACTCGCGATGACTCAATCCATTCAAACAATTACATTGGCATCGTGGATGGTTCTATCGCTATTGATTCTGGCGATGATGGCATACACGCTGATCGCGAACTAATCATCGACGGCGGGAAAATCAACGTCAGCCAATCATACGAAGGTCTCGAGGCCCAAAAAGTCACTATAAATGGCGGAACAATTAGCGTTAAATCTTCCGATGACGGCATCAACGCCGGTGGCGGGTCTGACGATACCGATTCATCGCGTCCAACTGGTGACGCTTTCAACACCGACGAAAATTGTATCCTCAGTGTAAACGGTGGAGAAGTTTATATCAACGCCGCAGGCGATGGTGTAGATAGCAATGGCTGGGTGTACTTTAATGGTGGGGAAACTATTATAGATGGCCCCACCAACAACGGCAACGGTGCTCTCGATTCTGGACTCGGCATCACAATGAATGGTGGCACAGTGATCGCTGTCGGCTCATCTGGCATGGCCGAAACACTTGGCGACGACTCTGCCATAAACAACGTTAGCATTTATCTGTCAGCCACAGCCGTAGCTGGCACCAAGATTACCATCAAAAACTCATCTGGTGATATAATCCTTGAGCATACCTCCGTCAAAACTTTTGCAAACATCGCCGCAGGCACCGGAAAATTTCAAATCGGTGAGAGCTACACTCTCTGCCTTGATTCTAAATGCCAGGACTTTACTCTTTCTGGCGTCACTACTACTATTGGCAATTCGCGAGAAAATTTTAATGGTGACAGACGAAAGTAACCATTTTCACAACATGTGGTATAATTATCAAAAAGGAGGTAAATGCAACTAATCGTAATATTACTCACCACCGTGTCGGTCTTGACGTTTTTGTCTGGTGCCATCGTGTTTTTTGGTTCGACAAAAGCAGATCGCGCACGCTCTGCTTGGTATTTCGCAGCGGCACTTTTCGCTACCGTATGGATGTCCTCAATCTCCTTTTTCTTAATTGCGCCACCAAGTTCTATTGACACTATCGGCTGGCACGTCAATTGGACTTTCATTAGTGCGATTTTCCTTGATGCGGCCTTCCTCGGCTATGGCGCCTGGGACAAAAAATACGGCAAACTCACTACACTGATTTTTTGGTTACTTGGGATTATAGTGAGCGGTGCAATCCTCATTAGCCCAGATTCACTCTATTCTGCCGTCGTTCTAGCCAACACTGGCAATTCCGTGGTCATGAATATCGGTCCATTATACATATCTTATATCTGTTTCTTTGGTGCCATCGTGCCGGCCATCATTGCTTTCTTCATGCACCAATTTATAAAAACCAGTTCCAAGCGCAAACGCGGTGGAGACATTGTCACTATGGGAAGTTTTGGTCTGTCAAGCACGTTAGTACTAATTTTCAATCTAATCATGCCACTCTTCAACAACTGGCAGCTGATCTGGATTGGGCCACTCGCACTTGCGGTCACGATTTTGGCAGTATATTATACCATTTTGCGCTACCACATGCTAAATCTCAACTCAATCTGGCTCCGGATTTTCTCTTATGTAGTAGTGATTGCATCAATCGCTATTGTTTATATGATCATCTTTTCGGTCGTGTTCGCGGCTCTTTTCCGCGGATCAACACCTTCCACAGAAGTTATTATCCTAAACTTCATTATGATCCTGATTTTCATTTCTCTAATGCCCGCAATGAATGGCCTCATGGAATTCATCCGTTCTCTTATCTCGGCACCAAAATCAAATAAAGGCGTGAAATAATGGAACAGCCTCATCTTAAAAACAAAAAGCTCACCATCTTGCTTTCACTTAACGCAGCTGCAATTTTGGTAGCAGGAGTCCTGGTGGCAAGTGCAATTTGGCTAAATGGTGGCATCGAATTTAGAGCCGTCGGCGAACGCTCCGATATCGTAGAAGACGAAGTCGGCGAAATGGAGCTTCTAGAGTCTGTCTCAGACTCCACCGCTACTATCGATCAAATAAACATCGTCGGTAATGACGATTACGTTTCTACCACCAGCCACGAGTTTGATAATACTCCAGTTTCTGCCGGTGAACTTTGGAATGAAAAAGCCATCACAATTTACGCAACGCCAGATACCGATCTTTGTGTAGGTGGCAGTCTATCTGATCTTGGCGAAATGTACTGGCAAACTTCCGACAGCAACGTGATATCTGGTTTTTATAATTCCGCTCGCACTTGGCTTGGCTACGATAGTGAGACCTGTCGTTATCCTGTGATTTCGGGTATAGGTACCACTACGATCACTGCTGGCACCTACGACGGCAAGCGCAAAGACAGCATCGCAGTTACAGTAGTAGCGCCACCTGCCGATCAATGGAAACACGAAGTTCTAACCCTGGTCAATAAAATACGCGTCAAGAACAACTTGGGTCAGCTCACTTGGGGCTTCACTTGCGAAGAAGCCGCCGACATCAGAGCCAAAGAAACTATGAGCCTTTATGCTCACACTCGCCCAGACGGTTCAGCATGGTCCACAGCTTGCCCTGTGCCAAACAATGGTGGCATTAGCGGCGAAAATCTCGCCATCGGCAACGCGGCCGTTTCTCCTGCTACCACCGTTGCACTTTGGATGGGGTCGGAAACTCACCGCGCCAATATCTTGAATCCAGATTACACCAAACTCGCAGTTGGCTTCAACTTTGATCTAAACTCCGATTACAAAACTTACTGGTCACAATTCTTTAGCACATACTAATTCGAGTAGGCGTTCTCAAGCTCGCTACCAAACATGCGAATCTTCTCAAATGGTACTTGATTTGTCATTACGACTACCACGAAATGCCTGCCATCTGGGAATTCGACAATCGCCGCGTCATGATAGACATTCCAATATCCAGCTGGATTATAATCCCAGCCTACTTTGTTGTAAACCTTAGCAGAGGCAAAACCACTTGGCAGACCCTGTCGCCAATTATAGGTCGTCGTAGGTTGGTTAAGAAAAGAGTCCTTCATCACTGTGATTAGATTTTCATCAGTAATATCGGGGTGAGCATAAAATAACTTCATCATTTTGGTTATGTCTTGGGCATTAGAAGTCAAATTCGAAATGGAAGAATCAATAATCTCAAAATCGGTAGCTATGATCTGATCAAGTTCAGCATGGCCGATCTCCGCCCACAAAGTTTCGGCGCAAGGCGAATAAGATTCTCTAATCGCGAGATCTAGGCACTTCAGAATCGAATAGCCAGTCGAACCAGCCGGAGCATCCGCTTGCCATTCTCCATTTTGGATACGACGATACCCCTCATAGACAACAAATAATTTATAAAGTGAAGCAGTATTATAATTCTCAGACAGATTATACGACGCTGCTATCTCATCGCGATCCAGATCATATATCGCAACACTTCGATTACCGCTGACGGACTGAACCCACTCATCAACTACAGGCTGAAAATCAACAGGATCGGGCAATCCACTTTCTGGACGCTGAGATTCTTCTTCTGATCGCTCATCGCCTAGTATTTCGACAGGCGCTACATCACTACTTGCATTTAGGATTGTAAGTAGCAAAAAAACAACACCAGCAACCAAACAGACAAAACAAATCAAGATCAGAAGTCTACTTATGGTCTTACGTTTATCAATCGACCTAGAAACCATTTGGCCGTCTCCTCATCTAAAATACGCGTCTGCATGGTGCTATCATATACAGTGGGAGTAATCTTGGTCTGGAGTAACTTGTTTTTGTAGAAATAACTACCCAAAATCAAACTTCTCGTCGTGCCGGGCCACCAGATTTGATCAAAGAATAGATTCCCTAGTCCATAGTAGATCACGCCATCGCCATATAATTCAAAGGTCTGAGGCTGATGCGCACTGGTCCCGACCACCATATTCGCACCCAGATCAATCAAATGCCGGAAGAAACCGACTTGATCGCCAGCGGCCGAATTGGCATAATCACAAGTAGGATCTTCGTATTCGGAAGCATAAGCACTACATTCATAGTACTGAATATCCACCAAGACAAAATCGCCTCGTTCTTTTGCTGCAGTTATATCTGCCACAGCCCGCTCTTCTGTATATTGATTCGCGCCAGGCGTATCATCAAGCGTAGCGCCACCTGTCGACAAATTATACGCAAGGAAGGTGATCTTATTGCCTTCACTGTCAATTTCGAGAGGCTTGGCTGCCGCATCGGCAGTTTTGCCACCGCCTACCATTTTGATCCCGTTTTGTTCGTAAATATCGATCGATTGTATAGCCGCTTCATCACCACAGTCTTGATTGTGATTACCAGTGAGCTCGACTATATCAAGGCCAATTGCAGTCAAAGTATTGATAAATCTTATATCAGAACAAATATTCTCACTTGTAGCGTAGTTCGTAAACGACGATTCGTTTGAAGTGTGTGTGAGATCAAATGAGCTGAGAAAATCACCGATATTAGCCGCAAAATAGCTGGCATCACCGCCAACCGACACCAACTTTTGGTTCATACCACGCGAAAGAGCCGTAACTCCAGTTTGCGCAAACGTGAGTACAGACTGGCTATCCGGGAAGTTCTTAGAGAAATCAGCATTCACAAGTGGCAGAATCTCGTCCTCAAATTTTTCTGAATCGAATTTAACCACTCTAAATACCGCTCCAGATTCAAAACTGTCAAGATAATAATCGCCATTTATAGATAACAGCTTTTTCTGAAAATCGAGTTCGTCTATACTAATCGCATCAAAAGCCACTTCGGATTGATAAGCATCAGCGAAGATAAGCTCAGGCTCAGATAGTTCAACATTCGTTTCGGTGCTGTAAAAATCAGTTACTGGCACGTATATATTATATAAATATTCACCCGCCTGCAGTTCAGGCTTAGCAAAACTATAATATGCTGAGATATTGACATCCTTATCTAATTCAACATCTTCAGTAAAAATCCCTTCAATTAGTCCCCTTTCGGAATCAGTCAGGCTTTCATCATAATATACCACCCCAGGCACCTTAAAGAACCCAGTCTTGGTCACGAACTGCACGCCAAAAAACACACCAACCGCAATTACTGCAACACCAAAGACGATTGCTACCCATTTTTTGCTCTTCTTGCGTCTCACCATACTAATATTGTATCATAAAATATGGTATAATAAGAATATGTTCAAGTGGGCAACACTTTTTACACGCAAAGAATACGAACGCGATATTTCTTCGCCAGACGGCAAAATAAAGTGTCATTTTGCACTCAAAAACGGCCGGGTGTATTATTCGGTCTATCGCAGTGATAAATTAATCGTTAAGCCCTCAAGACTTGGTTTCTTAATTTGCGGCGAATCCGAGCTCGGCGAAAACCTCAAGCTCGTCCGCTCAGTTAGCTACAAGCACGCCGAGACCATAGAAATGCCATGGGGGGAGGACCATTTTATTCCCAACAATTACAACGAAGCAGTTTTCTACTTAGCCGAAGACAAATCCGAAAAGCGTATTTTTACTTTGAGATTTCGGATTTTTGATAATGCTGTAGCCTTTCGCTATGAGATTCCGCCCCAACCCAAATTTAGCCAGATCACCATTCAGGACGAACTGACCGAATTCAATCTTGATCCCAATTCAAGTGCTTGGCAAATTCCCGCCTATCAGCCCGATCGCTATGAGTATAATTATAGCAAGGCATTTGTGCACGAACTAACAAAGTCAGTGCACACTCCTCTCACTATCAAGACGCCAAATGGCTACTATCTCGGCATCCACGAAGCCGCTCTTTATAACTACGGCTCGATGACCATCAAAATAGGCGGCAGCGGTATACTAAAAACCGATATCACGCCTCTGTCGGATGGCACCAAAGCTCATATCTTGTTGCCATTTCAAACACCATGGCGGCTCATCATGATCGCAGGTTCTGCAACAGAGCTTACTACGAATCGCACGATGTTTGCATTAAACGATCCGCCGGAGTACGATTTTAGTTGGGTTAAAACCCTCAAATTCATCGGTATCTGGTGGGCTATGTACGTGGGTGAATGGACTTGGACACCAGGAGACCGCCATGGCGCGACCACGGTACATGCCAAAGAATATATCGATGCAGCAGTAAGGCTCGGCATCAGCGGACTTTTGATCGAAGGCTGGAACGAAGGTTGGGAAGGAGATTGGCTAGAAAACGGTATCAACAACAAATTCACGGTTTCTACCCCAGACTTCGATTTAGAAGAAGTAGCAAGCTACGCCAAGCGTAATCACATCGAATTAGTCGGGCATCATGAGACGGTCGGATTTGTCGACAATTACGAACGCCAATTAGAAGAGGCTTACAATTATTACGCCGCAAATGGCATACACTATATCAAGACTGGTTACGCCGGATCCATGATGTTGATTGGCGGTCGACGCGAATACCATCATTCTCAACTAGGAGTAAAACATTACCAGAAAACTGTCGAACTTGCCGCTCGCAAAAAAATTTGCCTAGATATCCACGAGCCGATCAAGGGTACTGGCATCGAACGGACCTGGCCGAATCTCCTCAGTCGCGAGGGCGCGCGCGGTCAGGAATATGAAGGCGGTGCCTTGTCTCCTTCCCACGCCTGCTATTTACCTTACACGAGACTTTTGTCGGGTGGCATGGACTACACGAGTGGGATTTTAGATCTCGCAAATAGCGTCAAACGCATGTCAACGACTTTAGCTCGCCAGCTCGCGTATTTTGTGACGATTTACTCTGGCATGCAAATGGCGGCCGATCGTCCGTTTATCTACGAAGAGAGATTCCAAGAAGAATTTGAATTTATCAAAGCCGTACCCACCAATTTTGAACGCACCTTGCCACTGGCAGGCGAAATTGGCGAGTACTATGTGGTAGCACGCCAAGACCGTGATTCAGGCGACTGGTACATTGGCGGCGTGACCGACGAAACCAGCCGTCGTATCCATGTATCATTAGACTTCCTAGGTAGTGGCGTCTACGAAGCATTTATTTATGCTGATTCAGACAACGCCCACTTTCGCGACGAACAGTTTGGTATTATCAAGCAACAAAAAAAGGTTGGGCGCCAAGATGCCCTCGATCTCTACATGGCACCAGGCGGTGGCTTTGCGGTTAGACTGAGGCGAACACAATAAGTCTAAAAGTTGCATCTCCATCGGCCAACATTTGGCCGGCGCAAGTCATCAGCACAAGCGACTCCTGTTCCGAAGGTTTTAATAGTTCTTCCATATCAATATCTTCTTTGATACTCAAGCGGATCTTTTTCACTTCGTATGCCTTTTCGTCAAACCAAATTTGATCGCCTAGTCGTATTTCATGAAGATGCGAGAAAACTGCACTCGAATGTCCAATCAAAAGAGTGGTGCTAGAATTTTGTGAATATTTGCCCACCGTGGAATTAGGAGTAATCAGTTTGCCGTTATGAAGCTCCAGCTGTTCGACATCAGATTCCAAGCTGATACTCGGCACTACAATTTTAGAAATATTTTTTTGATTTGAAGTCCCAATCGCATCGGTCGGTCGCAAACCATATATAACATACAAAATAAACATCACGACATAGAGTGCTATCAGAATCGTCCTTAACCTAAAACCTCGCTTTAGCTCCACACCAAACTCCTTTTGCTTAAATTATATCACAAATTAAAGACCTGGTGAAAACATTTTTAATTTTTTTTCGTGATTTTTGTAGTTTTTGTCATGCATTGCGACTTCAGCCCAAAATGCTTTCGAATGATCCATGTGATTAAGGTGCGCTAGTTCGTGCAGTATGACATAATCACGTAGCACTTCCGGTACTTTCATTAAGCCAATATTTAGAGAAATTGTGCGGTTAGACGAACACGACCCCCAACGCGTATTGGCATGTGACAAACGGCATTTGTTATAAGAATAACCGTATAATTTTGCAAAGTACTCTAGCCTGTAGGGTAGATATTCACGAGCTTTTTTAGTGAGTAACTTTTTCTGATAATCTCGAGAGCGTTGGTCAGCCGGATCCTTGATGGGCAATTTTTCGCGAATCATCTTACGATTGGAATTTAAGAATCTCTTCGCTAAAAAATCAGAAGTGTACTTTGGCACCGACATTGAGAGCCTGCCCGAGGTGGAAACCGAAAATCTCACCCCGCGCGACAAGGCATTTTTGCGAACAATGACTTCGCCAAATTCGGCATCGTTAATAACCACTTCAGATATCCGCAAGCCCGGTAATTACGTGCCGCGTCTGTGTTTCAAAAGTATGTTTGCCGGACAAAATAATCGGCTTCTCGGTCTCAGTAGGTGCCTCAAGTTCAGAAACAGCCGTCTCATAGGCGTTTTTGGCTTTGCTCACAGAACGATGGCGGTTTTTGAGACGATTCCTGATCGTGGCGACATCAGTCTGAACCCAGACCAACGCCGGCTCGTAGCCATGTGCTCGGATCAAATTACGTATCTCAACTCTATCCGCCTCAGTATCGACTCCGCCCTCGATCAAAATCGTCTGGCCAGTTCTCAGTATCTCATCAAGAATCATCATGATCTGTGCTCTAGAAAAATCACCCTTCCCCATTATCTTATTCAAATCGTAGTAAGTCAGACCAAATTTCTTTGCAAACTTCTCCGCAAAAGTCGTTTTACCACTACATGGTGCACCAAATATCAAGAGCGCCCGCGGTTTATTTCTTCTATTACCTTCCATCATAACCTCATTGTATCATGTTATGGCAGGGGTGGCAAGACTTGAACTCACGACACGCGGTTTTGGAGACCGCTGCTCTACCAACTGAGCTACACCCCTACGAAATGTTCTTAAAGATATTTTATCACAAAATCATAAAATATGATATAATTTAATATGATGAAAATACTAATGCTTGGTTGGGAACTTCCGCCTCACAATAGCGGCGGACTAGGCGTAGCCTGTTACAACATGGCTAAAGCCTTATCCCATCAAGGCGCAAATATTGATTTCGTTATTCCCTATCTTGCAGATCACCCCGACACAGATTTCATGAAAGTTCTTTCGGCGACCCACCTAGATCCAATTCATCGTTATGGTGGCGGCGCGTACTCTCATTTGCAGCTTTATGACGAGCTAATCCCAACCGTAGATCAAAAATCACTGATCTCAATCCGCGAAGTCCAGCACGAATACGGCGAATATATCAAACACTACCTAACAAAACACCATCCAGATATTGTCCATGCTCACGATTGGCTAACCTTTGAAGCAGGTATCATCGCTAAAAACCAGACTAACACTCCGCTGGTCGCTCACGTTCATGCTACCGAATTCGACCGTGCCGGCATGCAAGTCGGCAATCCGCTCATTCACGAGATTGAATACGAGGGCTTAATGCAGGCCGATCGTATCATTGCCGTGTCGGAATCCACCAAACGTATCATACACGAAAAATACCATATCCCACTTAGCAAAATCGAAGTAGTCTATAATTCTCTCGACGAAAATTACAGCAAGTCAGACTATCATTTTGATGATAAATCTTACCAATATGTCAAAAGACTCAAAGAATCAGGACATACAATTGTCGCCACCGTAGGACGCTTTACCATCCAAAAGGGCTTGCCGAGATTGATGCACGCTGCCTCTCTCGCTATCAAGCAAAATCCAAATCTCATTTTTGTCTTTGCTGGCGACGGTGAAGATCGTAATAGTCTAATCGAACAAGCCGCTAACCTCGGCATCGCCAAAAATGTCATTTTTACAGGCTTCATCCGCGGGAAGAGATTACGCGACATCTACAGTATCGCCGACATTTTTGTCATGAGCTCCGTCTCAGAACCATTTGGCCTCACTGCTCTTGAAGCTGCTCACCACGGCGATGTTCTTATCCTCACGCATCAGTCCGGTGTGTCAGAGATTATCTGGTCTGCACTCAAATACAACTATTGGGACGAAGAGCGATTAGCCAACGAAATCTTGGCGGTAGCAAATAATTCTTCCCTATACACTACTTTACGCGAAAATGCCTCCAAAGAATATCGCAATATTTCTTGGGACAAGGTTGCCAAAAAATGCCTCAAGATATATAATAATACTATTAAACATAAGAGAGATCGATAAATGCGCGCAATTTGTCTTTATTTGCATATCCATCAGCCTGTTCGCTACCGCGAATATTCGATTTTTGACGTCTCAAATAACTCAAACTACTATCAAGATCATTACAATGGTCGCCAGAGCAACGAGCGTATTTTCAAAAAAGTGGCTGACAAAAGTTATCGCCCCATGCTAGGGCTTCTTCTTCGCAACATGGTCCATTATCCCGAATTCAAAATCTCGTTTTCAATCACCGGCACTTGGCTTGATCAAGCCGAAAAATGGGCGCCAGATCTCATCGACATCATTAAAGAAATGGTCAGACGTGGTCAAGCCGAGATCGTTGGCGAGACCTACTACCATTCATTATCATTCTTTGACAACATGGAAGAATTTGAAGCCCAAGTATCAATGCACGCCGATCGGATCAAGCAGGTCTTTGGCGTCAGCCCTCACGTATTTCGAAACACCGAATTAGCTTACAATGACGAACTAGCCCACTGGGCCGAAAAAAGGGGTTATCAAGCAATTCTGGCCGAAGGTTGGGACAAAATTCTCGGTTGGCGTAGCCCCAATCATGTCTATCGCCCGACTGGTTGTAAAAATCTCAAACTACTCCTCAAAAACTACCGCCTGTCCGACGACATAGCTTTTCGCTTTTCCAATCGCGCCTGGTCGGAATGGCCACTCACTGTCCCCAAATACCTACGTTGGCTCGATGACGATTGTCTGCGAGGCCCGCTTATCAATCTCTTCATGGATTTTGAGACTTTTGGCGAACATCAATGGAAAGATACCGGTATTTTCGAATTTATAGACAATTTAATACAAGCGTGGCTTGGCCAATACGAAAACAAATTTGTCGCCGTCTCCGAAGCGGCCGCTCTTGAGTCGCCGGCCGATGAAATATCCATGCCTAGCACCATCACCTGGGCCGATACTGAGCGTGACTTATCCGCTTGGCATTCCAACGCCATGCAAAACTCCGCCATGCAAGACCTTTACGCTTTGCGTACACGAGTCATGGCCACCAAAGACGATTCTCTCATTACCGACTGGCGTTATCTTACCACATCGGATCACCCATATTCTATGTGTACCAAATATTGGCATGACGGCGATGTCCACGCATATTTTTCAGCCTATGCTTCACCCTATGAATCGTTCATGTTCTTTGAGAATGTTTTGCGCGACATTGAGTATCGCCTAAATGAACTAGAGAAACCCTTGTAATTTTACGTACTTCATGATACAATAAAAAGAATTATGGCAAAGAAGAATAATACCAAACGTAAGTTAGTTGGTCTCGTCTCCGAAGAATCTGGGGTACGTGCCTACTACACCAAAAAGAACACGATGAATACTCCTGACAAGTTATCCTTGCGCAAGTATGATCCGGTTCTTAGAAAGCATGTCCTCTTCGTAGAGACCAAGAAGAACCTCGGTCGAAACGAAGTCAAAGAAAAGAAACGTTAAAGAGACCCCCAAGGGGGCCTCTTTTGACAATATTGGTGCATTTTAAGGTACAAGACCGCTACCATTACAATAGATGCATCTTACGCGATATACATCGTAGCCGGTGCCATTGCAGTGAGCACATTTTTTTGCCTTGTAGCCAAGTCCACATTCCGCCTTATGACGTAGTAGATCCTGTTCGCGCAGGAATACCTTTCCACATCTTGGACATGAATAAGTCAAGCACCTCACCCCCTTTCAATGTACAAAACGGATTGTTTTTTGTAATATACTATTATTTGGCATTTTTTGCAAGCAAAAGCGCGATGAACTTCTTGATGTCGGCGAGCCCGAGAGTATTATTCGCGGGTAGCATAATTTCATCGTCATTCATGAATTCAAGCGTTGAGACTAAATGATAGACTGCCTGCATAATGCTCTTAAGCTCTTTTTCATCATCATCATTAAATTCATAAATCTTGTCATAAACCTCGCCGTCTCGATCTGGTGTGACGAATAAGATGTGCGCTCGTGTCACTTTGTACTTGCGAAACTTAAGCGATGCGTTCAAAAGTAGTTTGTAAAACACCAGCTGCAGCATATATTTATATAAAGTAGCATGCGATCGCCATCTTTCCTTATGGTAATTCCCCGTCTTAAAATCATAAATCTCGATTGTATTATTAGTGTCATCAATTTTAATATGGTCAATCTTTCCCGTCACTGGGATGCCATCAATCGATAATTTTTCCGGTGCGAGATTCACCTCGGCTTTACCCGAAAGCAAAATCTCACGGAATTGCTTTAACGCGATAGCAATATCGGACGGTCCCTTTTCTCTGATCTTTTGCTTGACATCACTTGTAATATCTTTTTTGTCAAGCTCCGACAATAAAAATTGGATCGCCGCTTCGTCGGTCAATTTAGAATTCGTCACTTTTTCAAAAGTCTTGTGTACAAGGTCGCCATAAGCCAAAGCCTCGGTCTCCGGCTCACCAGGTTCTTGCAAAATATAGGTCTTGAAGAATCTTTGAGGACCAGCGTAAACAATATCGATAAAAGAAGTCAGGCTAGATGCCGACATTCGCCATTTATCCACTCTGCTTTGATAGATCGAGCGCATATCTGGAGTCACCTTCACAAATGGCGTTAGCCAGTTCTTTAGGTTGTGGTTGGTGCTTTCATAGGATTCATGATCATAATGAAGTTGCACAATCCGACAAGGCAAAAATGGAGATATCACCTTGCCGTCTTTTTCGTACTCAGAAAAATACTCGAGCCTATCGGGATTTTTACCATTAAAATCACAGAGTGAATTTGTGATATAAAGAGTGTGTTTTGCACGCGTCAATGCCACATAAAGGATTCTGAGTTTTTCGCCATCAGTCGTGCCTGTATGCCTCAGTTGCAACAGATTTTTAGGTAAGCTAAGCAGATTATTGTTGCCTTTACCTTTACCCCAAGCAGTATGATCAGCAGAAATGATAAACACATAAGAAAACTCTAGGCCTTTAGCTTTGTGAGCCGAAAGTATCATCACGGCATCATCAGCGTCTTTGTAGGGCGAAGTAGTATCAAGAGGCGCACTGGCAAGCTCGTACTCATCGAGCATTTGGACTAAATCTGCTAGCTTCAGGCTTTTATCGCCAAAATGTCGCTTCAGTTTACCTCTAAGAGCCGCCAATTTTTCATAAAGAGTAAATAGCGTATACTCATCATATCCATAGTAGTCTAGAAACTCTGATTTATATTCGCCAAGTGGCACTGCCCCAATTACGTAATCGATCAAAATCTCAAGTGGCTCCGTAAAAGATTTAGCGGCAAGATCGGCCAGCCAAGCTGCTACAGAACGGAGCGCCTCGTTTTCCGATTCCGATAGTATTTCAAAAACAGACTTTCGTTCAGCGCGAGCTTTAAAAGACAATTTTACTACATCTAATATCGGTAGTTTAAAAAATGGATAAGAAAAAATCTCGAGTGTCGATATATTAGAGCGTCTGTCGTTCGCAAGGTCAAAAACGTACCTAAGGATAGTCAGGATCTCATGAATTTTTTCATCTTCAAGCAAATTATCTTTTTTGTCGTATTTAATATTAATGCCAGGGTGCGCCTTTAAGTATGGCAAAAGCGGCATAAAATACTTTGTTTTGTAAGAAATAATTGCGATCTCGTTTTGTGGCACCCCAGATTTTATCAACTCAGCGATCTTCCTTGCGATAAAACCATACTCCATATCAGAAGACAAAAATTCGTGACGAAAGATCTGGGAAGTAGCCGGAGCAGATTTATGCGCCACTAGCTCTTTATCGGCAAAACGGTCCGGCGCTTGGTTGATGATCTCGCGGGAAAAGTCCAAAATTTCTTGAGTGCTACGATAATTCTCGGTCAAGGGGATCACATTCGCTTGGTAGTGTTTTTGAAAATCAGTCAAATTGGTCGAGAGCGCACCCTGAAACTCATAAATTGCCTGGTCGTCATCACCCACTGCCATAATAGATGGCTTATCATAGTTGGTCAGCTCCTTGATGATCGCAAATTGTGAAGGATTCGTATCTTGAAATTCATCAAGCATCACAAATTGATATCTTTCCGACAAAGTCGCCCGAAACCCCGAGTCAGTTTTGAGAACTCTTACAGCTTCTTCGATCATATCATCAAAGTCATATAATCCGTTTTGTTTCAGATAGGAATCGTATTTGCCCATTACGTTAGAGAGAGACAGTAATTTTTTATTGGCTACTCGGTCTTTCAAGCGGAAATTACCTTGAGCATCTTTCTCAAAATATTTATCCTTCCAACGTGTGAGCGGTTTGATCTTTTCGGAGCTATCCGCTTCGACGATCGCGTCCTTTAAGTCGCGCGCAAGCCCACCAATCGAACGTTCTACGCCAAACACAATCGGCTGAGCCTCCGTATAATCCTGTAAGATCTCAAAAATAGGAGAGTAAGCCTGTTCATACGAAGCCTTGTAAGCGCGCGGAACAACATTTTTAAGTAGTGGTGAAATCGCCTTAGATAATATCTCAGAATCAGCCAAATTTTGCTCTGCGATTTTCCTGAGATCTTTTGCAGACAAACCATTAGATTTTGCTGCAGAAATCACACTGATAATATCACGTACAGAATCACCACGCAAAATATCTCGGCCATCAAGTTTATCCTGGATTGATTTCACAATCAAATATTGCGTGACCTCATCTATCGCCTCATCGAGTCGTCGCTCATAATCTTCCGCATAATTTTTGTATTCTGCCAATATTTCGGCGCCGAAGGCATGATAAGTGCTGATCTTAACTTTCACTCCATCAACACCGATTAGCGACTTCAACCTTTCTCGCATATTAGAAACACCAGTTTCAGTAAAAGTCATACAGAGGATATTCTCCGGATTAGTATCAGTATGCTCTAGAATATAAGCCACTTTTTGTGAGAGAAGTTGTGTTTTGCCGGTACCAGGGCCGGCCAACACTAGAAGTGGCCCATCGAGATATTCTACGGCTTCTTTCTGTTTAGCATTTAGATCCATTCCGCAGCTCCAACCAAAAACGATTTCAATAAGCGAGCATCATCAGGTATAATAAAGTCACCGCGCTTGATCCTATGAATAGTCTCGACCCCTTCTACGGTCTGAGTGGTAGCAAAACAATGGTTTTTCAAATAGTTCAGACCGAATTCATAATTTCTAGAACCCGGTCCTGCCGTCAACTTCAAATCTTCTAATCCACAATAAAGATCAAACGTTTCAGGGCGCGCCAGGTTGGCATAAAGTAAACTTTTGATTTCGCTCTCAAATGCATCAATCAAATTTTGCCAGCTTTGGCTCCTAGGACTCTCCCCCAAAACGCCCATAATCATTGCATAGACATTTTTTAACGCACCACAAAGTAGTATGCCCAACTTGTCATCAGTATAATCAAAATTAACACGGGGAGACTTAAAATATTTTGTAATTTCTCTAGAAGTCAATGTAAAATGAACTTTCTTACCAGCCTTAATATCATCAGCAAAACCTGGACCCGAAATTACCTCCCAATGCTTAAATCGTTCGAATGGTCTAGTCGAAATAAATCCTTTGGTGGCGACGATTAGCAGTCTGTCGCTAGGTATATGTGGTAAAAGGTGTGACGCAACACTAGAGGGGACACAAAGAACCACGGCTTCGGCCGAATTGATTACATCGGCTAAACGCTCACTTTCTTTGATCGGGTCGTAATAATCAACGTCAAATCCATTTGCAGCCACGATGCCACCGATAGCAGTGCCAAAAACCCCTGCTCCGAGCATCGCAACTTTCACTGAATATCCCCAATTAACTTAACCGAGTCAGCCTCCGGCAGCTCTTCGACATCGCGTAGCTTTCGTTCAATCGTTCGCGAAGTGGTTTTTGCAGAGTCAATCTTGTTAGCAGATTCTTGTAATTTCTTTTGCACGCCTTCAAGCAAGTCAGTAAATTTACCAAATTGAGTTTTTACGGCGCCAAGCGTTTGCCAAACTTCAGCCGAACGTTTTTCGATCGCAACTGTCTTGAAACCCATCAAAAGCCCATTCAGCGCTACCGGCAGAGTGGAGGGGCTGGTGATAGATACCCGATACTTTTGTCGAACTACGTCAGATAGTCCAGGAATACGTAGTATCTCAGCATAGAGCGACTCTGTCGGCACAAACATCATACCAAAATCCGTTGTCATCGGCGGGTCTAAGTATTTAGTCGAGATTTTCTTGGCCTGCTCCTTTACGTCATTAGCCAGTGCCTTAGAATATTTCTCGATCTCGGTTTTTTGTCCGTTATCATAGGCGACGATTAATCTTGAGTAATTCTCTACCGGAAATTTGGAATCAATTGGCAAAAGCACGACATTATCTTTGTCTTTGCCCGGCATCTTTATGGCAAATTCTACTCGGTCGCTACTCCCTTTTTTGGTGATAACATTTTCTTCGTATTGAGATTTATTTAGGATATCTTCAATGATAGCTCCAAGTTGAACCTCGCCGTAGATACCACGGGTCTTGACCCCCTCCATCACCTTCTTCAAATCACCAACACCAGTTGCCAAAGTTTTCATTTCTCCTAGACCTTGATATACTTGCGTCAGCTGCGCCGAGATAGACTTGAAACTCTCATTAAAACGTTTCTCAACCGAATCTTTTAGTTTTTCATCAACAGTTTCGCGCATCTCTTCCAATTTCTTTTCGTTACTAGACTTAAGTTGCTCAAAACTCCTTTCACTCGCGCCGCGCATGCGCTCTAGGCTATCAGCCAGCTCTTTACGATTTTCGCGAAAATTACGATCTATATTCGGGTTAACTTTGCCGATCTCTCCTTCAACGCGGATCAAACGTTCAACCATCTCATGAAAGCCTGCGCTGTCAATTTTGCTAGATTTTTGACGGACCTGCAAAACAATTACAAAAATAAGCAAGATAATGATTATTCCCCCAATCACACCTAAAATTATTTCCATAAACTCATTATACCACATTCTAAAAAATTAAACGCCAAGATTGGCGCTCTGGAGCCGAGTGTACTTCGTACACTCGGCTCCACTCTGAAAACAAAATACGAGCGCAAGCGCTCGATTTTATTTTCTCTCGTGGAGCCGAGTGTCGGGCTTGAACCGACGACCTGCCGCTTACAAGGCGGCTGCTCTACCAACTGAGCTAACTCGGCATCGTATGTGATATATTATACCACATACACCGTGATTTTAATAATTTTCGGCCTTAATTTCAAAATATGCTTGTGGGTGTGCACATACAGGGCATATTTCGGGCGCTACTTTGCCAACCACAATATGTCCGCAGTTACGACAAATCCAAATCGAATCACCCTCTTTCGAGAACACCTTTTTCTCTTTCACATTGTCGAGCAATTTCAGATATCGTTCTTCATGGGATTTTTCGATTGCTGCAACCTGCTCAAATTTCTCAGCTAAATCTACAAAACCTTCTTCACGTGCCGTCGCTGCAAATTCCACGTACATATCATTCCATTCGTAATTTTCGCCATCGGCAGCCGCTTGCAGATTTACATCTGTCGACTCTACAGCGCCATTATGAAGTTCCTTGTACCACAATTTAGCATGTTCTTTTTCGTTGGCGGCAGTTTCAGCAAAAATCGCCGCGATTTGCTCATAGCCATCTTTTTTCGCCTTTGACGCGAAGAAATCATATTTTGTGCGCGCTTCGCACTCACCCGCAAAAGCCTTTTTCAAATTCTCGTAGGTTCGAGTTCCATCATATTTAGTTTTCATCTTCCTCCTTTTAAATACATGTGTACCCGCCATCAACAGGCATAATCAAACCGGTCACGTATGAAGCTTCATCAGATGCCAAAAACACCGCGGCCGCATCTAGCTCACCCGGCTTACCATATCTCTGCATCGGCACATGAGTCTTGGCAAATTCCTGGAATTGCTCGGTATCTAAAGTTTCGGTCGTTAGCTCCGTGTAAAAATACCCAGGGCAAATTGAATTACACGTAATTCCGTCCAGTGCCAATTCTGCTGCCACTGCTCTTGTAAAGTTTACTACTGCGCCCTTTGAAGCGTGATAAGCAATCGTCGGAATTTCAGTATTACCGACTAGCCCATACATAGATGCGATATTAATAATCCTACCATACTTATTCTTCTTCATGATGTTTGCAAAAGCCCGCGTCATCTTAAACACTGAGGTTTCATCTGTCGCAATCGTAAAATCCCACTCCTCATCTGTCATGTCGCATACCCCATTGTTCGCCGCCGAGCCAGCACAATTCAGCAAAATATCGACTTTGCCAAATTTTTTCTCTACAGCCTTCGCTGCTGCATTAATTTCTTCGGTCGAAGTCACATCGCATTTAATTGGCAATACTTCCTTCGCGCCAGCTTTAATCAGATCCGGCTTAAAATTTTCCAACCTTTCCATCCGTCGAGCCAAAATTGCCAAACTCGCTCCTTGACGAGCAAAAGCCAGGCCCATTTGTTTACCTAGACCAGATGATGCACCGGTAACCACTGCTACTCTATCTTTTAAGTTAAACATATTATCTCCTTTCACTAACTAAATTATACCATACTTGTGGTAAAATAAAAAGGTGAAAGAAAAACGCAGCCAGATTATCTCTAGATCCGGATATATATTCATTGCAGTAAATTTTTTACTAGCAGTTTTTAACTATCTAGTGGGGATAATTTCAGGCTCTATCGCTATCACCTCAGACGCTATCCATAGCCTAATAGATTCTGCGTCGGGTTTCTTGATCATTATTAGCGAAAAACTCGCGAGCCACCATAGGCTTACAGAACATCGAGCCAAAATCGAACGTGCTACCACTATCTTGATCGCGATCATCATTATTGCCATCGGTGTTCACGTTATCGTAGAATCCATCGAAAAAATCATCTCGCCCGAAGATGTAGATTATTCACTCGCCGTCATTATCGTCCTGATTGTAAGTATAGTCCTCAAATACCTCTTAGCTATTTACCTCAAAAAAACCAGCCAAAAGACCAAATCCACCGTTCTCATGGCTTCAAACAAGGAGACCATGAACGACACTTGGATTTCCGTCGCAGTCTTGGCATCGGCCGTGATTTATCTATTGTTTCAAATCGACATCGAGGCCTACATTAGCCTCATTATCTCACTTATCATCATCAAAATCGGTCTAGAGTTTATTTTCCCACATCTAACACATCATCACCATCATCACCTCGAATCCGATCCAGACCACGATCATTGCAAAAAAAATGGAGCCGCGAACCGGGTTTGAACCGGTGACCTCATCCTTACCATGGATGCGCTCTACCAACTGAGCTATCGCGGCATATCACTATTGTATCACACATCTTAAAAATATAAACAAAAATCTTGATTTATTATGAATAATTATATATAATATAAACATCGCTGGAGTCGTCTAGTGGCAATGACAAGAGACTGTAAATCTCTCGCGCTTCGCGCTTCGTTGGTTCGAGTCCAACCTCCAGCACCAAAATTAAAAGAAGACTCCGCAGGAGTCTTATTTTAATTTTGATATTAGAGTTGGACGAGGACGCTATATACGTTTTCGTCCCGCGTGCGATTTGATGATCCGTGGCGTTTGCCTAGCTTTTGCAGGACGACGCGCATTGTTATTTGTATTTGCATTATTCATGTTGGCCTTAGTCCGGGTTCTCGCTGCTGCTGAGTTCATATTTTTAAGCATCCGGCGAGTAGCACGACGTTTTTTCGCCTCATTGTCTTTGATGATTTGCTCTTCAATGCGCGCAGAAGTAGCCGTAGCCGCTTCCGTATCGGCTTCATTCTCATAGATAGCCAAAATCTGACGAAGAGTAGATACTTTCGGGTCAAGCTCAAAGGCATTCTCTAAGGCTTCAACCGCTTTTTTGGGTCTCCCCATTTTTTCTTCGGCTTTCGCTAGAGCAATATACCGTGCTGGCACATCTCCTTCAAGCGCAATCGCCTGACGAAAAGCCATCGCCGCCTTCTCGTATT
This sequence comes from uncultured Candidatus Saccharibacteria bacterium, assembly GCA_964568745.1. Lineage (GTDB taxonomy): Bacteria > Patescibacteriota > Saccharimonadia > Saccharimonadales > Saccharimonadaceae > Nanosyncoccus. The sequence goes on along the minus strand of CAZMQX010000003.1, from coordinate 10,755 downwards.
CACCAATTTCAAGATAAATCAATCCAGCATTATGGATCGAAGCTGGATTATTATCGAGCGACTGTGCAATTTCAAAACATTCCACGGCTTCAGCATATTTTTGCCCTTTAGCATAGAGAATCCCCAAACGGTTATAAGCCGCCGCGTTTTTCTCGTCAAATTTCAAAATAGTAAGGAGAGCTTTCTCGGCACGAAAAGGCTTGCGTTCCTTCATCGCCGTTTGTGCCACCGCCCAAAGTTTTTTCATTTGGGCTGTATATTTTGGTGATTTTTCTTCAACTTTTTCTTGACGTGGAGACACTGGAAAAAAGAAACCAAGATAAACCGCAAGCGCAATAATAAAAACCAACGCAATCATAATACTATTTTAACACAAATTAGCCACTATCTGCAATTTTGCATTACCATTTCTAGAAATAGCATCGTATGCCGCCAAAAACTTCGGTAATTTTTCCAAAAAAATCTTTTTTTCAGTTATAAAATAGGTCTTGTATAACATTTCAATCGCGACACCGATTACCTCAAGCGCATACCGGCGCGAACCATCTTTTTTCCTGGTAATCTCCTCTGCTACAGTGACTAGATCACTACCCCTAGCCACCAACAGTCGTTTCGCCAAGTTTTTAACTTGCTCACTTGCATCTATATCGTTATGAGTCACGATTTTCTCGCGTAATATATATATTGCAGCGCGACTAAGAATTGTCGGCAAAAGTAGCGACGGCGAGTCAGTTATCAGAACAAAATGAATCTTTTCGGTCGGTTCTTCCAGATTCTTAAGTAGGGCATTCGCAGCTTCAGGTTGCAACGCATCGGCCGGACGAATTACCACGAAAAGATCATCAAATTGCTTAACCTTAAGATGTATTGTTAACTCTCGTACTTGCTCGATTGTGACAACAGTTTTGCCATCGGGTTCGACGACTAGAGCCTGAGGTATACTAATCAAGACATCCCTAGGCACAACAAACACAGCCGTACCACACTTTTTTGCAATGTCTTTTATCTCCGAAACATCATCAAAGAACACGGTAAAACTCCGCTGGCAATTTTGATTCAAAAACCTTCTTCTCACCCCCAGGTAGCACAATTTCGAGCCGTCCCGCATGTAGATAAAGCCGATCCGCCTTCTCCTCACCGTAAACTGGATCACCAAGAATAGGACAACCAATATACTTCATGTGTACGCGTAGTTGGTGTGTCCGCCCCGAGACGGGTCTTAGTTCTACCAAAGCATGTCTCTCACCAGAACGAATCACTTTATAAAACGTCTCCGCTTCTTTCCCGTTTGCATCTACCCGAAAAGTAGTCGGACGCTTCAGATCACGAAGTAGTGGCAGATCAATCTTCGCCTCATCGAGCTTCGGGCGACCACAGACTACCGCATAATAAGTCTTGTGCACCGTCCGATCTTGAAATTGACGCTTCAAAAACATCTGAGTCTCCAGGTCTTTTGCGAGAATCATTACGCCAGAAGTATCCCGATCCAGTCGATGACAAATTAGCCCAAAATCAGCCAAAGTTTTTTCAGGGCAATATTCTCCCCTGCCCTCACTCAGCATACCGGCAGGTTTATTTACGACAATCACCTTGTCGTCCTCATAAATGACCTCGGGGGTAATGTCGGCGTTTTTAAGCTCAGTCGGGACATCAAGATCTATCCTTACTCCGTCAGCGAAGCGAGCATTCGGTTTTGTCACCAGCTCGTGATCTACCTTCACGAAACCACTCTTGATAAACTTTTGCAAAGTAGATCTATTGTAACTTCGGAAGATCTCTCCCATCATCACATCAAGTCTTTTTTTCTGGATTTCAATTGGAGTATCGTCAAGTACTCGGTCGCCGTTAATCACGCGCGACATCTCAGGCTTACTAAATTTTTTCCCAGTCCTAATCATGAATATATTATACGATAATAATCAGCCACCGTCAAACAACCCGCCAAACTATCTTAGTTCAAAAGCTTTTTGTAAATCATAGAGTTTTGCGTTTGCCTTTTTATTGGCGTACAGTTCGCCTTTTTCCATCAATGCATATACTTCTTCGTCGCTAATCTCCGCCAGTTTTGATTGAAAATCAGACAACATCTTTTTTACGCTGGAAGCCACTTGCTTTTTAAGATCACCGTAGTTCGACTTGCCACTCCACTCAGAGATCACATCGTCAAGCGGTCGATCATTCACTAGTGCCTCTATTTGCAACAAATTAGAAATGCCAGGCCGGTCTTTCAGGCCATACTGAATTTCACCAAACGAATCTGTCGTCGCCGACATGATTTTCTTAGCGGCCTCAACCGGATCATCAGTCATCATGATCTTAGAATTCGCAGATTTTGCAGATTTGCTCATTTTTTTCTCGGGGTTTACTAGATCTCGAATCCGAATTCCGTCATCAGACCCCATAAATTTAGCTTGCACCGCCGTCTTTTCTGGCACAGTAAAGATATTTCTACCAAAACGATGGTTGACCCGAATCGCAATATCGCGGGTCAGTTCAATATGTTGAAATTGATCTTGTCCCACCGGAATATAATTCGCATCAAACAGCAAAATATCCGTCGCCATCAAAACTGGATAATCAAAAATCCCCACATTGCAAGATTCTTCACCCTTGCCCTTTTCCTTATATTGGATCATACGACCAAGCTCCCCCATCGTAGCAACACAATTCAAGATCCAAGTCATCTCGGACGTAGCTGGCACATAGCTTTGACGATAAACATGCACATTGTCATTTACTCTAAGCCCCGCAGCAAGATACATTTTAATCAGCATCAAGAGATTTTCTTGCAAACCACCGTCTTGATCGGCAATAATGGTATGTAGATCCGCCACAAAAATATTAATATGATGATCACTTGAGTATTTATTGGCAAGACGCGTCATCGGGAGCAATGCCCCCAAAAAATTACCCATCGTCAGTTTAGAATTAACCCTAATTCCAGTCAAAATCGTTTTCATAAAATCTCCTGGTGGAGCATATGAGACTCGAACTCATGACCTTCTCAATGCCATTGAGACGCTCTAGCCAACTGAGCTAATGCCCCGTACCATTCATTATATCACAGCATTCTGGTTTTTGCATCATTTTTTGCTTCACCACCATACTCTGCTTCAAAATGACGATACCGACGCGACAGCCAGTCGAGCAGATAGTCAACATTCTCATAAAAATTTCCTCGACCCCATCTCGCATTATCCGCCTCAGCCGCCGGCGCAATCTCGGCGGCAGTCGTGATAATATGGCGTTTTAGCTCGTCAAATCTCCCAGATAATCGCTCAGTATAAATTCGCTCCACCTCTGCCCGAAATTCCGGCATATCCATTAAATAATACATCACTCTAGTCGTGTTTACGTCTCTCTTGTCGTCGTTTCGCATCGCCTCAATCCGGCGCACCATCGTCTCTTCTGGAGAATAAAAATTCTCATTATCGGTCCAAACCCAACGCCGATTACCGAGTGCTAAATCAAAATCCCAACCCGGCCCCGCATGAATCTTGTCATTATGACCGTCCTTATATAAAAACCAGCTACTCGTATAAGCATCAGGATTCACCGTGAATTCTGAAAGCAGATAGTACTTAGCAAAAGATTCTACATCAATCACCTCACGAACGGTCTTATAGTCACCACTCTTCGCCGCCACTTCTAGCCGATCAAAATCCTTCAAGAAGTCTCTTATCGCCTCTTTTTCCATTTCGGGATCGACCGTATCTTCTACCACCAGACAGATAGATTCACTAGTCCGGTAACACTCCGCCGAAGAACCATGTAAATTATCAACCTCAACCAAAATCCCCAGCGGATCACGTAGATCCACAGAGTTTTTACTAATTTCAACCTTATTTGTCACAAAATATAACCCCAGCTCCGTTTCATCGATAAATACTTCAGCATACGTTCCCCGTACAGGGAATTCCTCACCCAGCATTTCTTCAAGATAAAAAGCCGTATCATTGCGAAGGTGTGTTTCATCGAAATAATCAGCAAGTAATATCCATTTCCGCCCACGCCCAAGATTAAAGGGATCGGCTCGTCTTTGAAGCTCAATCTGATAAGGTTTCTTCTCTACTGCCCACGTCGAATTGCCACGCCCCTTTAGCTGTACACCTCTATAAGTTTTCGTTCCATCACCATCTACCAATGTAAGTTCATTTCCTTCATAAACTTCAGATTTATCACCAGCATTGATGTCATCAAGGGTAATTCCGTCGCTCAGCCAAATCGTAAGTTTCATCATGTCCGTAGCATTACCAATATCATTCCCCCTGATCCAAGCCCCAATCCCAAAAATCAGCCCCAGAATCAAAATCAAAAAAATCACAGCAAAAAACCAAACTTTATTTTTTTGTCTTATGCGTTTTGCCATACCCCCATTTTATCATATCTTACGCTCGGTCAGCAAATACCACCAAACGATGTGAAGCATCACCATTACCATAGGATGTGCCTGCACAGGTCATGAGAGACACGCTGTGTCCCGACGCGTTCACCTCTACGTCATAAGTCAGAGACCAACTACCATTAAGATAGCCGTTCGCAGATTTTTCATATAAAACTTTATCTGCCACTCTGTAATTACTGACCACACCATTCTCAGTAATGGTAAAATTATCACCAATGTTCAAATTACCAAGATTCCCTAGCAAATTAGAAGTATTATGACCATAAATAAATTTACCAGTCCGATAAATCGCACTATAGCTCAAATTATCGGCCACAATCTCGCCAGTCACAATCGTAACATTATAGTTAATTGACATAGTTGCAGCCACGGGCGCAACTCCAGTCGCCGGTGCTGGATCTGGTATAGATTCCGGCTCTGGATCAGAAAGAGGCGTAGTTAAAACCGCAGTAGAATCATCAACCCCAGTTAGTACCACCGCGTCACAAGCGGTCAAAAATTGAGGCTGAGCTACCATCACCAGAGCACAAATAGAAATAAACAAAAAAAGGCGCTTGCCCATATTAAACTCCCATTAATGACCAATTTATGCCCTAACTATAGCATACAATAGCCAAAATGTCAATGCTTAAAACAGTCAAGCGCAATATGTCAAATATAATTATTTATCCGTCGGTAATGGATATTTGAGTGCCAGCTCTCGCACCTCAGCGCGGATCTCTTCAAGCTCATCAGAAAACTCACCAAGATTACTCTCGTCCTGGGCTTCATGACAAATCTTCGCCACTCTCTCCATCCAGTCGGCCAGAAGTCGCATTTCATGAGTCCCAAGCCCACGGGTAGTAATAGCTGGCGTACCAAGTCTTACACCGTTCGGCCGAAAAGCACCGCCCTTGTCGCCAGGTAAACTATTCGCATTGAGAGTCAGCCCCACCAGATCTAGAGTTTTTTCATATAGCTTGCCATTAATACCAAAGCTCTTTTTCATGTCAATCAAAATCAGATGATTTTCCGTTCCGCCGCCTACCAGTACAAAACCACGAGAGGTTAGCTCGCTAGCTAGTGCCGAAGCATTTTGTGCAACATTTGTTGCATAAGTCTTAAACTTTTGTTCAAGAGCCTCAGAAAACGCCACAGCCTTTGCCGCAATCACATGCTCAAGCGGCCCACCTTGCGTCCCCGGAAACACTGCCTTATCAACCAAAGTCGGAATATTGGCTAGAGTCTTCTCTGGCGTCTTTTTCACCGGTGAGCCAACCATGCCCATAGTCAAAATCAACCCGCCGCGTGGCCCGCGCAAAGTCTTGTGTGTGGTAGTCGTCATCACGTTAAACCCAAATTCCAGCGGATTTGGGTGTACACCCGCCGCAATCAGCCCTGCCACATGTGCCATATCAGCCATCAAGAGAATCTCGTGCCCCCATTTCGCTTCAGCGGCAGCTCGGATTTCAGCCACTTTAGCAAAATCAGGTACCTTAGGAAAAGCCGAATAACCTACCAGAATCAACTTCACATCATGCGAAAGTGCCAAATCACACATTTCGTCATAGTTTATGTCACCATCGGAATCCGTCCCATAGCCAATAAATTCATAAATATGCGCGCTTCTTGTCACCGGCGAACCATGCGTCAAATGACCACCATGTCCAAGATCCATCGCCAATACCTTATCTCCAGGCGAAAGCCATGCATAGTACACTGCTTCGTTAGCATTCGCTCCCGAATGTGGTTGCACATTCGCATGATCCGCCCGAAAAAGCCTACACGCCCGATCAATCGCTAACCGCTCGATCCTATCCACGTTAATCTGCCCTCCGTAATAGCGATAATTTGGCAATATTTCATCAGCAATCCGTTCTTCATTCCAACCAGGCACCCCTTCGAAACTCGGATACCCCTCCGAATATTTATTAGTTAATACCGATCCCATCGCCCTGAGCACATCAGACGACACATAATTCTCGCTTGGGATCAACTCTAGCCCCTCCCGCTGTCGAGTATTCTCTGCGTCGATTAATTCAAACACAAGTTCTTTGTTCATAAACTCCTTTCCGAGCAAAAATCATAGTTATTTTTTGTGATAAATAACAAAACTATACTCTAGCTCATCACGCTCCCCTCGTTTTATCATTTCCATAGAATATTTGTTCTTATCAAAATTCGGAAAAAACGTATCCGCGTCAGGTACGTCCGCCTCAACTTCAGTAAGGTAAATCCTAGAAGCATACGGCAAAGCCTCAAAATACACCATACCGCCCCCAATCACAAAAATCTCTTCATCAGAATCCTTGTTATCTTCAAGATATTCTTTTAGATTATGCACCACTTCGTCCGCCGCGTCAACTTCGTGCCGGGAAACCACGACATTATATCTACCAGGCAATTTCTTGGGTAAAGATTCCCAGGTCTTCCGCCCCATCAACACCTTGTGCCCCATCGTGGTATCCTTAAAATATCGCATATCTTCCGGCAAATGGAAAAGAAGCTCGCCATTTCGCCCCAATTCTCTATTTTTCCCAATTGCCGCAATCAAACTAATCATATCATTCCGTCACCGGCATCTTAATGACTCCTAGATGCTCGTAGCCTACTAATTTAATGTCTTTAAGCTCGCGTGAGTTATCAAACTTATAAAAATCGTGAATCTCAGGGTTGATCCAGAGCTTAGGCGCTTTCGGCAAGCCACCCACTTTCATTGCCGCGTCATAACGTTCAATTTGCTCTCGAATCCCATCAATCTGATTTTTGTAAATATGCGCGTCATTCGTGATAAATGTCATCTGCCCTGGCTTCACACCCACCGAGGCCGCAATTAGATGACACAGCACCGCATATTGCACCACATTAAACGGAAGACCAAGTGGTACATCTGAAGATCTCGAAGTCACAAGGAGATTCAGCCGTCCGTTTGTCACGTTCCACTGCGAATTCCATACACAGCTCGGCAGCGCCGCCGTCTCCAGCCACTCATTCTGCCAAAGCGAAAGCACCATACGCCGATTCCCAGGGTTGCTCTTCAGAGTTTCGATCAGATTTCTCACAAGGTCATACCGCTTGACGATCCAGCCATAAGCCGTCCCGATAGTATGAGCAAAATTTGTACTTTCCCCTGTTAGATCTGCGACATTTGTTGCAAATATCTTGTTGATGTTCCGACCTTGATAACAGCCCTCCTCATCAATCTCCCACTCATTCCAAATCTTCACGCCCCGCTCTTGCAGCCACCTCACATCATTCGAAGCGGCTTGATAAATCCAAAGTATCTCAAGGACCGCCGTCTTAAACCCAACTTTCTTCGTCGCGAGAATCGGAAACTCCTCCTCAAGATCAAATTGCAACACCTGATGTGGCAGTCTAATTGTCTCTGCGGCAGACGCCCCCTGCGCCGTGTGATCTGGGATCGCCTGTGCGACCTTCCGACTCCGCTTATCTGTCTTCTTGTAATTCGTGATCTTTTCGCCTTCAGCCAAAATCCGCTTACAAAGGTCAACATATTGATCGTCAAATTTGCTCATAATGCCTCCAATTACTAGTTATTATATCATATTCATTCAGTGTGTTACAATTTATAAGGGGGTAGATTTGGTACGATCGATGATAGTTCATCTCCGCCAATCTAGCAATAATATACAATCCAAGTGGCACCTCTCCGTGAGGTCTATTCTTGCAAATAGTAGTTATTGCAAGAGGATATCCACCATTTACGAATGGTGATATATCGTAAGTCTACTTGCAGCGTTGTTATTCGAGTTGTGTATTTCAGTTGGCCTATCGGCCCCCTATTTCGTTTACTCCGGCAACTTCAATACGTCGTCGGCTAACAATAGGGGCAGCAACGGCAACTATTGGTCGTCTACTGCGAACAATAACAACAATTCGTACAATCTGAACCTGAATAGCTCCAATGTGAACCCAGGTACGAATAACAACAATAAGAACAACGGTCAATCTATCCGTTGCGTGGCGGGGTCCTAGTGGGTACCGTAGCTTCTAGCGTAGTTTAGTAGTTTAGTGGTTTTCCCCGCGTAGTTTCCCCTCCCCAGGAACGTATATTAGTGCAGGAGGCCCGCTAGCGGGCCTCCAAAATCAAGCACTAAAAATTATAATCACAAGCAATCCGTTCTAACTCATTTGTCAAAAACATGATCTTATTATAATGTTCTACATGCCCAAGGTACGACACGAGCGTTTCAATCTCTTTTTCGCCCGCCTGTACTTCCTTGCACGCTTTCCGAAAATTACGTTTGAGTCGCTCACCAGGCAAAATATAATTTTGATGCACCATCACACCAAGGAATGGCACTCCACGTTCCACAGTGGTAATCATTTGCTTTTTCGGATGTAGCATAAGTTTTTTCGATCGCAAAAAATCTTCGATTACCACCACGTCTTTTAGTAGTTGCTTCAGCTCTTGCTCTGTCACCACCACAAAAAAGTCATCGACATAACGCCCATAATGTTTATACCCCAGATCATACACCATAAATCTATCCAGTTGGTCCAAATAAATATTCGAGAGGAGTTGCGAAGTTAGATTACCGATCACGATCCCAATCCCAGGCAGTTGATTAAAAAGACTTTTTTCTGCTGGTATCTTGTTCCAATCGGAAAGTTTACCTTTCCGAATCGCCCCCTCTGTCGGCTCGTCAAATATCACTTGATGCCACAAATACTTGACCAATCGATACATCGGGTCACCTTTTTTACCCTTGTATTGTCGATCCAATGCCTCAATCGCTTTTTCATAAAGTTCTTCTCTGGGCAAACTCATAAAGTAGCCTTTAAGATCAAATTTCACTATATATACCTTGTCGGCATAATTTCTTGATGCCACCCGGATATGATGATCTAGCCGCTTGATCCCCATGAGAGTACCCTTACCTTCACGGCACGAATACGAATCATAGATAAAATGGTCGTCGCACGACTTCACCACATCATCGTAGATCAAATGATGCACCACTCTATCTCTAAATGGTGCCGCAAAAATTTCTCTCGGTACTGGATTCATGATAATATGCGCCGCACTCCGACTAGGAGTATAATCCCTGAGCATCAAATCTCGTCTCAGTAATGCTAAGTTCTGATCAGAATTAATCTCAAACTTCTGTTCATCTTTGGTCTTACGTTTACCCCTACGCGCCTCTTTACAGGCAATCCACAGTTTAAGCTGCAAAATATGTTCAAATTCCCGTAGCCACTCCGCATCATATTCATCTGATAGTTCAGATAAGCTCTTTTTAATTCTCATAGTGCCTCCTCAATTTCTAGTCTAATCTTTACAATATTTTCTCCCATTCTCGTACGTGCAGTCATCGGTATAAAATTATTTTCATCGATTACAGTCAGCATCGCCGCGAGGTCATCGGTTCTTTCCAACATCTCTAGTTTTGCGTCATGTCTTTCCATTCGCCCATTCGCCATACGATGATAAATTTTCACGAGCTCCACTGCTGGTTTCAATAGTTCTGGCCCATAGATGCTCCGATAGGGCTCAGCCAATTTCTTTACCTTGGGAGGTAACAGCCGGTTAAGCTCGTTAATTTCTGCGATTACCTTAGGGTAATTTAATTTAGGCTTGATCATTCGCCGAGCTTTGATGCGATCCGCCTCAGACAGCTGGACTAATTCGCGAAACTCTTTTTTGGTATAAGTCTTGCCAAGCTCCACCACAATAATTCCATAATCTATTACCTCTACGTCATATTTAAGCCCCTTGGCTTCAGCAATCAATTTCTTGCCCCAACGCGCCGAACCCACTCCATATTTGAATTTACGGTATTTATCAGTATCGGATTGAATATTTACCTCGCGCCCTAGTCGCGGCGCCAGATAATATTTATAAAAAAGAAGCGACCTGCCAGCCGTCTTGTACCATTCATCGTCAGTATTACCTTTTGACGGAAATAGATAAATCCGTGAGTAATTTTCCTTTTCTACCTCATGGACAAACTGCTTTACCTCGTAATAGACCCGTTCTTCCTCATTTGCAAATTGTTCATCAACCGTATCGGCCTCTCTAGCCTGTACCCCCTCGATGATTTGTCGCACGGAAGACTTGCTAGTAGTCCTGGCTGTAATTTTATCATACAAATCATTAAGCCTCTGCATCAGCTCACCACTCGGTTTCGACTTCCTATTCACCCACAAGCTGATAGTCTTTGGGCTAAGGTCAAGCTCCTTGGCAATTTGTTTTTGGTTAATTTTGCCCACTCGTTTTATGTAGTCAATTTTTTCAACCACACCCGTTTTATGGGTAATTTCCATAAGCCTCCTTCTGCTACAATTGTATCACAAATTACCTTTTAGTTTACATCCAAATTTCAAAAAATTACCTGGTGTTGTAAAAA
>CAZMQX010000002.1:0-48200 GCA_964568745.1 uncultured Candidatus Saccharibacteria bacterium | reverse complement strand
AGAAAAAATGCCTCAAATGAGGCTGTTCGTAACGCATGGCGGAGGGTGGGAGATTTGAACTCCCGCTCCAGATTGCTCCGGACTAACTCGTTAGCAATGAGTCCCCTTCAACCACTTGGGTAACCCTCCGTATAAACACCATTTTATCACATTTAAACATTTTTGCGAAGTATGATATAATGAATTTATGGTAAACAAATCAGATATCACTTGGCAAGCCGAAGAATACATCGTTCGCGATCATAACGCTGGCTGGTACATCGGTCTTATTCTCGTAGCAGTCGCGTTGAGTGGTGTTGCCGTTTGGCAATCCTGGTGGACCTTTCTTGCACTAGTTATATTGAGCGTCATCGCTATCTTAACTTCCAACCTCCGCCCCCCTCGCACCATTCAATACGTACTAAACAAAGACGGTCTCCTCGAAGGAAACAACCTCCACAAATACGAAGATTACAAGGCCTTTGGTATCGTCAAAGAAGATGGCCATTATTCCGCTGTCCTTATCCCCAAAAAACGCCTCGGCCTCAATGTCAAAGTCTATTTTCCAGGCGGCAGCGGCGAGCAAATCGTCGACGCACTAGGTAGCCGTCTCCCCATGGAAGAAGTCAAACAAGATTTCCTTGATAAGATCGTAAACTTCTTGCGTATTTAATCAACCTGTGCTATTATAAACATAATCATTAACATTAAAGGTGGGCAAAATGGACCAAACTCAAACTATAGACAATCAAGCAAGCGTAGACAACGACTTGCAAAAAGCAATTGACGATATCACTAATACGACCAACATCGATCCGGTTTTTTCCGATCCAGTGGCAGCTCCGTCTTCTGTTCCAGAAGGTGATACAGGCGAATTAGGCGAGCCGGTCGGTCCTTTCCCAGAGCCAAAAGTCGCTACAGTCACTGAAGCCCCAGCACCTATGGCCCCGCTCGAATCCATGGACATTCCAGAGCTCAACAATTTCCAAATGCCACCAGCTCCAGAAGTTCCAGCCGCTCCTGCACCAGTCATCGAACAGCCTATGCCAGATCCAATTCCTCAGTCACTTAGCACCGGCGAAGTAAAAAAAGCCGCTCTCCGCGATCTTGTACCCCTTCTCGACAAGATCAACATGAATAGCTCAGAAAAATTCAGTATCTACCGCGATATTTTCGACGATCTCAAAGATTACACCGTCCTTGATCCAGCCTATCGCGCCGCTCGCGAGATCCCAGACGAAACCGAACGCGCCAACGCTCTCCTCTACCTCATCAAGTCCATTGATCGCATGTAGTGTTATAATAACACTAGCGGGAATCGCTATATCCAGGTTTCAGAATCTGAGTCTGGCGGTGGGGGCGGGGAAAAATAATGACCCAGTCAACTAGTGACCCTACTCTCTAGCTTTTCCAGTTTGTGTCCCTCCCGACTTTCTTCGCTACACTTTTGTAGCGTACACACGGCTAACCGCTTAAATAAAATCAATCAAAATCTCTATCTCTGATATTCAGATAATCCCAACCCACCCCACGAAATATTTTTCGTATCATTCCTTTTTTGATTTTATGCTACAACATAATTATTTTTGACCTTTACTTCACTTTGTTAACCTCATCATAGCATACTATTTTTGATTTGGCTAGTGGTTTTTTATCTTTTTCAAAAATCAAGTTCTAGTACCCCATACCCATATCCGGAGTTGCAGGCTTTTCTTCCGGTATTTCACAAATTAGCGCCCCCATCGTAATAGCCGTTGCCGCGATCGAAGTAGCATTCTTCACTGCTTCTTTTGTCACTTTAGCCGGATCAATCACGCCAGCTTTTTTGAGATCAACCAGTCCTTTCTCAGGCTCCATCACGTTTACACCATACCCCGCCTTCGCCGATTCTACTTCAGCTAGTAACGCCTGCGCGTTAAGTCCTGCGTTCTCCATGATGTGTACAAATGGCGCCTTCAGGGCTTCTCGCACAATCTTTACCCCAGCATCGTCACCAGATAACTTTGTCGCCGCATTCACCAGCGTCACGCCACCACCCGTCACGATCCCTTCCGCGAGTGCCGCCTTTGTAGCCGCCACCGCATCATCCACACGGAATTTTTTCTCATCAATCTCGGTTTCCGTAGCACCACCAACCTTGATCACCGCAACCTTACCAGATAGTGCCGCCGCTCGTTTTTCGAATTCTTCTCTTTCGTAATCGCTCTTGGCATTACCAGAAAACGTATGGATCAACTCGATCCTTTCTTCCACTGCCTTCTTATCACCAGCCCCCTTGATAATTGTAGTCTCGTCTTTGGTGGCAATCACTTTTGCAGCCGAACCCAGTACCTCAAGCCCCACTTCTTCAAGCTTTAGACCCTTATCCGCTGACACTACCGTCGCGTCCGTGAGAATCGCGATATCTTCCATCACTTCCTTACGACGCTCACCAAAAGCCGGCGCCTTGAGCACCAATGAATTAAATACTCCCTTTAGTTTGTTGAGCACTAGTAGCGACAATGCCTCACCCTCAACTTCCTCAGCAATAATCACAAGATCCTTTTTACCAGTTTGAGCGACCTTCTCAAGCAGTGGTAATATATCTGATGCCGCCAAGATCTTACGATCTGTCACTAATATCATTGGCTTTTCAAACACTGCTTCTTGCCTATTCACATCAGTCACGAAAAACGGCGACGAATAGCCTTTGTCATACGAAAAGCCTTCCACGATATCCGACTCCATTGTCAGCCCTTGTCCAGCTTCAACCGTCACTACGCCATCTTTGCCGATCTTAGAGATCACCTCAGCAATCAAGTGGCCAATCTCCTCATCACCTGCCGAAATCGTCGCGACTTCAGCAACTTTTGATGAATTTCCGTCGATTTTTTCTGCGGCTTTGTCGATCTCTGCCACAATCTCTGCACCAGCTTTTTCGATCCCCCTCCTTAGTTCCATTGGATTCATGCCGGCAGCGATCAATTTATTCGCCTCTGCCAAAATATTGTAGGTTAACACTGTCACCGTCGTCGTGCCATCTCCCGCAACCTTATTCAGCTTTTGCGCAGCAGTTTTAATCAACTTCGCGCCCACTGCTTCGCCTAACGCTTCATCTTTGCTTGGTAGCTCCACCGCTTCCGCCACGGTCACACCGTCATGTGTTATCACAGGCGCGCCATACTCCTTTTCAATAATCACATTCTTCCCCTTAGGTCCAAATGTCACTTTCACTGCATCATACAGCTTTTTTGCTCCAGTCAGCACCTTTTCTCGTGCTTCTGCTTCATAATAAATCTTCTTTGCCATTTTACTCCTTTATTATTTTTATAACAGGCCACATCAAGCGACCTTTCTACAAGTTTTCCACCACTACATTGTAGCTAGGATATCTTCCTCTTTCAAGATAATGTAATCTTTATCGTCCACCTTGACCTCTGTAGTCGAATATTCTTTATAGACAATCTTGTCACCCTTTTTGACTGACTTGACTTCGGGACCCACCGACTCCACCACAGCGTAAGCTGGTTTCTCTTTCGCTTCCCCAAGTAGTATTCCCGATTTGGTTTTTTCAAGTGGCTTTTCCACCATCGCCACTACGCGATCTTTTAATGGTTTAAGTGCCATATTTTTTCTCCTTTTCTGTTGTTCATTATAGCAAATTGGCACTCAAAATGCAAGAGTGCCAATTATCTGTCGCTGAGAAAAATACGTATTTATTTTTCCAACAGTTCAGCAGCTTTCTTAATCATATATGCCGCTTCATTTGTCGGGATCACATAGACTGGTTTAGAATCTTCCTCTGCCACATTCGCATATCCCGCACTCTTATCCACTTTGGCATCGTTTTTAAGCTTGAAGCCCATAAACTCCAACTTTGAGATGATCGAACTTCTCACTGGCAATGAACGCTCTCCAATGGTAGCGGTAAACACAATCGCATCTACTCCTCCCATCTTTGCCGCAAATTCACCGATCTTTCCCGCCACACCATCAATAAACATATTATACGCCGCCGCCGAAGCCTCGTCACCCTCCTCTGCCCCAGCAATTATTTCACGCATATCATTTGAACCAGCCATCGCAAGCAGCCCCGACTCTTTGTTCATTAATTTAATCGCTTTTGCAGCACCCAATTTTTCGCCTAAAAGCGCACCAATCGTCGGGTCGATCGATCCTGTTCTCGTCGACGACATCAAGCCCTCAAGGGGTGTCTCGCCCATCGATGTATAAGCCGGCTTACCGTCAATAAGCGCTGTCACCGAACACCCCGACCCAAGGTGGCACACAATCATCTTTTTCTCAAGAAGCCCAAGCTCCGGAATCCTACCCATCATATATCCGTAAGAAGCTCCGTGCGCCCCCCAGCGCCCCAAATCAAACTCAGAAACAATCTCACGCGGCAAAGCGTATTCGGTATCTCTTCGCGATTCCGCCGTCAATGCTTCCGCATCACTCATAATCATCACTGGCACACCAGGAAATGTCGCCGTCGCATTTTTGATTCCTCGCTCCGTACCAGGTACGTGCAAAGGATTCGTCACCCGCACTTTTTCAAGCTCTTCAAAAGTCTGCTTATCTACAATGTGATTTTGCGAGAAATATTTCCCCGCCGCCACCACGCGCACCAAAATGCCATCAAGCGGGTGTGCCTCATTGATAAAACCTTCCTTCTCAAAGATCGCCTTCGCTTCCTTAAACGCCACGTCAAGCGAATCCCATTTCTTATCAACAACTTCCTCACTTCCGTCCGCCCGTGTAATCGTGCAGATAAATTTCTTCGCACCCTCTTCCTCGATCCCCTCAAAATAAAGCGAGCACACTTCGTCTTCGCCCTCATAAAGCGAAAACTTCTCACTCGATGATCCCGAATTTAACACCAAGAAAATCTTTGTCACATTGTTGTTTGTTACCATATTACTCCTTAACTATTTCCCCCATTATATCACACTTGAAAACTCTGGTGAGGGCTAGTTTTATATGAATCCGTCTCTAGCCCTCACCACAGCCGTCAAATCATCTCCTATTCCCAGTGTCATGCGGTATGATGAGCCCAGAGTCTCTTTCAGTAAATCCACTTGGCACACCACCATTGCCATTCGTTCCGTTTCCATTATCCAAAGTTACTCGTTGCGCGCGTTTGCCAGTTACGCCAAGGCCACCAGCATGCGCCTGAAACTTTGCTAAATCTTCGCGGCCAAGCACCCTATATGCATCAGTATCATAAATATTTTCACATTCCTGTGCGGTAAGACTATTAATATATTCATCAAGCGCCGCCCCGCTCTGACCCAAGCCAACCTCATAAGTTCTAATCCTCTTATTGATATCTTCTCCATGCGCCCCTCTATACTCTTCGAATGTCGACGCCTGCCCTCCTGCTCCAAGATTATCATAGTTCTCGCCATTCTTCATAAAGCTCTCGGCATAATGGCTTGCCGCCGCATCTTTTTCTGCAAATTTCATCCTAGAGGCCGTATCTTGTTGCAAAGCATCGCCCATAGCCATCTTGAAATCATCGCTTGTTCCAGCTCCATCACGATTCCGCATAATCCCACCGACTACGCCACCGCCACCTTTCTCACCTAAAGCCGCTCTCGTCAAAACAGCGACCTCGCGTCTCTCATCGGTAGTTAAAGCACGTTTGTTGCCATCTGCATCCTTAGCATTTCTTAAATTATTTAGCCTCGCATTAATACCATCAAGGTTGTACTGATATGTTTGCACATCACCATTCCCATCTACTGCCCTAATCCCATTTTCTCTCAGCAGCGCAATATCTTGATCCAGCCCCTCTTCATACGCTTTAGTATTCATCGCTGCCACCCGAGCACGATAATTAGTATCACTTCTCGCAAAATCATCTTTCAATTGGTTCGCCTCGTGCGCAACCAGGGTATCGTCCGCACGGCGCAATCTTCTCAGCTGCCTCTGATTTAGCTCTCCACGCCTCTCGCCAAACTTCGCCTGCACCCTTCTCGCTCTTTCCGCTGTAGCCATTTCTCTTGCGTCTTCCGCCGCATTTTTAAATCTCTCCGTATTCTGCACCGCCTCAGTGCCTCGGCTAATGCCTCTTCGCCATCCCTGCCCCATCGCCACAAGTGCATCACCAGCAGCACCGAGCATAGATACCGCATTTTTGAGCAGTGTCGGCAACAAGAAAAACGGCAAAAACGGCCCTATCACTCCAATAATCATCATCCAAAGATGTGGTCCTTCCATCGATAGCACCATCGCTTTAATCAAATAGCTAATTCCAGCAATCGCACCACAAAGCGGATACATCACGAGTATCGCAAAGAATAAATTCCACCACTTTTTCGCCCACTTCTGCGTATTTGGCAAAACATAAAGCACCGCAACCACAGGCGCTATCGCCGTCAACGCAATCACCAATGTCATTCTTGCTCCAAGCATCACAAAAAACAATAACACAGCCGCAATGACCGGAATTAAAGCCAATAAAATAATCACCACCATCACTGGTGCCCCAATCGTGCTAGCCACACCAACCACCGCGAGTGCTGTTCCGCCGATCGACCCCGTCACCCCCACCATCGCAAACATAGTCGTAATCGCCGTTGCTAAGAAATTACCGATCGCCGCATCATCCGGCATGACCCTAGCTCCAACACTTCTAAACAAAGTATTGAGCGATACACCAAGAATATTTGATATATCGATCACTAATTGGCACGCGATAAAACTAAGGTTAATCAAAATTGCCATTGCGATTAGTCTCGGCAACATCTTCTTGATCCCATAATTATCTATCCCCACACCAGTTAATTGCGAAAAGATAATTATCAATAATACGACCACCAGTGCAACATTTGCAATATCTCGCATCACGGACCAAACCTCGTATGTCGCCGATTCTCCACTATAAAAAGCCGTGTCCACCGCCAACCAACTACCGATCATCGCATCTAGCGCCGAAATCGTCTGTGCTGTTCCATCCATCACCGGACATGCCACCCAAGACAAACCTTTTAATCCCGCTTCCTGGCACATCGCCGCGACAGTATTTGCATCGCCACTGTTTATCGCGGCCGCAGCTTCAGTCACTTCTTCTCGCACCTCAGATGTGGTCTTATAATCAGCGTCAAACGCTGTCTTTTTCATTTTTGAACCAAAAGCCGCCGTACTAAATATATTCGTCACAGTATATTCCGCCGGCGCCGCATCATTCACCGCTTTGACAAGGTCCTTAAAAGTGTCGTATTTATCCACCGCGAATGATTTCGGTTCTGCATTAGCTTTACTGCTAGTATACAGAAATATCGTCGTATCTCCTTTTGTAAGCTTCGCTTTCTTTAGTTCGGTAGTACCGCTAGGCTGACTCGCACCGTCGTACAGCTTACCAACGACTTTACCACTTGCATCAGTATTAGCACAGACTTCCGCAGTCGAAAACACCGCCGCATAGCCTTGAGCAATATCTCCTTTCACCATCTTCAATTCTGACGCTTCATACTGCAAAGCATAGCATTGCTCCCCACCATTACTGCCCCGAAAAGCAGCCTCAACCTTACCTGATGGCACTAGCGCCATCAGCATCACCATCAAATAAATACCCAAAAAGAATCGCACTCCGTTTTGTGCAAAACTCCGTGGATTTCTACCTAAGCCCCCCCCCCAGCAAGCTCAAAAAGCCAAATTCCAAGCGGTTACCAAACCTTCTCATCTTCCAGCTTCTACTCATATTTCTATTTTACCATAAAAACTTTAGCTCGCAACCAAAATCTGTAAATGTTCAGCGAAAATGTCCCGTAAATTATCCAGCGAAAATGTCACTTAAGCATAATCAATTCTTCTCAAATTTTCATCATCCCATTTAGCTCGGTCACGGTTGGTAAAGTTTGGATTAAATTGCCTCCATGGTGAATTAGCACTGCTCTTTTTGGAGTTCATTGAACGCTCATTACTCAGCAAATCTTTATGTGCAGACCTAGGGCCAATGTCTTCTAAATCATACCATTTGCCATCAGATAAGACGTGTAGGCTACCATCTAGGAACTGATATAGTTGGACAGTACTTAACGAAGTTATTTGCTTGTCGCACATATCGTTGGCGTAATCTTTAATAATGAAATAGTGGTTACGCAGAGTAAGGTAACAGCCACCGTGCACCTTTAGCTCTTTGCTTAGGGCAAGGTTTTGATTATAATTATAATCGGCAGGAACTTCTCTGAACGAATTTCTGCTTGAATCAATTTCGGAAGCGAAGGCTTTATTGAATACCGGAATATATTCTTG
The DNA here is from genome assembly GCA_964568745.1 of uncultured Candidatus Saccharibacteria bacterium. Classification (GTDB taxonomy): domain Bacteria; phylum Patescibacteriota; class Saccharimonadia; order Saccharimonadales; family Saccharimonadaceae; genus Nanosyncoccus. The sequence goes on along the minus strand of CAZMQX010000002.1, from coordinate 39,983 downwards.
AATGAACGCATTCGCTTCCTCTATAGTCGTAATTTTTCTTAGATACAGTTCATTAAGCAATCTGCTTTGTAAAGTACGCCAAACACGCTCTATGCGGCCCTTAGCACGTGGGTTGGAGGTTGAGATGACACTAATACCAAGACGAGTGAGCATGGCTTTAAAACGCGGAGAATTGATTTTGGATTTTGTTGACTTTTTCTTCGGACTCTCAAAGACATTCCTTTTATCCGTATAGAGGCATTTAGGTATTCCATATTGTTTCATGGTTTGGTATAGCACCATCTGATAACCGTGCATATTCTCCGTTTTTTCTAACCACAAACCAGTAATTATGCCAGTGGCGTCATCTATAGCGCCATGTAGTGCGTATAAGTGAAAATCTCCATACAGCCAATTATGTATTGATGCGTCTACCTGGAGCAGCTCTCCAGCGAAGATTCTTCTCGGTCTAGGAGGGCAAATTACTTTAGCTACTCTTGATTCTGGTGGCTTAATCCCGTTCTCTAGCAAAATTCGTCTCAGGCTAGAATACGAAATATATATCCCTTCATCCTCTAATTTCTCCTTAAAGTGACGAAAGTTAAGTTTAACTCCATTCTTGCCATATTTTCCTTTATAAAGAGAAACGATCTCATTGCAAAAATCATCTGGGTGTTTGTTTTGCGCTGGTCTTCCAGTATTGCCGTGAATAACACTTTCTGGACCGTCTTCTATGTATTTATTGACGATGCGGGTAACTTGTCGTTCTGTTACCTTTAAATTCAGAGCTGCCATTTTTCTAGTGTATTCGCCACTGAGATACATTTGAATTACTCGTAGCCTATCCACATCTTTGGTCGTAAATATTTTCACCATTCTCCTCCTATAATTTATCCGATAATAAAATTATAGAAAAAGACAGCCAATAACAAAGTATTAACACTAAAAGATTATATTGCTTATGGGGGACATTTTTGCTGAACAATAGAAGGGGGACATTTTTGCTGGTTAGTTACAGCTCGCAACCAAAATCAAAGCAAAACCAGCTTTATTTCTTTTTTATTATGCTCGCGCCACTCATCTACCGCCTTCTTCACTCCAGGCAAAGCCGGATTTGTATAATCATGCACCACCATCACCCCATCCTCACTCATCCGCGGCGCGACCAACTTTAGCGAATCTCGGATCGATTCATAAAAATCTCCGTCCAAAAACGCAAAAGCGATTTTCGCCGGCATATCCTCGCTTGTCAATTCTGAAAACCACGCTTTCTTAATCACCGGCACCGGTAACCCCGCTTTCAAGAATCGTAGTTTAACTTCTCTCTTCGTCACTAAAAGTTCGCCTTGTTTAAAATCAACCCCCATCACCGATTCATCTTCCACCCTCTTCTCCGGCAACCCTTCAAACGAATCGTAGATAAAAAGGCGATGAGTGGTAGCCGAATATTGTCTTTTCGGGGCATTTCGGAGCGCGGCAGCGCGAGATTTAGCGCCGGCCGCCCGTGGCGACGGGCCGGCCGGACGCGGCCCCGAAAAGATAATATCGGCTAAAAGCAGCGATGTATCTCCCTTATAGCATCCCATCTCCACAAAATCCCCCTCCACCCTCAAACACTCCTTTGCTAATTTTATAATCGTGTTTATATCTTTTTCACTTACTTGATCGTTTTTCCAGCTCATAAATATTTCCGTAAATATTCGCCTGTTGGTGTCTTCGCATTTTTTGCCAATTCTTCCGGCGTGCCACTGGCGCAGACCTGACCCCCCTTCAGCCCTCCCTCTGGCCCCATATCGATAATCCAATCCGCCGATTTAATCACGTGCAAATTATGCTCAATAATTATTACTGAATTTCCTCCATCAACCAATCGGTTCAAAATCGCAAGTAATCTCCTCACGTCATCAGTGTGCAACCCCGTAGTCGGTTCATCAAGGATATACAAAGTTTTTCCTGTCGACCGCCTAGAAAGCTCCGTCGCAAGTTTAATTCTCTGCGCTTCGCCACCAGAAAAAGTCGTTGCAGGTTGCCCTAGCCGAATATACCCAAGCCCCACTTCTTGAATAGTCCTAAGCTTTCCCGCAATCGCAGGAATACTGGCAAAAAACTCCACGGCCTCATCAATCGTCATATCAAGTACTTCTGAAATATTTTTACCCTTGTATTTTACCTCAAGAGCTTCGGCATTATATCTTCGTCCATGGCATTTCGGGCAAGTCACATACACGTCCGGCAAAAAATGCATCTCAATTTTATTTACACCATCTCCCTGACAATGTTCACATCTCCCACCTTTCACATTAAACGAAAATCTCCCCGCCTTGTATCCTCGCATCTCCGCCTCAGGTTGTGCCGCAAATAATTCTCGAATCGCCGTAAAGACTCCGGTATAGGTCGCCGGATTCGATCGCGGTGTACGTCCAATCGGACTTTGATCAATCACGATCGCTTTGTTAATATTTTCAATTCCATCAATTCGCTCATGCGTGCCCGATATCGTCTGCGCCCGATGAAGTCGCGCCAAAAGCTCATTCGCGAGTATCGAATTCACAAGTGTCGATTTCCCCGACCCCGAAACACCCGAAACTACCGTCATTACTCCAAGCGGAAAATGTACATCAATATTCTTTAAGTTATTTTCACGCGCCCCTACCACGACGAGCTCACGTCCTTTTTTCGCTTTTCGTCGCTTCTTAGGCACTGGAATTGTCATCTCGCCCTTTAGATATTTACCAGTGATCGAATTCGGATTTTTCATCACTTCCTCAGGTGTCCCCGCCGCCACCAACCGCCCACCAGCAAGCCCTGCTCCTGGGCCAATATCAATAATATAATCCGACTCCAGCATCGTATCCTCATCGTGTTCCACCACAAGCACTGTATTTTTAAGATCTCTAAGATGCTTTAAAGTAGCAATCAACTTATCATTATCTCTCTGATGCAAGCCGATCGATGGTTCATCCAACACATAAAGCACCCCTTGCAGTCCTGATCCAATTTGCGTCGCAAGACGGATCCTCTGCGCCTCTCCACCACTCAAAGTATTTGCGGCTCGCGACAATTCCAAATACCCCAGTCCCACATCTTGCATAAATTTCACTCTTTCACGAATTTCTTTCAAAATTGGCTCTGCAATCATTTTTTCTGCTTCAGTAAACCCAAGATTCTGACCCAGCACCTCTAATGTCGCATCAACGTCCAGATTACACATGTCCATAATGTTAAGGTCATGTACCGTTACTGCAAGTACTGCCGGCTTCAATCTTGCACCATGGCATTCCTGACATTGTCTTACCCGCATAAATCTTTCAATATCGTGCTTCATAAATTCCGATATTTTCGGATCATTATAACGTCTCTCAAGAGTAGGAATTACGCCCTCATAAGTCGTCTGATACACCGTACCATCTGCAAATCGTCCAGACCCACTAATTTTCATTTCGTATTTTTCTTCACCAGTTCCATATAATATAATATGCTTCACTTCTTCAGAAAGTTCACCAATCGGCGTATAAACGTCAAACCCGTGTTTTACTCCCACTTGCATCAATCTCTTCAGCCACCAAGAATCCTGCCCCACTCTATTAAACGGCCTAATGCCCCCTTCCGCAATCGTCAAATTGTTATTAAACACCAAACTTGGATCAATTTCCATACGCGACCCGAGTCCAGTGCATACCGGACAAGCTCCCTCTGGTGCATTAAAACTAAATAACCTGGGCGAAAGTTCCGGTATCAACTCGTCAGGGTGATCTGGGCAGGCATATCGCTGTGAATAAGTCAGCACTTCCGAATTCGCCGAGCCAATCTTCGTCGCTCCAACCGCCGTCGCATTATCTGTAACCCGCAGTAATTGTATGATTCCTTGACCCATTTCCAAAGCCTGCTCGATCGATCCGCTAATCCGCGTCCTTTGCTCCGGTGATAGCACAAATCTATCTACCACAATCTCAATATCATGCCGCTCATTCTTATTCAGCTCCGGAAATTCGTCAAGTGCATAAATAATTCCGTCCACCCTCACCCTAGAAAATCCTTTACTCGAATATTGTTCCGGCACATGCAAAAACTCACCTTTTTTCGAAGATACGATCGGCGCAAGCAACATACATTTAGACCCTAACGGTAGCTTCATCACTTCTTCTACGATATCTTCTACCGACCGCCGGCTTACTTCTTTGTGACAAATCGGACAATGCGGCACCCCAACTCGTGCAAAAAGCAACCGCAGATAATCATATACCTCTGTCACGGTCGCTACCGTAGAACGCGGATTCCGTGATGTTGACTTCTGATCAATCGAAATCGCCGGGCTTAGCCCCGAGATAGAATCAACTTCCGGCTTATCCATGATCCCGAGAAACATCCTCGCATAAGAACTGAGCGACTCTACATACCGCCTCTGCCCCTCAGCATAAATTGTATCAAATGCAAGCGATGATTTTCCCGACCCAGATAACCCAGTGATAATCACCAATTTGTCTCTCGGAATATCTACATCAAGATTTTGCAGATTATTCTGCCTCGCCCCCCTTACCCGAATCACATTATCACCACCAAAAATCTCCCCCTCTATTTCCTTGATTTTCTTGACCTCTCCATCCATCACTCACCTCTTTTACTAAATAAACGCATCTATTATACACCTAAATACAAGATTTGTCTATATGTTATAATAGCACCATGGATCAGCAAATTTCACGTCGTGCTACACGCTATTTATTTATTGGTATTGCTATCGCTATCTTTAATTATGTTTTTTACGCAATTCTCGCTAATCTCATTATCAATAACAACGATCTGATTTGGCTATCTACACTAATTGCCACCACCGTCACCACCATCCTCGCATACATTTTACACTCCAAAATCACTTGGAAAGAACGCAACATCACAAAATCCGCCAAATACAAATTCTTCATCTGGAACGCCATCCTCGCCATCGCCGTTGGCCCAGCCCTAACTCAGCTTTTTAGCCTCATCACACCCCTCTACGAATTCGCTTATAATCTCTTCCAATCACTCAGTATCCCATTTTCCTACGATTTCACTCTTACCACTGGAGCTTTCGTTCTGACCTCAGTTGTCACCATGATCTTGAATTTCCTCTTCTACGATCGATTCGTATTTGGCAAACCCAAAAATATGGTAGAATAGTATATATGGCAATACCAAATTTTGTTTACAAAGGGAATCGGGTCCTCTTAAAAGAGCTTACCAAAACTGATTTCAAGTTACGCTATCAAGGCTCGGTACTTGGCTATCTCTGGGCTCTTCTCCGCCCACTTATGATGTTTGCTATATTATATATAGTATTTGGCAAATTGCTCCGTTTTGGCGGCGATATCCCACACTATCCTGTTTATCTACTCGCTGGCACAACTCTGTGGAGTTTCTTCACTGAATGTACCAACCAAGGCATCCAAGCCATCGTCACTCGCGGCGAACTCATCCGCAAAATCTGCTTCCCAAAATACATCGTCGTAGTATCCGCTACTCTCACCGCGGTAATCAACCTACTTATCAATATCGTTGTCGTCGTAATTTTTGCATTACTTGACGGTATTACCCCCAGCTGGACTTGGCTCCTCGTCCCCTTCGTTTTGTTCGAATTCTACTGCCTCGCTCTAGGCATCTCGTTTCTTCTAGGAGCCATCAATGTCAAATATCGCGACATCACCTCCATTTGGGACGTCCTCACTCAAGCACTTTTTTACGCCGTCCCCATCATCTACCCAATCACCATGATTGCAAACACCAGTGCCCTGGCCGCCAAGATTATCCTGATTGACCCCATCGCCCAGATTATTCAAGATGTCCGCTATCTCCTCATCACTCCAGAGACGATCACCATCTGGAATTACACCGACAGCATGGCTCCAATCATCAAAAGCATTCCTATTTTTATCGTCATCATTCTCCTTTTGTGGGGCTCGTGGTATTTCCGTAAAAGATCTAAACGTTTCGCGGAGGAAATCTAATGAACGAAGAAGTCGCCATATCAGTCCAAAATCTTCACAAGAGCTTCAAACTTCCAACTGAGCGAGCCTGGGGCTTAAAACAAGCTATCTTTAATCGGTTAAAAGGGATCAAAGGTTATAAAGAACAAAAAGTTCTCAATGGCATCAGTTTCGATATTCATAAAAACGAATTCGTCGGCATCGTTGGTCGCAATGGCTCTGGCAAGTCAACTCTACTAAAGACCCTCGCCAAAATTTATTTCCCAGAAAAAGGTACCATCACCATCAACGGCAATCTCATCCCATTTATTGAGCTAGGTGTAGGTTTCAATCCAGATCTCACCGGTCGTGAAAACATCTACCTAAACGGCGCCTTACTTGGTTTTAGTAATAAGGAAATGGACACCATGTATGAAGATATCGTCGAATTCGCAGAACTAGGCGACTTCATGGACCAAAAACTCAAAAATTATTCTTCCGGCATGCAAGTCCGCCTCGCTTTTTCCATCGCTATTCGTGCCAAAGGCGACATTCTCCTGCTCGACGAAGTCCTCGCAGTTGGCGACGCTGCTTTCCAAAAAAAATGCAATGACTACTTCACCGAAATCAAAGGCAAGCAAACCGTCATTCTCGTCACCCATTCCATGGACAATATACGCAAATTTTGCAATCGAGCAATTCTTATTGAAAAAGGCAAAATACTTCTAGACGATAACCCACAAAAGGTAGCCAAAGCTTATGAAAACCTCTGGAAAAAATAGGATAAGGCGATTCTGCAAAGAAAATTACAAACTATTCATTGTCATGTTCTGCCTTTTATGTCTCAACATATATTTCCTATGTCTCAATTTCAAAACTAATTCTCTACACTTCGGTTCCACTTTCGTCATACTGTTACTTGGCTCGATTATTTTAGAGACAATTCTCTGTTTAATCATATTTCTAGCTAAAGCCAAACAATGGAAAATTGAAAAATTGTTCCTCATCCTTTATCTCATTATCGGCTCTCTTTATATTTTTGCATTACCAATTGGTCGTGCTCCAGACGAGGAATCACATTTCTTTCGTATTTATGAACTATCCAACGGCCATCTTGTTTCAGATACCAACGAATCCGGCAAAATTGGCTCATCTGAACCTTCGGACATAGAAATCATCCGTGACTACAAAGAAGACAACGTTGTTTATTCCGACGTCATATCGGATCTCGGTCTATACCCAGACCAATCCAACCAAAAATTCATCCAGACTTCTGCCTACAGTTATAACCTTGTTAGTTATCTTCCCCACGTTATTGGCATGTCTATCGGCCAGTTATTACATCTTCCATTGCTCGTCACAGCCTACCTTGCAAAATTCTTCAATCTCATTACTTGTGCCATTATCCTGTTTTTCAGCATCAAATATACCCCTTTCTTCAAAAAAATCCTCTTCTTTGTCGCATTTCTCCCGATCGCCATGCAGGCGACCTCGTCCCTCTCACCTGATGGCCTCGCCATGGCTTCATCTATGGCGCTTGTAAGTTTTGTTTTATATACTATTCACTCCCAAAAAACCACCCTCACGAACAAACAAATCGTCCTCGCCTTTTTCATCTGTCTTTTTGTGTCAATGGGAAAAATAGCCTATGCTCCTCTCTGCCTTCTCCTCTTCGCCATCCCAAGCAAACGCTTCAAAACTCAAAAATTAAAAATCCTCACCATTCTCGGCATCGGTGCCCTTGTTTCCATTTCACTCTTCATCTGGCTTCTTATCGCCCCCTCATTGCAAAGCGCCTACGATTCATCAACGCAAATCTCCGCCATCATCACCAATCCTTTTGAATATCTAGCCATCCTATTGACGTCAATTCACGCCAACGCGACAATGTATCTCACAGGCTTTCTAGGCGGGTACCTAGAGTGGTTCGACGTTACACTATCGCCAATTTATCTCATTACTTCTTTTGTCATTTTTACTCTACTCTGCGTCAAAGCCCGCGAAACACACACTACTACTAGAAGCTTCAAATATTTATCCGTCGCCATTTTTTCAATAATCACTCTCCTTACTTTTACAACAATGTTTATCCAATGGACAAAACCAGGAGCGCCCACAATAGACGGCGTTCAAGGTCGCTATTTCTTACCATTGGCTCTAATAATCCCCACAATGTTTCTACCCACTAGCAAGTCATCGCCCCTCAAAACTCCTCCCGCATCAAAACACCTACCAAATTATTTGTACAGCTTCATCATATTCGAAAGCATCTACGCGATCCTCACTATCGCCTGCACTCATCTATAGAATATGTTATAATTGCTCTATGAAACCAAAGATCCTGCTCATCATTCCCGCCTACAACGAGGAAAAATCCATCGTCCGCACCGTCAATTCAATTTTGAGCACTAAATACGATTACATCATCATCAACGACGGCTCTACTGACCGCACCGCAAAACTCTTAGAAGAAAACCACTACAACCACATCGATCTCCCTTCCAACCTCGGCATCGGTGGCGCCGTCCAGACTGGTTACAAATATGCTGCTCTCCATGGCTACGATATTGCTATACAATTCGACGCCGATGGTCAACACAATGTCGAATACATCAATGCACTCATTCAGCCCATCAAAGACCACGAGGCCAATCTCGTCATCGGCTCCTCTTTCATCGACAAGTCAATGAAAAACCGCCGCTCTTCATTTATTCGCCGCCTCGGCATCAAATTCCTATCCGGCACCATCAAACTTTTCTCCGGCAAACGCATCTACGACCCAACTTCTGGTTTTCGCGCCGCCGATCAAAGCATTATTAAGCTATTCGCTACAGACTATCCACAAGAATATCCAGAGCCAATCTCAAATTACGAATTAATTCGCTCCAAACACTACAAAATAAAAGAAGTTCCCGTCAGAATGAACAAACGCGCAGCCGGTCGCTCCAGCATCCACTCCTGGAAATCTGCCTACGCCGCCATCAACGTTTTCTTATCGATATTAATATTAACACTCGGAAGGAGTAAATATGACTAATCTTCAAATCGAAATGATCATCGCCACCATTCTCTTACTATTACTTATCATTATTTCACTCAAAAAAAATACCATCTCCATCAAAAGCTCCATTGCATGGCTTTTGCTACCAGTAGTCTTTCTCATAATTGCAATTTTTCCTGATCCTCTCACAGTCCTCTCCAAATGGCTCGGCTTCGAAACCTTTTCTAACTTCATCTTCGTCGTGATCATCGCTCTTCTTATCATTATCTGCTTCTTTCTCACCATCTCCATCAACCACCAACAAACCAAAATCACCAAGCTAATCCAAGAGCTCTCCATTCTAAAAAAGGAACAACATGACCACACCAAAACCAAAAAATAGCCCACTTCACACTTTCGTAATTCTAGCCTACAAAGAAAGCCCCTATCTTGAATCCTGCATCAAATCAGTTCTCAACCAAACCCACGAGTCTTCAATTATCATTGCCACCACCACGCCCAACCATCACATCAAATCCCTTGCCGACAAATACCATCTAAAAATCATTCCCAAAACTCACACCAACATCGGCGGCGATTTCGACTTCGCCGTTCATGTCGCCACCACTCCTCTCGTCACTGTCGCCCATCAAGATGATATTTACGACAAAACCTACGCCCTAGAAGTCATCAAAGCCTATGCCAAATACCCAAATTCGTCTATCATCTTTACTGACTACTACGAAATTCGTGGCCACCGCAAAGTCTACACCAATTCCAATCTCAAAATCAAACGTCTCTTACTCACTCCAATTCGCATCAAATCTTCTCTCAAATCCAAATTCATGAAAAGACAAATCCTCCGTTTTGGTTGCTCCATTTGTTGCCCCGCAGTCACCTTTGTCACCAAAAACTGCCCCACCAAGATTTTCAGCTCCGACTTTCAGTGTAATGTCGATTGGCACGCTTGGGAAACTCTCAGCCGCAAAAAAAATTCTTTCACCATGATAAATAAACCCCTCATGGGACATCGCATTTCAGAGTCCAGCACCACCACCGACATCATCAATCAAGGCATCAGAACCAAAGAAGACTATCAAATCTTCAAGCATTTCTGGCCAACCCCCATCGCCAAATGCCTCACAAAACTATACCAAAGCTCCGAGAAATCTAATCAGCTAAAAACCGACTGAGCGCATCCTGCCATTTCGGCAATGGCTCAAATCCATTCTGCACTAATTTCGACTTGTCCAACCGTGAATTAAACGGTCTAGCTGCCACGGATTTACCGTATTCTTCAGTTGTCACCCTCTTAACTTTTACATTCATTCCCGCTTGTTTATAAATCTCTTCCGTAAAATCAGCCCACGATATAAACCCACCCTCATTCGTCGCATGATAATAGCCATATTTATCAGTTTCAATCATATCCACCAACAATCTAGCAAGATCTACCGTATAAGTAGGTGTACCAATTTGATCATCCACCACCCGCACCACGTCGTGATTCTTCCCTACTTCTATCATCGTCCGCACAAAATTCTTCCCATTCCTACCAAACACCCAAGCAATCCGCACAATGAAATATTTCTCCAAAGTTTGCGCTACAGCGAGCTCTCCATCTAATTTTGATTGTCCATAAACATTGATTGGTGCATAGTTTTTGTCGTCAGGCTTCCACGGCTCCGTACCAGTCCCGTCAAACACATAATCCGTCGAAATATACACCATCTTTGCATCTACCGCCTTGCAAGCCTCAGCCAAATTGCGCGTACCGTCAACGTTAACCGCACGCACCTTTTCAGCATTCTCCGGCGCTTCTGCCGCGTCCACATTTGTCCATGCCGCACAGTGTACGACCACGTCGGGCCTGATTTCTTCTACAACTTCCATTACTCGCCTGTCATCGGTGATGTCCAAAATCACGTGTGGGAATTCCGCGTCCGTGTCTGACCTATCTGCGCCAATCCCCTCATATCCGCGTCGAGCCAGCTCTTCCATTACATCATGTCCAAGTTGCCCACTCGTCCCAGTCACTAATACTTTCATTTATTTACCTCCGTACATTTTTTCATAATACTTCTGATAACCACCAGAGATTACTTCCTCCCACCACGATTGATGATCAAGGTACCACTTTATCGTCTTCACGATCCCGTTCTCAAATTTCGTCTCCGGCTCCCAGCCAAGTTGCGTCTTAATCTTCGTCGGATCTATCGCGTATCGTCTGTCATGTCCTTTCCTATCCTCTACAAAGGTAATCAACGATTCAGGTTTGCCTAGTTCCTTCAAAATCAACTTCACGATATCAATATTTGCCATTTCATTATGCCCGCCCACATTATATACTTCACCCACGCAGTCTGCGTGAATTATCATATCAATCGCCTTACAATGATCTTCCACATACAACCAATCTCGCACATTTAGTCCATCACCATACACTGGCAGCGGCTTATCATGAAGCGCATTGATGATCATGAGCGGGATTAACTTTTCCGGAAAATGGTACGGCCCATAATTATTCGAACACCGAGAAATAGTCACCGGCAACCCATAGGTCCGATGATAAGCCAGTGTCAACAAATCCGCCGAAGCCTTCGAAGCCGAATACGGCGAAGATGCATGCAGATTAGTTTTCTCTGTGAAGAATAGATCAGGCCGATCTAGTGGCAAATCACCATATACTTCATCGGTCGAAACCTGATGATAGCGTTTCACCTTATATTTTCGGCACGCTTCCATCAGTACTTCTGGCCCCATAATATTAGTCTCAAGGAACAACTCCGGATTTTCGATTGACCTATCGACATGCGATTCCGCCGCAAAATTCACCACAACGTCTGGCTTTTCTTCATCAAATAACCCATCTACAGCTTCTCTATCGCGAATATCTGCTTTCACGAATCTAAAATTCTCATTCTTCATCGCTTTTTCAAGTGTCGACAAATTCCCCGCATAGGTCAGCGCATCTAGACACACGATCCTATACGCCGGGTACTTCTTCAGCATATAATACACAAAGTTCGACCCAATGAACCCTGCGCCACCAGTAACGATAATAGACTTTTTTTCCATTAAACCTCCTCAAACTTAAAATCTAACTCAGCTAATTTTGGGTGCTTCGTGTCTTTTTCTGACAGGATGATCTCGCCGTCGATCTCTGGCCATTCAATTCCACACGAATCATACAATACTCCCCCTTCATCTTCCGGGTGATAGAAATCGTCGCATTTATAAGCAAATTCTGCCGTCTCGCTTACCACCAAAAACCCATGTGCAAATCCTCTCGGGATCATCAATTGTTTGTGATTGTCCGCCGTCAATAATACACCTACCCATTTACCATAAGTAGGTGATCCAGCTCGCAAATCCACCGCCACGTCAAACACCTCTCCCGACAGAACTCGCACCAATTTCGCTTGTGGGTGAGTCTTCTGAAAATGAAGCCCCCTCAAAACTCCTCGCCTAGAAGACGACTGGTTATCTTGCACAAACTCATAGTCAAGCCCCGCCTCTCTAAATTCCGCCTCCGAATACGTTTCCATAAAATACCCTCGCTCATCACCATACACCGTCGGCTCAACTACATATACCCCCTCAATCTCTGTCTTATTAAATTTGAATTTTCCCATTAGTCCAGCATTTTCCCTTCTGCTACATTAAACAAATGCTGCCCATAAGATGATTTCTTATATTTGTCCGCGGATTTTAGTAACTCTTCTTTTGTGATCCAACCATTTCGAAAAGCCACTTCCTCTGGCGCCGCGATCTGAATCCCTTGTCTCTTCTGCACAACTCTCACAAAGTCTGACGCGTCCGCCAGCGAATCCATCGTCCCTGTATCTAGCCATGCCGAACCCCGCCCAAGTAGTTGCACATCAAGCATCCCCTCGTTCAGATACATCTCATTGAGCGTCGTAATCTCCAACTCTCCGCGATCTGACGGCTTTACTTTTTTAGCCTTTTCCGACACACCAGCTGGATAAAAATATAGTCCAGTTACAGCATAATTGCTCTTCGGGTTTTTCGGCTTCTCTTCAATCGACACCGCCTTCCCGTCTCTATTAAATTCCACCACACCAAACCTCTCGGGGTCCGTCACATGATAGCCAAACACTGTCGCTCTATTATTGTCTTCGGCATTTGCCGCCGACTCCTTTAGCATATTAGAAAAACCCGAACCATAAAAGATATTATCTCCGAGCACCATTGCGCAGGCCTCGTCACCAATAAAATCCTCTCCTAAAATAAATGCCTGCGCCAATCCGTCCGGCGAAGGTTGCACTGTATAATAAAGGTCAAGCCCCATCGCTTTACCGTCACCAAGCAACCTCTGAAAATTCGGCATATCATCCGGCGTCGAAATAATCAAAATATCCCGAATCCCCGCCAACATCAACGTCGACAAAGGGTAATAAATCATCGGTTTATCATATACCGGCAGCATCTGCTTGCTTGTCCCCAGCGTCAACGGATAAAGCCGCGTCCCCGATCCCCCTGCAAGAATAATTCCTTTCATAAAATAACTCCGATTACTTACCCCCCATTATACCACGAACTAGAGCTATACTCTACACCTACTGACCACCGAATCTTTTCGCAATCCGTTTCTCTTCCGCCATCATTCTTCTCGTCACAAATTCGTCCAGGTTATACTTCACTGCAAACATTTTATGCATCGCTAGTATTTCGTCAAAATGCTCTTTTGCCTTTTTCGCTCTATCCGTGACGCTCCCTCCATGCACTCTAAATCCATTCAGACTTTTCCGAGAATAGCAAATTTTTCCATGCCCAAGCACTTTACTGTAAAAATACCAATCTCCAACTTGTGTAAATTTGACCGCCTCATCTAGATACTGAGAAAAAGGAATTTTCGCATCTCGCTTAAAAACTACCGCCGACACGTTAGGTATTGTGCACCTTATTGCCATAATTTCTTCTATCTCCCGAAAACCTTCTTTTGTATAATTCTGAGCATAGTGCCCCGTCTTTTCGCGATCTCTGGACCACCGAAAATTCGGCGTCATTATTAACCCGTAGCCGTTGATCAATCTTGATTCCGTATATGACAACACCACTTCTGGATCGTCAAACCCCTTCATCGCTTCTGCCAAAAAGTTCTTTGAGCTCAGATCATCCGCTTCCGCTATCCATACATAATCCCCCGTCGCCAATTCAAATCCTTTTTTCCATTGCGATATTGCTTTACCAGTATTCTTTTCGTTCTTTACAAATTGAATGCTAATATTTGGGGACTTTGCTTTCACTTCAGTCAAAATGTTTTGTATTACCCGAACGCTTTCATCGGTCGATGCGTCATCCAAGATAATCATCTCATATATTGGATATGTTTGCTTAACAATGGATTGGATCCTTTTTTTCAAATACCGCGCATAGTTATAGTTCGGTATAACCACCGAAACTTTTTTACTTAACGAAATAGTCATAGGCCTCTTCCACCTCCTTCAAAAATTCAGTTCCGTAATAATGCTTCAAAGCATATTTTCGTGCTTCCCTAGCTATCTTCCGATTTTCGTCAGGATGTTCATATAAGTATTCGAGCTTATTGTACCATTCTCCAGGATAAGCCAAAAAACCATTCTCGCCATCTTTAATTGCCTTCTTAAAAGTATAAGTCGGCGAAGCAATCGTCGTCGTCTCAACCGCCGCCGCCTCAAAAAACTTCAACTCAGATTTGCAATTCGTAAAATCATTCAGCACAAGTGGCGCGATATTCACATCAACTTTGCTAATTAACTCCTGTAGTCGTACATAATCCACAATACCGACTATTTCCACGCGTCCATCTTCAATTATCTCCCTCATCTCATCCGAAAACTCCATGTAACCTACAATTTTTAGAACGACGTCTTCATGCGTCTTTAAGAATTTCATCAATTCCACCTCTACCAATCGAAAATCCTTCGCATGTGTTGGCGATCCACTAAAATAACCTATCTTAAATTGCTTCACCTTATCCATTTTTTTCTCTAAATTCATTCTGCCATTTTTCTTCTTCACCCATCTATCTGAAACATCAATTTGATCGCTATTCAACGAATTTCTAATCACCTTTACTGGCCTTTCAAAACTTCGCTTTAATTTTTTTGCTAAGAATTCATTTGTCGTAATAAATCCATCTACCTTTTTAGCAATCCTTCGAATTCCCCAAAAATACCCCGCCCAATAAAACACATTTTTGCTATTAGTAGATCTCATCAAAAGCCACAGATCTATGTAATCAAAAACAAGGTCATCGAGATCAAACAAAATCTTTTTCTTAACATTATGCGCCCTATCAATAAACTTAAGAATCTTCTCATCTTTCGCCGTCTGCCGCAAAATTATCACAAATTCATATTCATTCAAGTCCACACTTTGCAGATCGTCTTTCATCACCCATTCGATATTCCATCGCTTTGTCCCGGACAAAATCTCACCCACATTTTTTACACGATACCGAAACTGCGCGCTCTCCTCACCATCAACTACATACAGTATTCTTTTCATGCATAAAGTTCCAAAATCTTACTTTCTATGTCGCGCCAATCTCTGCTTTTTGCCGTCTTCCTGGCTCCAGCCATCAACTTTCTACGCAGTTTTTCATTATTCAAAATTTCGTTAATATGCCTCACTGCCTCATCAATATTTCCCTGTGCGTAAAAAAGACAATTTTCTTCATCCTTCAAATATTCTTTATTCCCTCCATTAGGTACAGCCACAATATACCCGCCTGTCGCCATCATTTCAAGTGGAGGGTATGAAAAACTTTCCAATATACTAGTCTTCAAAAGAATATCGCACTCACGATAGACCCTCCCAACCTCTTCATGTGGTACCTTGTGATAAAATTTATCAACCTTATACCATTTTTTCGGTTCACCTTGGTAAGAAAGATAAACAATCTCAAAATTATCCCTGTCTAGCTTTTCAACAATTTTAAAACTCTCA
The DNA here is from genome assembly GCA_964568745.1 of uncultured Candidatus Saccharibacteria bacterium. Lineage (GTDB taxonomy): Bacteria > Patescibacteriota > Saccharimonadia > Saccharimonadales > Saccharimonadaceae > Nanosyncoccus. The sequence goes on along the minus strand of CAZMQX010000002.1, from coordinate 24,131 downwards.
TCCACATTTTTATAGTAATCGTCCGAATTACCCTCGATCAAGATTCTGACCTTCTCTCGTCCCAGATCGCGCTCCCTCCATTTAAAGTCATCCAAATTGATCCCGTTTGGCGCATATTTAACTTTCTGTCCAAAATCTTTTTCCAACCAATTCTTGCACCACTTTGATATAGTTATATATTCTATATCTTCTCCATTCGTATATGTCGCATTTGCTTCTTTCCGAGCAGGCGAGCCATAATCATTAAAATCGGTTTCGAAATTTTGCACCAAATATAACTTCCGTTTTGCATCTGGATATTCTTTGATATATTTCAAAGTGGTAAAAAGTGTTGCCACCATAACGTCAAATTTTGCGCTAATTTCATGTTTCACGGCGCTCACCACATTCACCTCACCAAAAGAGCTTACAAAATTATCGTCGGATTTATCCATATTGACTACCATGGCATCCCATCCATTCCGACGTAAAATATCGCAATGTTTAAGCACAACATTTACTCCACCACTGATATTAGTAGAAGGTAATACAAATGCAATATTTCGGGCCATTTTACTTTCAAGGAACTTTGCCAAACCCCTACCAGAATAAGTAGTGAGATATTCTTTCTTAGCTTTATTATAGGCGTTATGTGCAATCTTTTTTCTAAGCTTTGTGTCCATAATCAGAGTTTTGAGTTTTTCATACCACTCATCACCACTCTTGCACAGCACGCCCGTTTCACCATCCGCAATTACCTCCTTAAACGCACCAAAATCCGAAGCTACAGTTACAACCTCACAAAGCGCCGCTTCAGTCCATTTATTCTCAGATTTCGCTGCATTAAAAATCGATTCCTCAATTGGCGCCAAATTAATATCAAGCTTCGCAATCACTTCTGGCAACCTTCTCCAATCTCCAAACGGCATCTTGACAACACGGCCGCCGAATCTCTCAAATTCTTCTGGCAAACCTAAATGCCCCATCACGCAGAGATCAACTTGCGGGAACTCATCCATTATCTTGATCAACGCAGGCTTTACCATTTCAAAATCAGGATTATGCGTAATACTACCGCTTAAATACCCGACCCTAACACGCTCATCATTTCTTTTCACGTTATTCTTCGCCTCCAGCGACAGCTTCATCATCTCTTCACTTGCTACATTTTTATTAACAAATACTTCCTTCCCATACTTCTTAAGTTCCTCCGCCAAAGCCGTTGTTGTTGTAATACAATAATCACACATCTTCATCGTCTCACCCATTCTCTCGACTCCATCGTCATAAATAGCCTTATCTTCCTTACTCATTTCACTCACATACTTTATCTTATCAGTATATTTCTTATCCATCACGAGGTCGTCGATGTCATAAAATACTGTTTTATTATAATAGTGTGCTTTTTCGATCAATTTTTTCACGGACGGTGTAATCGGACAACGAAAGATTATTACTCCTCTATAAAACTTCAGTATTGCCGGATCGACGTCCGTATATAATATTTTGTCTGCAGTTAGACCATTTGCTTCTAGTTGCTCCATCTGATGGTCAACTCTATATCTCTCAGGGTGCGGCAAAGTGCAGCCATTCACAAAAAGATAATCTTTCATTTCGTTTTTGCTACGCATTTTTGCCACTTGGTAAATAACATAGTTCCTTGACCTCCTCAAAAAACCTTTCACTCCACCTTCCGCAAGGGCTCTCTTACTTTTTGTAATCAATTCTCCAACACTACTCATTGAGTATCATTTTATCAGATGTTTTTATAAAAGTCTAATCCCTTAACCTATGGTATAATATTAATAACTATGTCCGAAGATCCACTTTCAAACAAATGCAAACTTATGTTTTTCGTCTATATCTTTGGGCAAGGTGGCGCTGAGAGAATTATTCTCAATATCCTCAACCATATTGATAATACTAAATATGATATTTATCTAGTACTTGGAGAAAAGTCCGACAAAAACCAATATTTATCGTATCTCTCCAATCGCAACGTTAAAATTTCATACCTCAACGTACCTCTAGGACAATACGATCAAGCGATCAATTCTCTTGCTCAAAAAATTAACCAAATTAATCCAGATATACTATTTACCGAAGCTAAATATACCAACTCTATAGCATTCCACGCCAAAAAGCTATCAAATAATAATCATACAAAACTAATATTTAGAGAAGCCGTCAATCGCTCAGCTTGTCATGATGAAAATCTTATGCAGAAAATCAAAACCTCGTTCCATTACAATTTTGGCCCCCAAAGAATCATTTGCATATCAAACGGCGTAGCGTCTGATCTCATAAATCACTATGGAATTAGGCGCAGAAAGATTACCATAATACATAATCCAGCAGATTTAACCTTCATTAAAGAAAAGGCATCTGAGCCAATTTCGAATCGAGTATTTAACAAAATCAAAGGAAAAAAGATTATCACAATCGGCAGATTATCACCATCAAAAAATCAAAAATTGCTTCTAGAAGCATTTAACAAAATAAAGAAAAACAACGTTTCCCTTATAATTCTAGGCTCAGGAGAGCTAGAAGCAGACCTTAAAGCATATTGTAAGGAAAATCAAATTAGAAACGTTTATTTTCTTGGCAACGTACCTAATCCATACCAATTCCTAAAAGCCAGTGATTTGTTCGTGCTAAGTTCTATAAGAGAGGGCTTTGGGAACGTCATAGTTGAAGCAATGGCTACAGGGACTCCAGTAATCTCGACGGATTGCCCATCTGGGCCCAAAGAGATTATAGGTGATAATAAATTCGGTCTCCTCGTTCCGATCAATAACGCCGATGCCCTATCGTCCACTATCCTAAAAATGCTAGATAGTCCAAAACTCATGCATCAGTACTCTAATCTTGGCAAAAAGCGCAGTCAAGACTTCAACATCGACAATGTCATCAAGTCATACGAAAAAGTCATAGACGAAGTCTATTCAGGTAAAAGAAAGGATTAAAATGAGCTACAACATGACAAAAATGCACACTGAAGATTGGGAATCTGTTTTTAGAGGTTGCCGCAGAAACCACCTCAAGCTTCTTATCAAGCCATCCTTTAATAAAAAAACTCTGGTCATCAATGATTATGAAAATCACCTTGGGAAAAAGCCAAATCTAGACAACCCCCAAACATTCACCGAGAAACTAAACGCCATTAAACTCAATAAAAAGCTCCAAAAAAATCTTAGTCAATACGTAGATAAGTATAAGGTCCGAAAATACGTCACTAAAAAAGTTGGAGAAAAATATCTGGTTCCAGAATATCTCTATACAAAAAAATTAAAAATTTCCGACTTAGAGAACCTTCCGAAAGGATTCGTCATAAAAACCACTAATGGTAGTGGCACAAATTACATCGTAAAAGATAAAACTAAAGAGGATCTACCAGCAATCGTTTCCTACATTAATTGGCTCACAAAACTCAAGTACGGTTATTTGTGGGGCGAGTTTCTATACAATTATATAAAGCCAGGGATTGTTGTAGAAAAGTTACTTCTAGATAAAACTCATAGTATCCCTGACGATTTAAAGTGTTTCTGCTTCAAGGATAATAATGGCAATCGTCGAAAAGTGTTATACATAGAAAGAGTAATCGGTGACAATCGTAGTCGCATAATGTTTGATGAAAACTGGCAACCAGTAAAATACAACAACAGCAATTTCAGCAAATTAAATATAAAGCTCAAAAAACCCAAAAATGCCAAAGAGATTCTAAATGTGATAGATAAATTATCTGAGGATTTTAGTTTTGTTCGCGTTGACCTCTTTCTCCTCGACGACAAAATATATTTTGGCGAACTCACATTTGTGCCCACAGCTGGATATATGCGATTTGATGATCCTAAAATCGATAAACTTTGGGGCAGTTGGATTGGAGACTACTCGTAATGCGTACTAAAACGTGCATTTACACTTGTATCACTGGAGATTATGACGATCTTCATGAAATCAAAAAACCCGAAAAAGATATAGATTATCTTTGCTTCACTAATAACAAATCCCTAAAATCAAAAACCTGGAGAGTTATTTACATTAAAGACGAAGGATTAACCAACCACCTTCTTTCTCGCAAAATCAAAATGCTAGGACACCCTATCATTAATGAAAACTATGATATTAGCGTTTGGATGGATGGCTCCGTCGTATGGGATCGACCTGTCTCTGAATTTATCAAAACATATCTCAAAAGCAAACCTTTTGTAGCTTTCAGGCACCACGCTAGATCAAGTATTCATGAAGAAGCCTTAGCTTGCCTCACCTTTCGTAAAGACACTAAAGACAGCCTGACAAAAGCTCTCAAGTTTCTCGAGAAAACTGGTTTTCCAGACGATATTGGCTTATACGAAATGACGGTTTTTATTAAGCGCCACAACGACCCCCAAGTCATCCAGACCATGAATACATGGTTCGATACCATTTCACATTATAGCAAACGCGATCAACTCAGCTTCATGTATGCCGCCTGGCAAGCACACTTGCAAATAACGACTATCGAACTAGATGTTTGGAATAACCAATGGTTTCATAACACCAAACACAGCAAAAACCCTCTACCAGATTATGCCCTGGTCAATTACAGTGATTATTACTCCGTGGACAGTCTTGAGGATATTCATTCTTATAATTTCAAACAACAAAACAACACCTATTCGATTAACGCCACAATCCCACAAAACACCAAGATTATCAGTATTAATCCATTCAATACTATTGGTCTTTTCTACAATAATATCATCATACACCCCCAACCAGAACACATGTCCATTCATGGATCACTTAAATTTGGTAATGGTAATCTATCTTGCACCGAGTTTAACCTTATAGAAATAAAGGGGGATTTCAAAAAAGGCCAAAAGTTAATTTTTTCAATGAATATTCAGCCATCTAGTAATTTCCCCATCAATAATATATTGGATACTTTTTGGCGCCAGAACAATCAGCTATCTTCGCAAAACACCATACTGGCCCAAGAAGTCAAAACGCTCAAGAACGAAAAAAGCAAATTACAACAAGCCCTCACCGATATCCTAAACAGCAAAGGCTGGCGCACCCTCGAAAAACTCCGCAAAATCAAACCCTCCATCCATAAACAACAATAGTTATTTCTTAGTTAACCTTATTTGTAACGATTCGACTCTTTTTGCCTGCCCAGTCGTCCCTGCAAGTTCGCCATTCTTCACCCAATTCATCCAACCAATATCCTGCACATGCACTCGGTATTCCACGTCATATTCTGCATTTAGGCCATCACTCAGCTCAATACGGATTGCCTCTACTCTTTTCGCCTGCCCAGTCGTCCCTGCAAGTTCGCCATTTTTGACCCAATCCATCCAACCGATACCCTCTACGTGCACACGATAACGAATAGAACCAAGTTTTGCCAACTCATCACTCAATTGAATCTTTAAAGCCTCAACTCTTTTCGCCTGCCCAGTCGTCCCCGCCGTAGCTCCATTACTCACCCAATTCTTCCAACCGATATCCTGTACGTGCACTTGATAATCCGGGCCAAATTCTTTTTTCACCAACTTCACCTGCAAAGCCTCCACCCTAAGCGACTTACCAGTAGTCCCCGCCAACGCATCGTTCTTCACCCACTTCATCCACCCTTTATCCTGCACGTGCACTCTATAATAAATATCGTATTTCTCGGCCGCATCACCAGTCAGCCGAATCTTCACCGCCTCAATCTGATTACCAGAATCTTCCGCCCCGCTGATCGCCCCATCACCAGTGTACTCTGTCCAACCAACATTAGATATATGCGTACTATATTCAATCCCTCCAGTCACGCCATCCAGCTTCATTTCTAACGCCTCCAGCCTCAAAGAGTAGCCACTCGTCCCCGTCATCACGCCACCTTTCGCCCAATCCATCCAACCAAAATGCTCAACATACGTCCGATAAACCAGCCCGTCCTCGCTCTTCTCGTTCGCTACGCGATTGTTTTTCAGCACTGCATTTAGAGACGGATACCCATCGCTCGTAATCCCTCCAAACCAATCTTGATAATATAAATAGAAATTCCTGTTGCCATACGCCCCACAGCTCGCCGTACCATACCCCGCCGCAATCGCGCCCGCATTCGGCTGATACGGCGTATAGCGATAAAGCGCCGAGGTAGCAAGCGATCTAATATTTACAATTGATCCCCCACACGCCGCATTCGGATTGTATTGCACATAGTTATTCCCCAAAGGATAGTTAGTCCAACCCCCATCAAGCACAGTCCTAAATAGCGCCGCCGCATTTCTTACCTGATTCTTAAATCCATAGTATTTTGACGAACACGCCGCCGTATCTGGACAACCATAGCCAGTCGCCTTCCGATAATCCCCATCATTCGGAATCGGGTCCGTAATGAGAGACGTCTCTTTCTGTAAAAGCACGATTATCACCTTCGGATTAATCTTATAGTCCTGCGCCGCTTTATAGATAATCCGCGCCGCCGTTTCACCCGAACCAATCACCTCTCCATCGCCAAATCTTTCCTCTGATAAGCACACAAAATGCCCATTCTCCCAATGCCACTTATACTTCGTATTTGCTGACAGAGACTTGTAATAATTGTAATTACTATTAGAGCAAGGATTCTTAGCAGTCAAAAACGCCTGAATCTCCGCCTCACTCATCGATTTATAATCCCCCATTTGATAATCCGATATAATAAACCCAGGATCAAACCCAGCTAGTGAAGCCGCACCTGCATCCTCATCGACCTTAAACCTCTGCGCAAGGAAAGTAAACAAAAATACCGCCACAAACACTCCTAGTAGTACAAACCAATTTCGTTTACTTCTGCGTCTCTGCATCAAATGCTCGCCTCTCCACGAATAACGCCCTTGCGTCCATTCGTACTTATATTTACATTAATTGTCACATTTCCTCCCCCAAGTTCACTTACCGGTATATCAAACCCGTCACACGTTGCCGACGTGACATTCCCAATAATACTAGCTATACTTTTATAAATAGTGGCATCCCCTCGCGTCAGTGTCAATTCGCATTTCCCTTCCGTAAGATACTGATCAATGTTTAATCGGATCATTAGTTTTCCACCGCTAACTCCTGCATAAGTTATTGCCCCAGATAAATCATTAGCCTCATTGGGGTCGGCTCCGTCATATTGCTCAACTTTCTTCTTTTCTACCGCACTACTACTGAGCTCCGCCTCGTTTTCGGTCTGATCATCTGCCGTATCTTCAGCAGTGTCTTTTTCTTCAACCTCGACGCTTTCCACGTCGCCATTATCAACATCTCTATCTCTAAAATAATTGTCCCACACAAGATAACACACTACCGCGGCCACAATCAAAAGTACCAAAATCACGATCCTGGATAACCATTTTTTATTACGACGCCGTCTTCTTGTTGCCATAATGATAATTCTCCTAATATCATTATAGCACTATCCTCATTTTTTTACCATTACCACTTCTAGAGCTTCCATTCTTAATCCTTGACCCGTTGTTCCCGCCATAGTACCATTCTTCACCCATTTCAACCAACCTTTATCTTGCACGTGCGCCCGATAATACAAATCGTATTGTTTTGCCAGTGCGCTCGACAATTTTATTTCTATCGCCTCCATCGACAAACTTCTACCAGTCGTCCCCGCTACCGCATCATTCTTCACCCAATCCATCCAACCAATATTTGCCACGTGCGCTCTATAACTGATACTTCCATCGATGTTAGTCGGCAACGATATTTTTACTGCCTCCACACGCTTACTTTGCCCCACCGTTCCTGCCGTCCCGCCATCACGCACATTATTCATCCAGCCAATATCTTGTACATGTGCTGAGTAAGCTAGTCCCTGCCCCACGTTTTTCTTCACAATTTTCACTTGCATCGCCTCAACTCTTTTCGCCTGCCCAGTCGTCCCCGCTACCGCATCATTCTTTACCCAGTCCATCCAGCCAATATCTTGCACGTGCACTCTATAATACACATCATATAATTTCGCAATATTCCCTTTTAATCTAATTTGCACTGCTTCTAGTCGCTTACCCTCTCCTCCTGCTCCGCTCCTTGATCCCCCACTCACATATTTCATCCACCCATAGTCCTGCACATGCGACCTATATTCAATCCCCGAATCTGTTGCCAGTTTAATATTAAATCCCTCTAATCTCCTACTCTGGCCTTCCGTGCCAAGCACCGTTCCGCCAGCCTTATATTTACTCCACTTACTCCCCTCAATATATGCATTATAACTAAAATCCAGGTCTGTCGCTACCGCATACGCCACAGCTGCTACTCTGTGTACCTGCCCCATCATCATTGCACCACATGTTATCATTGCTATTATTGCCCACCAAAAAGCATTTCGCTTCACAGCACTTCTACTCATATTATTTCCTCCAGGCTATTCGTCCCTTTTAATTATAAATGGTTTCTTCCCCCGAGAAAATTAAAAACTCCCCCCACACCCAAGTTCCTAATTGGCTATACTATTCTCAGTCTATCATTTCAAAAGCCCAGAGTCAACCATGACAATTTTACAACGTCAAATCCAAGCCAAGTATTTCCGCCGCACTTTCTAACACCTTTTTTTCTGGGTCCGTCGCATCAATAAGTTTAGCCTGGAACAGCTTCACAGTGTCTTCGTGCTTGTAGTCCAAAACTTCCAGCGATCTAGCTGCGCCCGGCACCTTTTTTAATACTCCCTTTGCCACTAGATTATCGACATGTTCCGCGACCGCCGACACAGACGATAGTCCCAACCCTGACATGATTTCTCGATAAGATGGCGAGTAGCCGTTTTCCGCTTCAAAATCTTCCAAAAAATTCAAAACCGCTAATTGTTTTTTCGTTAATTTCATAGCCTTCATGTTATAATTATAAACAATGGAAAAAAATAAATCAATCGATGGACTTACTACGCGTCGCTCTAAAACAGCCGCTTCCACTAAGCCGTCCAAAGCAAAATCCACAAAAAAATCTTCCGAAGTCCGCAAGCCAAAACCCACTCCTAGGTCAAACTCTAAGCCATCTTCCACTCCAAAATCCAACTCTAAATCACCCTCCGTTCCAAAATCCTCTCCATCACCCATTACAGCAAAAAAGCCTGCCGTCCATTCATCAGATACTTCTGATTTCTTAAAACCGGTCCAGGCCTTCGATTTTGACGAACAAACCGGCGAATTGAAAGCTTCAGCAAATTCCTCTCCCGCTAAAGCCAAATCCAAAAAACCCAAAAAGGAGAAAAAACCTATTAGTAAAAAACGCAAAATTATCACCAGCATAATCCTCGCCATAGTTCTTCTCTTGATCGGCGCCGTCATCTGGTTCATCATTTGGGGCAATGACATTATCGCCAAAATTACCGGCGGTCAAGGCACCATTTTCGATCTCTTTACTGAAACATACGAACCCTTAAAAACAGACGAAAATGGCCGCACAAATATTCTCGCTTTCGGCACGAGCGGCTACAATATGGAAGGTGAAGAAGGTAACGGAGTCCACGACGGCGCCCAGCTCACTGATTCGATCATGGCAATCAGCCTCGATCAAAACACCGGTGACATCGCCATGCTTTCTCTCCCTCGCGACCTCAAGGCTTCGCCTACTTGCACCGCCACCGGCAAAATCAACGAAGTCTATTGGTGTAATAACATGGACGGCGACAACGAACAAGCTGGCGCCGAAGCTCTCATGCAAGAGGTCGGTGATATCCTCGGCATAAATTTCCAATATTATACTCATCTCAACTGGGGCTCTCTTGTACAAATCGTCGACACTCTTGGGGGCATCAATGTTACTCTCGACGAAGATATTGAAGACTATTATTACACTGGCGCAGTTTTTGAAGCGGGCGTTCCTTATACCATCAATGGCGGCCAAGCTCTCGGTCTCGCCCGTGCTCGTCACGGCACCGCTAGTGGTGACTTTTCTCGTGGCGCCTCTCAACAAAAAATTCTAATCGGCATCAAGGACAAAGTTCTCGAAAAGCAACTTTCTCTTACTGACACTCTCAGTCTCGCTGGCACACTTGGAGATAATCTCCGTACAAACTTCTCCGTTGATGAAATGAAAACTCTCGCCCACATCACCACAGATTACGACCTAAACAGCATTCGCCAAATCTCTCTGCTTGAACCCGAAAAACTCATGACCACTGGCGAAATCAATGGCATTTCTTACGTCATACCAGTTGGAGGCGTCAACAATTACGGACGTATTCAATCGTTTGTCGCTAAAATGTTCTCAAGTGATCCACGTAAATATGAAGACTCATCAATACTTGTCCTAAATGCCACCGAAACCCCCGGACTTGCATCCACCGAACAGGCCAACCTCGAGTCCGAAGGTTATTCAAATATAGATATTGACGATACTACCACCATTGACGGTGATGCTGACTATCTCTTATTCGTACTCACCGACAATGCACCTGGCACCAAAAATCTCCTCGAGGAAAAATACGGCACCGCCCACGACTCCTCCGAATTCCCCACTAATATTCCTGAAGGATACGATTTTGTTGTCATCATTAACAAAAATAACTAAATTATATTCTTCGAAGCATATAATTTAGTTATTGTTTTTTGCTGATAATTAGCTTCCGTTCCCTACCCTCCCCCTCAGAATGTGTCTCAATATCAGAATAATCAGCCGCAACTTTATGCACCACCCGTCGATCTGCCGCATTTAGATCAATTGTCATCGGCTCACCTGTACGTCGCACCTTGGCAATCCACCCCTCAGCTTTCTCGGCAATCCTGTCCGCCCTTTGACGTTTGTAATTCGCCACATCTACATTCACGCGGGTCACCTCAGCCTCTTTCGAAACAAGCGCCATCGATACTACATGTTGCAAAGCTCTTAGGTTATCCGCATTCCTCCCAATCAGAAGAGAGTTTAGTGAAGTTGATGGCACTGACAGCTGAATGACCTCATCGTCAATCGTAGATGTCACCGCCACGTTAATCCCAAAGAAACTAAGCAGATCTTCAAGATAGCGACTTGCAAACCTAATTGATTCATCTTTATTCATATTTCATCTCCTTTTCTTTTTAATATCACGAGCAGAGATGCGAGTTATTTTTGTTCCTGTTTTTTTATTTTCGACCACTTCGGCCTCTTGAATATTACGAAGTTCTTTTAGTACAGCTTTATCCGTAGCAGCGTCAATTTCCTCATCAACTTTTCTCAGAATCATTTTTTGCTGTAATACTGTAATAATATTACTGAGGAAGTAATAAAATGCCAACGCCCCATTCAAATTAAACATAATCACAAACATCATAATTGGCATCATCATTGACATTTGACCGGTTGTCATTGTCGAAATATCAGACTCATCGATTTCTTTTCCCTCTTTTGCTTCAGCTATTAATTCCCGGAATTTCTTCTTTTTCTCAGACTTACCAGAAGGCATCTGTTGTTTAGTCGCAAAGTACTGTACCACAGAAGCTAACACGGCGCATACCAAAATAAATAACGCCGACCACGAAAATCTCCCCATCAATACATCGCTTGCTTTTACGTCAAGGTTAAGTACACCAAAAAGCTGTGGATGAAAGTCATATTCTGTCTTTTCTTCTGTCGGGATTTCATCATTAGTCAAATCTGTTAGATACGCCTTCTGCTTTTCTTCTAGATTCCGTATTTCCGATCCCTCATACGCCACAATTCCGTATGCTCTATTCGAAAGGTTATCTTGCGGCAAAGGCGTCGCGATCACCCGAATCGCCGAAAAAATCGCGATAAAAATCGGCAACTGTATAAATAACGTCAATATTGAAGCAAATGGCTTAACATTATATCTCTTATAAAGATCCATCGTCTGCAGAGATTCAAGCTGCTTATTCCCTTTGCAATTCTTTTTGATCTGTGTTAATTCTGGTTGAATCTTTCTGATCAACTTTGTTTGGTTTAATTGTCTCTTGGTTAAAGGCCACATACAAAGTTTCACGAGCACAGCAAAGATAATTATCGCCAAACCAAAATCATGCACCAAGTTAAATATCATAAACTGGATATTTACAATTGGACGAACAATTATAAGATCTATTAAATTAAACGGCCCACCAGTCAAAATTGAGCCTATCACAAAAGCAATAAACAAACCAAAGTAAATATATTTCTTCACACTCTTCTTATCCATTCTTTTTATTGTAACACACTTTACTCTCGTGTGCGAGTTCTCCCAATATTTTCTCTAATTCGCCAAAAGGCATATCCATGGTCTTTTTAGAAAACACAACAAAAATATAATCGGTCTTCTTCGGTAAAGCATCGAAGTTTATTCGCACTGCCTCAAAAACTCGCCGACGAATCCTGTTTCTATCCACTGCAGATTTCGCCACTTTCTTTGACACTACCACAGCGACACGCGTAAATCCCTTCGAATTCGGCGCAAATACAAGAGACATCAGCGGCGTTCTTACAGTGTTACCATGCTGATAAACATACCGTACCCCACCCCTCGAATGAAACCGAAATTTCTTATTCAACATTGGTATATTATTATATTGCGATTCTAGCCCGACCCTTCAACCGGCGACGAGCTAATACCTTCCGCCCATTTTTAGTTGCATTACGCTTCATGAACCCATGTTCAACTTTTCTCTGCCTCTTATGTGGCTGGTATGTCCGTTTTGGCATAATATTATTCCTTAAACTTTAATTTTTTTCAAATTCTTTACATAGTATATCGCATTTTTCCACATTTTTCAAGTTGTTTTCCACACTATTTTAAGGTGTACCACACTACATGTGGAAATCTCACCCCCTGTTCCCACAAACACACATTACAACATATTTTTTTGTCACCAAAAACCTGTGGAAAACCTTCTTTTTATGCTATAATAGACATTACGAAGGAGGTTAAAGAATTAATGTACGATGTATGGAAAAATGCCCTTGCTATAATCGAGCAGCAAGTTTCACCTGCAAACTTTTCGACTTGGTTTCAGGATACATCAATCATCACTACCAGTAATGGTATCGTCAAAGTAGGCGTCAAAAACTCTTTCTACGTAAAGCAACTCCGTAATCGTTATTACGATATCATTAAGTCTGCATTAGAAGCTAATAATATTACAGTAAATACTATTGATTTTGAAGTACAAAGCGGCACTAAATCCAAAGTCCGTTCTCGCGAAATCACCAAAAATGACAGCCTAATTAGCCGCCATACAAAATCCATCCCTAGATCTACCACCACTACATCCGCAAACGGTCTCAATTCAAAATACACTCTCGACAATTTCGTAATCGGCTCCAACAACGACCTAGCTGTCGGTGCCGCCCGCAGTATTATAGATACGCCTGGCACAAGATACAACCCTTTCTTTCTTTATGGTGGTCCAGGTCTCGGAAAAACCCACCTTGTTCAGGCTATCGGCAATGAGCTCCTTAAAAACAATCCTGATCTTAAAATCCTCTACACCCCAATTTCTCATTTCTATTCCGACTTCGTCGAATCGATCAGAAACGGCAAAGGCAAAGAGTTCAACCGCAAATTCCAAAAGTTAGATTGCCTTATTATTGATGATTTTCAATTCATCGTCGGCAAAGAAAAATCCCAAGAAGAATTCTTTAATATTTTTAACGACCTTTATCAGCTCAACAAACAAATCATCATCACTAGTGACCGCCTACCATCTCAAATCAAATCTGTTGACGAACGGCTCGCTTCTCGTCTCACAATGGGTGGTGCCTTTGATATTCAACTACCAAAATTCGAAGATAAGTGCGCTATATTGCGGGCCAAAGCTGATCAAATCGGTGCCGAGATTGAGCCAGAAGCCATCGAATATATCGCCGAAAATGTCAACACCAACATTCGTGACCTCGAGGGTGAGTTCTCCACTATCCTACTCATGTCCGAGGTGCGTGGCCTCACACCGCTACAACTTATCGAGAATGGATCCGTCAGTGTCAATAAATCATCCAAAGTTCGTCCCGCCACCCCGAGGCAAATCGTCGAAAAAGTAGCTAAGTATTATCAATTGACGACCAAAGAGATGTGTAGTAAATCACGCGTTTCCCACATTAAAACTGCTCGTCAAGTAGCTATGTTTATTTTATCCAAAGAGCTAAGTCTTAGCACTAACAAAATCGCCGCCGAGGTAGGTGTTAAAGATCACACTACTGTCATGCATGGCATTAAAAAAATCGAAAAGGATCTCAAGCTCAACTTTCTCCTCCGTGATCAAATCGAAGAAATCAAAGGTAAGATTTATGGATAATAAAAAAATTACTCACGTTGTGGAATTGATGTGTAAAACCACCGCCAAAACCTCGTGTAAAACTGGTTCACTTTTTTGTGCATTTCTAACTCACTCCATCAAAAGTGTGTACAACTCACTATATTCCACATTTTTTTCACTCTTTCCCACAGATTTTTTAACAGCAAAATCACCCCTAAAAGTCAACGGTCTTGTCCACTATTCCACAACGCCAACTAATACAACTATAAATAATTTAATAGAAAGGAAGCTCTCATGAAAATAAAAGTCTCACAAGAAAAACTAAGCCGAGCCCTAAATAATGTCAGCCGTATTGCAATCGGAAAAGTTACATTACCCATCCTAAACAATGTACTTATACGCGTAGAAAACAAAAAAGTCTCTCTTATAACCACCAACCTAGACATGGCAATCGAAGACTTCTTGCCAGTTTCTAGCTCCGAAAACGGTGTTATTACAGTACCAGCAAAACTTCTCGCAGAATTCGTATCGAATCTGCCTAAAGGCGAGACTATATCTATAGAATCCAAAGACACCAAGGTTACCATTAAGTCTGGCAAATACTCTTCTGTTATCAATGGAACTATTGCCGACGATTTTCCAGAACTCCCAGAGCTAAACGAAAAGGAGGCTGTCATATACAAAATTAATACAGACGACTTTAAGACTAGTATAGGCCAAGTAATGATCGCAAGTTCTAATGACCTTACTCGTCCGGCACTCACTGGTATCTTCTTTAATACCCACAACAACCAGCTCGCCATTGCGGCCACGGATGGTTACCGCCTCGCCGAAAAGATTATAATAGATAAAGTTGAGAGTGAGGTCAAAGCTATCGTACCATCCTCTTCCCTACAAGAAGTGCTCCGCTCAATCAATGAGGATGTAGAAGAGATTGAAATTTCATTTAGTGACGATCTTGTTCGTTTTCGTCTTGGAGAAGTGGAAATTATCTCAAAGCTAATCGACGCAAGCTATCCAGATTACCAAAAGCTTATTCCTAGAGACAACGAAATCAAAATCGTCCTTGACCGCGAAGAGCTAATCCGCGTCACCAAGCTCGCCGCCCTTTTTGCACGCTCTGTCGGCGGGTCAATTATTTGTGAAACCAAATCTCCAGATACATTTTCGGTGAGATCTATTGCTAATGAATTCGGTGAAAACGATTCCATTATAGATACAAAAGTCGACAAACCAGGTCGCGTAAATTTCAACTCGAGGTTTCTCCTTGATGCCCTTAATTCCCTCAGTAGCAAAGAGATAGAGTTCGAGTTTTCTGGTCATATTACACCAACAGTTCTCCGCAACAAAAAAGACAATAAATATACTCATATCGTAATGCCACTAAACTCATGATTATCAAATCCGTCAAACTCACAAATTTTCGCAATCATTCATATCTTCATCTTCATTGCAACCAAGCAACGACCCTTATTCTTGGGCAAAACGGCTGGGGGAAAACATCTATTCTTGAAGCCATTTATATGCTAACCAGAGGGAAAAGTTTTCGTGCCACAGACAAAGAGATTCTCAAGCATGATGCAGATTTTTATCGTATCGAGTTGGAGTATCAAAAAGGCGAAAAAGTCACCGCGACATACAACAATCAAACCAAAATCTTTTCTGTATCCGATCAAAAAACAAAACGTCTCCCTAAAAAATACAAATACCCAGTTGTGTTATTCTTACCTTCCGATCTCAATTTGATTAGTCACTCACCAGGGCGCAGGCGCGAATATTTCGATAGAGTGTTTGCTGAGTTCGATGATTTATACGCCTCTGCCCTGTCCAAATACAACAAAGCCCTTAAACAACGCAACGAACTATTAAAAAAAGAATCCCTACATCAAGACATGCTTTTTTCGTGGAATATTCTGCTGGCAAAATATGGTTCAGATTTGTACACATTTCGCAAAAAATTTATTCAGGAAATCAATACAAAACTTACAACCGTTTATCATTCTATCGCCGACAATGAAGACGTAGTCGTATTAAATTACCACACAGAACTCACTAATGACAAAACCGAAACCTATCTCAAAAAACTTGAAAGTAGTTTTGAGAAAGATCTCTATCTTGGACACACAACGTTCGGCATACATCGCGACGATTATCTATTTAATCTCAATCACAAACTCGCCGATGGATCGGCGTCAAGGGGGGAAACCCGCTCCATTATTTTATCGCTAAAATTCATTGAAGCAGAACTAATTCACCAAAAAACCTCTTTATCCCCTGTCGTACTATTAGACGATGTGTTTTCTGAACTAGATAACAAACGTCGCCACTGCCTCGTTAAAAACTTCAAAGATAACCAAGTTATCTTGACTAGTGTAGAGGATATTTCCATCTCTAGCAAATAGAGACGATTCTGTTATAATATAGCCATGGTTAAGGTAGAAAAAATAGTGCCGGGCGGCTTTGGTCTCGGGACATTACTTAGCGGCAAAAAAGTCTTTTTCTGGAATGCGCTTCCAGGTGAGGAGGTTATCGAGTACGAGGTTACTAAAACAAAATCTCACTTTGTAGAAGCGATTGCGAAGCAGATCGAACACTCTTCCCCATATCGTGTAATTCCAAGAGACGAATGCTTTATTTCGACTTCGCCTTGGCAAATCATGGCATACGGTTACGAATTAGAAATAAAACAGGAACTAGTCAAAGAAGTGTTTCGCGAGCACCATATAGACATAGAAACACCAAGAATTATCACAGATAATCAGGAATATAACTACCGTAACAAAATGGAATATTCGCTTTTTTGGGATAACGGTTCGTCAAAGATTATGCTAGCCTTCCATCAACGCGGATCTCACCGCAAAATTCCAATCACAAATTCATCAATCGAAAGACCAGAAATCTTTACTGCCGCCCAAGAGATTATTACACAACTAAATACTCGCCACGAGGAAGCGCGCAAGTATCAATCACTCCTTCTTCGTTGCAATCAAAAAGGTGAGGTCTCCGGTGGTCTTTTTGAAAATCATCACCCTCATCCCAAATTCAAAAATCTTACCGATACCCTGCTTGACCAAAACTATTCCTATTCCCCAAACGGGTTTTTTCAAATTAATCTTCCGGTTTACGAATTAGCACTTCACGAAATCAAACAACACGTTACGACTGATAAGGTTCTCGACCTTTACGCTGGTGTTGGCACAATCGGTCTCTCCGTCGCCCGCGACAAAAACCTTACCCTGGTTGAGTGTAACAAATCCGCCTATACTGAATTAGAGAGAAATGTTAACTCGGTTCTTGAATCTGGAACTAGTGTTAATCGAGGGCTTATCGGAGGCACGGCCGAGATTGAGGGCGCTTGCCCTGTGACGACAGGCGCAAGCGACCCGTCCCGAGATAACACTAGTTCAGATTCAAGAATCCTACCAATTTTTACTAAATCAGAAGAAGCTCTTGATTATATTTGTCACGATCAAACTGTTATCCTAGATCCTCCCCGCGCCGGCTGTGACAAAAAACTCATCGAAAAATTAAACGAAACGAAACCAACGACAATCATTTACCTCTCATGTAATCCCGCCACCCAAGCGCGAGATATCAAACAACTACTCGGCAATTATCATATAAAACACATCACGACTTACAATTTCTTTCCCCACACTCCACATATCGAAAATTTAGTAATTTTATCTCTTTAATTTTCGCACTATCCATGCTAAAATAAGAACAACACGGAAAGGTGGCCGAGTGGTTGAAGGCGCACGCTTGGAAAGCGTGTGGGCTCGCAAGAGTCTCGCAAGTTCGAATCTTGTCCTTTCCGCCAAAATAGACACAGAAGAGCTTGCTCTTCTGGGGATATTTTAAGGAAAGGTCCAAGATCCCTTTCTTGTCCTTTCCGCCAAAATTAATAACCGAAGAATAGCTTGCTATTCTTCGGAGAATTTTAAGGAAAGGTCCAAGATCCCTTTCTTGTCCTTTCCGCCAAAATTATGAGTGAAAACATATTAATCGAACTAAAAGGACTCACGAAACGCTACGGCTATGGCGATACTGAATCTTTTGCATTAAAAGATTTCGATCTCACCATCAGGCGCGGCGAATTTATTATGATTATGGGTCCCTCTGGCTGCGGTAAGACCACACTGCTTAATATTATTGGCCTGCTAGATCGTGCTAGTAAAGGTGAATACTATCTGGGCGGCGAGAACGTTGCTGGTATTTCCGCTAGTCGCCAAGCCAAACTTCGCGCCAAGAAAATCGGCTTTGTTTTTCAAAATTTCAACCTCATTGAAGACCAAACTGTCTTAGACAACGTGGCCTTACCCCTTGTTTACACCGGTTATTCTCGTACCGCTCGCCTCAAAACTGCATCGTCTGCTCTCAAACGTTTTCATCTTCAAGAAAAAGAATACTATCTCCCCTATCAGTTATCAGGCGGTCAACAACAGCGAGTAGCGATTGCTCGCGCCATTGTCGGTAACCCAGAGATTATTCTTGCAGATGAGCCTACCGGTAATCTTGATTCTCGTGCTTCGCACTCTGTTATGGACGAACTAAAAGCCATTCACGAAGAAGGCAACACTATCATCATGGTGACGCACAACCCAGCTCTTACGACTTATGCTACTCGTGTCATCAATATGCTTGATGGCCAAATTGATACTGATGTCAAAACAGTTGCAGATGCCAATTTACCACAACCCATCAGCGTTAAAATCAAGAAAAAAACCGCCAAGCCAGAATTTATCTCTCTCGGTAATGAAGCCACCAAGAAAAAGTCCAAAAAACGCAAAAAGCGGAGGAAACACTAATGCCTACACTCATCAGGACCCATTATCGTTTAGCTAAGACGGCCATCCGCGAAAATCGCACCAGATCATTTCTCACATGTCTCGGCATTGCTATCGGTGTTGCCAGTATCATTCTAATCCTTTCTCTTATGGGGAGCATCTCAAATCTGATAGCTGCTCAAACCAAAGAAATTGGCGCCGATCTGATCGTCGTTCGCCCCAGCTCCACCAAAGACAACCTCACTAATATTGTCGAAGAGCTCACTTCTGCAAACTCGTTCCAAAAATCCAATCTATCCATCAACGATATCACTGCCATCAAAAAAGTTGAACACGTTGTTGCGACTGCTCCTATTGCAATCTCTACGAACACAGTTGCATCGGAAAAAAACACTTTCGAAACTGTCCCCATCCTTGGCACCAATACAGATTTTATCAAAATTGAACCTCTCGCCATGAGGTATGGCGCCTTTCTGACGGAAGCAAATCAAAAAAACTCCGTCGTGCTCGGCCACACACTTTCCCTTGCACTATTCAATACGATCAATAGCACCGTAGGCAAGACAGTCACCATTATGGGCGAAAAATTCATGGTTGTAGGAGTGCTAGATAGCTTAGATAAATCTATCAATTTCGACAACGTCGATTTCGACAATGCCCTCATCATGGATATTAACACTCTCGACGAAATCACCGGTTCAACTCAAATTCAACAGATCAACATCAAGGCCGAAAACACTGATAGTCTTGCTTCCATTGCTAGCGGAATCGAAGATGCTCTTATTAACCAAAAGCTCGGAGACAAAACCTTCTCCGTCACCTACGGAGACGACATCACTCACCCTGCCAGCAACCTCTTTAATATTGTATCCGGTATGCTAACTATTGTTGCAGCGATATCTCTCGTGGTGGGTGGTATTGGTGTCATGAACATTATGCTCGTCTCTGTCGCCGAACGATCCCACGAAATTGGCGTACGCAAAGCCGTCGGTGCATCTTCGCGCAACATTCTGGTGCAATTTTTATTCGAGGCACTCATTCTTTCAATTCTAGGCGGTATTTTTGGGTTAATCTTAGGCTATATTTTTGCCTTTCTTTTGTCTATTATCACTCCGTTTGCTCCATTTATCAGTTGGCAGATTATCGCAGTCACCTTCCTCACCACTATTACTATTGGCATAATTTTCGGTATTTATCCTGCACTTAAAGCCGCCAGTAAAAACCCAATTGACTCACTCAAATATTATCGCTAAAATAATTATATGAAGAAACTACTCGAAAAACTTCCCTTCTATAACCAGGCTGTTTTGCCCTATCACTATGGTCAAGCGGTGATTGCTAGCGCCAAAAACGGTTTTCCTGCTCGCCGTCTTCGAGTTGTTGCTGTCACTGGCACCAACGGCAAAACGACTACCTGTTTCATGCTCTGGAATATGCTTCGATCTGCCGGCCACAAGACTGGTCTTATGACCACCGTGGCCTATGGCGTCGATAAACTGTCGCCAGAGCTTGGCCACATGACTACAGTCGATGCTTTCACTTTGAACCGTCGCATCAAAACCATCGCCGAAGAAGGCGCAGAGTATCTCGTACTAGAAGTCACCTCGCATGCTCTTGCCGAATATCGCATCTTAAATATTCCCATCGAGATTGCTATTTTTACAAATCTCACCCACGAACATTTAGACTATCATAAAACCATAGAGGGATATCGCTCTGCCAAAGGCAAACTTTTTAAAAAAGCTAAATATAGTATTCTAAATGCCGACGATCCTGCCACGAAATATTACACCAAAATCGCTCGTGATTATTCAACGTATGGCATAAAACAAGGCCAAAACAAGGCCACCAAAATAAAACTACAGGTGAACGGCGTAGAATATTTATATCACAGTATGCATATTCACACCAAAATTCCAGGTCAGTTCAATGTCTACAATTCCCTTGCCGCAGCCGTTGCCGGAGAAAAGCTAGGCCTCACCAAAACCGAGATAGAGCAAGGTATCGCTTCGCTCGAAAGCGTTGAAGGTCGCATGAACGTAATAAATGAAGGCCAACCTTTCACTGTTATTATTGACTATGCTCACGCCCCCGATGCCATCGAAAAAGTCTTCGACTCCGTTAAAGGTCACAAAGGGCGCATTATCTCCGTTCATGGCGGCGCTGGACGCCGCGATCCTTCCACGCGACCCATCAGGGGTCGTCAGCTTGCTGAGAATTCAGACATCGTTATCATCACCGAAGACGATTCTCGTGATGAGCCCGTAGATCAAATCATGCAAGGCTTCATTGATGGCGCTACAAAGGCCGGCAAAACTCTTGGCAAGGACCTTCTCGCCATACCAGATCGTCGCGAAGCCATCAAAAAAGCCATTTCATTGGCCAAAAAAGGTGATCTAGTTTTAATCTTAGGCAAAGGTCACGAAAAAACCATTCTCCGCGCCGACGGCCCTCACGAGTTCGAAGACATCAAAGTCGCACAACAAGTGCTAAAATCTCTGTCGAGATAATGGAATTTAGGCCTCTATATTTCGTATTCGGCAATACCGTCAATAATTTTTTCCGAATCAACCTCTAGCGCTTCTGCAATCGCTGCCGCACACGCCATATATGATACCGCCGTTTCACCCGGCACAAAAGTCGCTACCGATACAATCTCCGACCGCATAGATAGAGTGGCCTCAGTTCCCTTCGCATATAGTTTAGAATTTAGAATTTTCACGTCCGCACTCGACTGTCCAAAAGTAATAGTTCCACGAGTGCCCCCAAACCCTGAAAAAGTACTATAATTCAAATCATCAGAGTTCAGCACGACATATTCCGGCTTCATATCAAACAAAGTTTTTTCATTGTCCAAATATTCTTCGGGCGTCATATCAGCAAGCCCAGCCGTCACAAAATTTGTCATTGCCGCTACATGCACTGGCAAACCGTAAAACACATTATCACGCAATCCCTCTGCCGGCACAGTCACAATCACATAATTTGCGCCTGCTTTCCACGCATCAGATAAAAACTTATGGAGCATCCCCATTTTGAACGGCTGATCAGAAGCAAGCACTGCCACTTGTTCACCAGTAGCTCTTAATATCTCATGGACGTAATGTGCGACCGTAACTTTACCTGTCGTACCGGTGATGGCAATCAACTTCATATCCTTCATCGGATTGCCATAATATGATTTTAGCATCTTTGCTTTTAGTTTCTGTTTCCCAGATTTCAACCCACCGTTTTTGTTATTCTCCTTAACTTTCTTCCTGCTATCCATAATAACCCCATTATATCACCTTTTCCCACTTGGCGGAAGCGAGAGGATTCGAACCTCCGAGACGGTCAACCCGCCCACACGATTTCGAGTCGTGCGCCTTCAACCACTCGGCCACGCTTCCGTAAGTAATTTTACCATAGAATCTCTTAAAAAACCACTCCATCTCAAAAAAGCCCTCCTGGGGCATTCAAGATGGAGGGGTTGGCCTCGCTCAGTCAAGAACCAGGTCGCCCCCCATTAACCTCATAGTACCATACCTATTTGCAAAAGTCAAGTAGCTCACCATCCTTTCCAACAATCATTAAGCTGCGTACTCGACCACTATCTTTAAACATCTCGACAATTTGCTTCTTTGCTTGATCCGCCCCACTTTTTATATATCTCAAGTCAAACACAACCCTTGCTGACTGTTTCGATGCCTCTCTAAAGCGCTTTTTTATGGTATTTCGATTAGAACTCACGGGGGTCTTTACCTCCCAGATAGTACCTGCTATAAATATATCGGGATTTCTCATTTTTTTGGTATTTGAGGGCCGAATAAGTTCTACATTAAAACCGAATAGTGTTAGATAATTAAAAGTACTCTCTTCATTAGGACCAGATTTAACGCCATTTTTTCGGAGAAAACCGATCTTGTTATCCGTAACTTTAGCCAAAGTCTTTACTTTAATTTTCTTCTTACTCTTTTTTGTTTTCATCATCTACTCCCTCTAACTCCTTCGCAAGTCTGCTCAGGGCATTTCTCAAATCTTTTATCTCATTCGCCAATTCGCCCATACTGAGGGCAAAAGTATACTTTTTTGAAAGGATTAATTTGGCATCTACGCCAGGAAGATCAAGCTCCATTGCGTCCACAGGTGTGACTGGGCCCCCGTCATTTCTCAGAGTACTAGCGGCGATAGAACTATCTATGTCACGACGTTTTTCCTGAAGAGTGCTCGTCTCGCTCTGTACGACACCATTTTTTAATAGGTCTGCATATTCAAGAGAAGATCGGAAAGCCTCAACCGCTTTCTTCGTAGATTTTTCAATAATCCCATAGTTACGAGAAAGTACATTGTCCAACATCGTTGGAAGCGCCCGTCCAGAGTATTCAGAAACAAGAGAAGAATACAGCGAAGGAGTTTTAACCGCTTCTAAAATAGCGGTCAGTCTCTCGTCTTCAGAAACGGGAGTTATGATTTTTCTCGCCAAATCTGAAATATAATAAGCGTTACCCGACCTCATTAAAAGGCCAAACTGTGCGCAGGCCGATATTTTAACAGCTGACGCACCAGACACACCCTTATACCCTAGCGCTTTCGCAGCGGAATCACGATCAAATGGACCTTTTCCTAATTTATTATGGAGTGTACACACGGCATCAATAGATTCCTCTAAATCATGAGCTGGATAGGCCGTACTTCGTTCTTTTTTTGAAGATTTCGTAAGTTCTGTTTTCTCGGCCTGTAATTCAGTCATTTTGTCCATTTTACCTCCTTAAATTATTAATATTTTTCCTTGTTAGTTTAATAATACCTCACAATACTCAATTAGTCAAGACTTTTTTATCCAAAAAAAGAACCCCCCATTTCTTGGATCTGTATAGCCAATTAAAAGAATACTTATGTTTAAGACAAGGCAATCATCATATAAAAATTCAAAAACTTCACGCAAATCTTAAAAATATGTTATAATAATAACGTCACCACATGGTGATGCTCATTAATTTCTAGGTGGATGTCGTAAAAAACATCCACATGTGCGCCCGTAGCTCAGCTGGATAGAGCGTTTGCTTGCGGAGCAAAAGGTCGTAGGTTCAAATCCTGTCGGGCGTACCAGAGTTTAAAATTAGAACTTTTGTCCTTACTTGACCTCTTTAAATCGCGGGTTCTACCCACCGTCAATTCTTCATTTAATTTGGCGGTGGTTTTTTGTATCGGA
>CAZMQX010000001.1:0-95662 GCA_964568745.1 uncultured Candidatus Saccharibacteria bacterium | reverse complement strand
ATTATTCTGCCTTTATGCTAAAATAGGTTCTAGCAGTGTTATATAACTGCACCAAATCACTACAATTTTGAAAATTTTCACCCGCAGGGTGATTTTTTATCACCGAGCTTCGCTCGGTAATAAAAAACGCGCTAACGCGCGAAGATTTTTCAAAAAGTCCGGATGTGGTGCGACTTTACGATATCGCTAGAACCTATTTTAGCACAAAAGCAGAGTAGAAGGAAGGTGGCTTTTAGTGGGCTGAAATGGGGGCAGCCCGACTAAAAGCCCCCTTGCGGCGAAGCCGCTCCGGCGGGGCGCCCCGCGCCCGCCTCGCCGGACGAGAATTTTTTAAAAATTATTATTTGGGTTTTTGGATTAAAACCCCTTAGTTATCTGATAAATATGTTAAAATATGAATTATGATATTTGGGTATATTGATGAATCTGGCGCACCCGGCGTCGCGAGTCGTAAAAATGACTATTTAGTGGCGAGCCTAGTCATTTTCAAATCAGAAGAAACTCGCGACAAAAGCATTGCAAAAATCAATAGCCTGAGAGAAAAACTTCGCTTGCCGGAAGATTATGAATTTCATTGTAGTAGTAATTCAACTAGACCGCAGTCCGAGTTTACGAAATTACTCTCTACTTTGGATTTTCTTTTTATTACAATTGCGATTCGTAAGAACGATTTTAGAAAAACTGCTTCATATGTTAAATTATCTGGTCTAATGATGGATGAAATCGAAAAGCGTTTTCCGGAAATTAAAATTGAAATGGATTCCAATCCAACATTTTACGCAGAACTTCGTAAAAGAATCCGCGAGCGAGGTCTAAAAAATGTCAAAATTCGCGAAAGAGACTCTCATCATAGTAGATTAGTCCAAGTTGCAGATTATGTTGTAAATTTTTCCGCTAAAAAAGCGAAGAATACGCCAAAATCTCGAGAGTGGTACAGTTTTATTGCGAAAAAGGTCTTGACTTTTATAGAAGTTGCTGATTAAGGCTCAAAAACAAAAAACCTCTTTTAATAAGAGGATTTTTTGGCGCTGCGACCTGCATAGAGCCTTCGCTACTATGCCGCAGGGGTAAACCAACTACTTACCAGTCGCTGCATTAGTTTAATTATAGCACAGATAATTATTAAACACAAGGATATGTGATATAATTATATTGCAATTATCTAAATTATTCGTCAGGAGCATATATTCAATGCTTAACGGATAAAATGGCATCGTAAGGTGTCTGACCGTTAAGCCTTCTGGCGAAAAGTTAGATAATTGCACCCTTGCGGTGCCATTTTTAATTTGTTACGTTAAAAGATCCAAAGGAGGTATATGGATAAAAAAGATGAAATAATATCAAGTGGCGAATCTAGCGGAGAGCTTGACCCTGGAATTCAGGCGCTTGCGAATATGGCAGACAAAATGGGCGAAGGTGGTTCTGGGTCTGAGTATAATGAATTTGGATTTAATAGCGAGGGGATACATAGAAATGGAACGAGATATGACGACGAAGGTTATGGAGCGGATGGGTTTGACGAGATTGGCGTAGATAGAGAGGGTTTTGATCGTGAAGGATTTGGAACAGATGGTCGCGATAGAGAAGGATTTGACAGGCTAGGTCTAAATGCCGAAAAGTATGATAGAGAGGGTAGATACGGGGTTGGTCATCGTGATGCCGAAGGCTATGACCGTTATGGATTTAATAGACGAGGTTATGATAGAGAAGGATTCGATCGGCGTGGATACGATAAAGAAGGTTATGATAGAGAAGGGTTTAATCGACAACATTTCGACAGAAATGGGATAAACAGAAGGACAGGAACTTTATATAACAGTAATGGTTGGGACGCTAGAGGCTTTAACGCCGATGGATGGGATAGAGACGGTTATGGTAAAGACGGCTATAATGCTGACGGATACAACCGAAAAGGCTATAATCGACAGGGTTACGATTCGGATGGCTATGATAAAGATGGGTTCGATATAGATGGGTATAACTGGAAAGGCTATAATAGAAGTGGCTTTGATGTCGATGGGTATAATTCAAATGGTTATGATTCGGATGGTTATGACCGAGAGGGATTGGATAAGGACGGATACACCAAGGAATACAATGCAAAGTTCAATAAATTCGGTATAGATGAAAATGGCTATATGAAAAATGGCGAAATGGATCCGGATGTTGAATTTGCGATTAGTTTTTCCGAGAGCGGAATTAAAGACCAGATTAAATACGCAGCGGAAAAAGGGCTAGATGAAAAAGAAGTTCGGGAAAGAATCGAATCGGCTAGAAAGAAGTGTCCAAACATCGACGAGATTATTAAAAACCTATTGCTGACAGGCAATAAAATGCGAGTTGCCGCTATCTCGAACGATTGCGAGAAATTCATAAGTGGCGAGCTTGATGCAGATGGGTTTTGGGGCAAACATCCGAGACTGAATATATCCGAGGTGCTCTCTAGTTTTATAAATGATCCTGAAAAAAGAAAGCAATTTTCCGATAGAACAGTAGAGAATCTGGTGTTAGATTCTAATAATATTGAGAGGAATTTACGAATTTTTGGAACATCACAGTATGATGTTTCGGGAGCATTAAAAGGCATTGAAGATTTTAAGAGGATTTATACTAGATTTGGTACTAATGGGACACCTGAGCAAATACAGAAAAAGAGAGAAAATACAAAGAAGATATTTGATACAATAAAATATCTAAATAGGTATAGGAGCCGTAATTTGGATTCGTTGCTCGGTTCTCGTCAAAGCTTTGATGGTGGTCAAACTTGGATTGAGTTCAACGGAGAAACAATAGGACAAGCAATGGACGCATTGAAAAAAGATAAAAGGCTTGTCTGTGTCCAAACCGTCAAAGATTATATTATTAATCAATCCAAAAACCCAAATAATAATTTTTAAAAAATTCTCGTCCGGCGAGGCGGGCGCGGGGCGCCCCGCCGGAGCGGCTTCGCCGCAAGGGGGCTTTTAGTCGGGCTGCCCCCATTTCAGCCCACTAAAAGCCACCTTCCTTCTACTCTGCTTTTGTGCTAAAATAGGTTCTAGTGATATCGTAAAGTCGCACCATTGTAGAACAAAATTCCAGATCTTCGCCCGTAGGGCGTTTTTTATTTATTGTCAGACAGGACCGGCTAAAAATGGCAAGATATCGCAATGCTGATGATCCATCTCAGGTTATTGCTAACTGGTTAAGATTGTATAATACGATTTCTTTTCTTGGTTTATGAGAATCTATTCATAACCCAAATTTCAATTCCTCCAATTTTGAAGGAATTGAGAAGGAAGCTGAGCTAATATCCGTGACGAGGCTACATTAGAGCAACTTGTAGTATTATCCAACTTAGAAAGCATTAACGCGCTTTTAATTCACGATAGTCTGTCTCAAAGTGACAGACTAGAAAAATTAAATAAAATCGCCATTAAGCAGCTAAAATCGTTGCTCTAAAACCAACTCCTGTGCCAGAATCAAAAAAATGCAAACATATACCAATTATTATAATTTTAGCAATATTACTGGTGGGTAGCTGTGTTTTTGGTGGTTTTGAACTTTGGCAGAGCATGCAAAAAGACTCCGAATTGCTAAATTAAAAGAAGGAGGTTCAACGCAAAATACTGTTAATCAAAATGATAATACTGGCACAAATATAGACGGAAATACCATATCGGTTACTGAAGCAGAGAAAATACTGGCAAAATATATAGGTGAAGGCAACAGCACGATGGCTTATGGTTTGAATGCTTCTTATAGGTAAGAGCATAAGCTACGATTTGATGAGTGAAAGATATCAGTCACTATTTGGTGATTACAGCTCCATAGAGAAGAAAAACTACACATTCCAGAATTTCTTCTATCTGGTTTATGACGACAGCATTAACGCATACCGAGAGTTCATATTGCCCAGTGGTGGATATTCTCCAGTTGTTGCGACCCATAAAGTTACATCGGTAAAGAAAACTGGTGAGAATATGGTTGTATCTTTAATTTTTGCAGAGCTAAATACCGATGTAAGGGTTGCTGCGGGGATTTGTGGACCCGCAACACTAGTAGTAACTAAAGACGCCTTAAACGAAATGGTAGATAGTATGTCAATTTATGAGTTTACGCTGTCACCGTACAATGGTAGCTATGTACTCACTGGTGTTGAAAAGCTGAATTAATAAACAAGCAAAAATGACCAAGTTAAAAGCTTCCTATTTCTTTTCGACAGCCGAAAATGAATAAATTCCGGCGGAATTCTTCTTAAACACAAATCGATAAGTCGAAAACGCCGCATAGTCATCTTCCGTCAAATCAATCTCTCCCATGCTAGCGCCACCTTCCTCGATAGTCTTGTATAACTTTTGCCCTTCGATATCTGAATAGAGCTCGCTATTGTTGCCCACCATTAATATGATAATAATAGGCGTCCAAGTTGGGACCGTATGCATAATCGCCATTGACTATCGTATTAGACGACAATCAGCTCAGTAATCGGCATATATAGTTTGCTTATCATAAAAGCACCAGTCTCTCTGTCAAAATAATCCTGAACCGACAAACCGTTGAGGCCACCTAACAAGCGAAGGGTCTTATCTTCCAAATCATTAATATACTTATGTTCTCATTATATCATACGATTGTATTTTTCCACTCCGCGCGTCGCTATCGCAAAATACAAAAACGCCGATACGATTACAAAAATCGCATCCATGATCATCAGCCCAGTTATCTGACCTACAATAAATACTAGCGCAAAAGTTAGGGAAATCGTAAAAAGCACCATTCCGAGTCCGAGAAAAGTCGCCACCATCACGCCAGCGCTTTGTTTGACTACCACCGCATCACTTTCTGCGTCAAATCGCGCATATCTAAGATCTATCAGAATACCAGATAGCTCAGTCACAAAAGAGATAACGATAGTCGCCATGAGCACCAGAATACTCTCCAATATCCCAAATTGAAATCTCAGCATCAGAATAAAGCCGGAAAGGGCCGTCACCGGCACAATCAGTAGCATCGCAGTCAGTACTTTTGTCATAATCACCTTTAGCCCGCTAATTGGCAATGCTTTCAACGAGTCAAAAGCCTTTCCTTCAAGCGAGATCATCGTCGCCGTAATGAAAGTAAGTAGGCTAGAAAAAGCCACTAACATGAAAGTGACACTTGGCATGTAAGCAGAGATCTCATCTGCAGTCAGAGGAAAATCATCTACAGATTCCATGATCGAACTCACGATGCCATCAAAATTAAAACAAAGCACGACTGTTACAACGACAAGCAGCACTAGTCCAATCGCCGTATTCATCAGAAGCACCGGCGTCTTAAAATATTTGATCATCTCCTTTTTGACCATAGCCATGGTTTGCGAATGCTTCTTATAAGTGTATTTAGTTCGGACAGTTTTTGCGTGTTGAGCTACATCAAGTCGCGATACAATCTGAAAATGGAATTGGCTAATCACTACCACTAGTATTAGTAGTACAGCAAGATGAGAAAACACAAACATTAGATATTGTAAAATGTTAAAATTTAGCGCCAAATCTACAAAAGCCGAAGCTGGATAATAAAAAGTCGATATTAGATCGCTCACTGCGACCACTTGGTTGCCATCAATTTCCGGAGACGCGTTTACCATTAATATCATGACTGAGAAAATGACCAGGGAAATAAACGACAAAACTATCTGCCAAAACGTTTTATGTCGGAATCTAGAAGATACCGCCGAAATGATGGCACCAATTACGCACGAGATTGCTATTGGTATAATAGGCAGGATGAGTAACGCTGTTAACGCCACCAGATAGTAAGATGGTCTTACTGTGGCGTTCATCGCATAAGCGATGATGGCTGGTAAAAGAAAAATCATACAATAAAGCAGTTCAAATATGTAGAACTTCATCACTCGTACGAGCACTATCGTGGATTTTTTGATTGGCATTGCAAGAAGCATGTCGTTATCTCGTGGCCGAAACAACAAATCTCCTGACTTGTATATGCCCTCCATTAGTATGATCGCGATTGTTACTAGTGTGTATATTGATAGAATTGCCGATTCCGCGCCATCTCTCTTTAGCTCCCCCGCCATTGCACTAGCGCTAAAAAGCATCATCACTCCGATTAGTGTCGCAAGTATCACTGGCATAATGCGCCTAGACCGCTCGGTTTTGGCGTGATAATTAAAAATCTGTATCCCCCCAGACATCGTCGCTCTTAAAAGAGAAATCAATCGTTTCATTTTGCCTCAAGTTCTAAAAATACTTTTTCAAGTGATTTGTCGCCTCGGATCTGTTTCATGCTACCAACTTTTACGACCTGGCCCTTTTTTACAATGGCAACTCTATCACACAGTTTTTCGGCCACATCTAATATGTGAGTAGAAAAGAAAATAGTTCCGCCTCTGCTTGCTATTTCTCGCATGACACTCTTCATATCAAAAATAGCTTTTGGATCCAAGCCCACAAACGGCTCGTCCATTACCAGCACCTTTGGTTCGTGCGCCAATGCCGCGATCAGTGCGACTTTTTGCTTCATTCCGTGCGAAAAAGACCTTATTTCGCTTGCGAGCTCATTTTTCATATCAAACATCTTTGCAAAACGAGTGATATTTTGCTCTCGTGTTTCTGTGGGCACGCCATACATATCACACACGAAATTGATATAGTCTATCGCCTTCATCTCCTCATAAAGACCTGGATCATCAGGCACGTAAGCCATCTCTTTTTTGCATTCTATAGGGTCATTTTTGATTGACTTGCCGTTAATGATGATTTTACCTTTGTTGAAATCAAGTATCCCACAAATGGCTTTAATTAGCGTAGTTTTACCAGCGCCGTTATGGCCAATAAAAGCAAAAATATCACCGTCCTCCACGGTAAAACTGACATTATCCAGCGCTTTCTTGTCGCCATATTTATGCGTAACATTGTATACCTCAATCATATTTCGATTATAGCATGAAAAACTAAAAAAAGAGAAACGCCCCTTTAAAGGGGTGTTTCTCCAGGTCATACATGAATTTTAAGTAGCCTCGCAGTTTAATCTACTTAAAACTACCTCTATTTTATCTCACAAAATGCATATTGTCAACACCTTTTTTCCACATTTTGTTCAAAACTCTTAATTTATCTGTTCGGGAAAAATAAAAATATTAAAACATAAAACTTAGAATTAGCATATTGACAAAACGAAAGCGCTATGTTATAATCAACATATTCATTATCAATTTAAGAAGTTGGTGGGCAGAAGAGGAGTTTTAGAATGGCTGGAACTAAAGCTGGTGGCATGAAAGCAGCTGCCACTAACAAGGCAAAGTACGGCAAAGAATTCTACGCTCGTATCGGTAAAAAAGGTGGTCAAAATGGCCACACCGGTGGTTTCGCCGCTAACCCTGCGTTAGCTCGTGTTGCTGGTGCCAAGGGCGGTCGTATCTCTCGTCGTGGTCCTGCGAAAAAGGCCTAAAAGTTTTCACACCTCGGGCAATGATACCGAGAATCAGGTGTCTGAAATCGCGTTAGCCCACATTCTGGGCAACGCGATTTTTGGTGGAGCCAATCCCTGTAAGTATCTAACTCTTGCTGAACTATGTCTTCATCGATGCATGCATCGTATTTTTTTGCGAGTTCACGGGCTTTATCCCAAGCCTCTACCTCCATTTTTAGCCTCCTTACATCTACTTTGTAGTCTCGATGTCGGCAAACTGCATGCCCGACTTCGTGCAACAAAAGCGCCTTAAAACGCGGCTCTCTTGGGCCTATCACGATAGTCCTAGGCGGTTTAAAAGCGAACTTGCGTCCAAATCGCCATCTAAACCCCGGATAATCCCGAGCTATACCAGCCAAAAAAACAAACTCACTTTCATCGTATCCGTGTGACAAAGCGTCAGATTCAGCTGGCCCCACCTGCGAGCGGGGGATCACTTACGCTCCTTTTGTTTCGCATAAAGATAACAACCGTAAATCACCGATTCGTTTGGACGTTTGGGGCGACGGAATTTAACACCCAGATCCTGAGGCAAATAGCTAGCGTAAAGTCGGAAAATTTTGCCCATTGGTCCCCCCAGCACAATAGTATCAGGGCGGTATTTTTTTACTATATCGGGAAGACCAAGCGCTACTCGGTTGGCGATATCTGCCATATAGGTTTTTTTGCGAAGATCTGTGGCTCTGTCGATGTGGTAGTGGTGCTCGATCGCACTAGCCGCCGCAATATCTTCCCATTCGGCGATCTTGCCATCATAAAAATACATTTTATGTCCCGGTTCAAATTTGTCCGACTCGGGGGAGATCCGGTTGTGCTCAGCAATTCCGCCACCAATTCCGGTCGAAAAAGTCAGAAAAACGGTCTTACCAGGCAGCCTGTAAGACTCAAACAAAGTAGCCAAATTTGCATCGTTTTCAAACCAGATCGGACAATCGAACAACTCATTTATAGGGGTAAAAATATCAATATTGTCCCATTTTCGGTTGCCAAATTTAACTGAATAATTTTTTTGTACAATCCCCGGGATTGCGACGACTACAGCGCATACGTGCCTCTTCCTAAAATCAGCTAAATTATTTCTCAAGTCGCGCAAAAACGTCTTTGACCCCTGGGCGGTACTAAACTTCCGTCGCCGAATCACCCGACCACGTTTAGAAAAAAGCGCGATCAGTGTTTTTGTTCCTCCAATATCAATCGCTAGATACATAGCTTGATTATATCATAGAAATTTGATATAATGAAACGAGTTTTGATCCCCTGAAGGGGAACAAAAGGAAGGAACAATATTAACTATGGCAAAAGCCACTAAATTAACCATGGATGAACTTCTGTCGAGTAGCGAAGATTCATTCAAAAAAGTCAACACAGGAGATACTATCAAGGGCACAGTACTCTCTGTCAAAAAACACGAAATACTAATCGACCTAGGCGCCCAGGGTGTCGGATTGGTTCCTCGGCGCGAAGCCTCATTTGCTCGCAACCTCAACGTCGGTGACGAAGTCACGACTTCGGTTATCGAATCCGAAATGAAAGACGGCTATGTTTTGCTCAGCCTTCGCAAAGCCGTAAAGGACAAGGGTTGGGACGAAATTAATACCAAACTAGAAGATGGCGAAGTGGTGGAGGTTACTCCATTTGACGCAAATCGCGGCGGCCTCTTAGTCGAATACGAAGGTATCCGCGGTTTTATGCCAGTCTCTCAGCTTTCAGCAGAGCACTATCCAAGAGTGGGGTCGTCTGACAAAGACGAGATTCTTCAGCGTCTCAACTCCCTTGTTGGCAAACCAATGAAAGCCCGTATTCTCGATGCTAACAAAAAGGAGAATAAGCTAATCTTATCCGAAAAAGAAGCCATCAAAGACGGTTTGGCAGAACGCTTCTCCAAACTTAAAATCGGCGACGTAGTCAAAGGCGTAGTCACTGGAGTCGTAGATTTTGGTGTGTTTGTCAACGTCGATGGCATCGAAGGTTTGGTGCACATCTCCGAAATCTCTTGGGAGCGCGTCAACAATCCTTCAGATTATGTCAAAGTTGGTGATGTCATTGAGGCTAAGATCATCGCTATCGACAAGGAACGCCTATCTCTTTCGATGAAACAGTTGGTCGAAGACCCCTGGATCTCAGAAGTCGAAGGCCTTAAAAAAGGTTCCAAAGTCGAAGGCACCATCACTAGGATTACTCCATTTGGTGCATTCGTACAGATCAGTCCAGCAGTTGAGGCCTTGGTACATGTATCCGAGCTTGGCGAAGGTTCCGATGTTGACCCCGAGAAGATCTTCACCCTAAATGAGCGCAAGAGTTTCAAGGTACTCGATATCGACAAAGAAGGTCGCAAGATCTCGCTTTCTATCGCCAAATAATCATCAAAAGATGCAAAAATAATCTCCTTATGATATAATAGTCATAAGGAGATTTTTGTGAAGAACAAAGTAAAAACCAATTCCGCATGGCATGATTACTACAGGGAAGAAAATATCCCCGAAAATATCGATTTTCCAGATTGCTCTATGGTAGACATGGTCATGCAATCCGCCGAAAAATGGCCCGACAACACAGCCTATATTTATTATGGGCATAAAGTGACATATAAAAACTTCGTCAAAAAGATCGAAAAGACCGCCCGCGCTCTCAAAAATTACGGCGTCAAAGAGGGTGATAAGGTCACAATCTGTATGCCCAATACTCCTGAAGGCATTACCATGGTCTATGCTGTCAATATGGTTGGCGCCATCTGTAATATGGTCCACCCACTTTCGTCCGAAAAAGAGCTCGAATACTACATAAAAGTAGCCGACTCGAAGTATGTGCTTGTCATCGACGCCGTATTCGACAAGGTTTATCGCCTGAGAGACACTGCCCAGCTAGAGCGCATCATCGTGGTGCGTCCATCTGATGGTCTCGGTTTTCTCAAGAAAAAACTTTACAACACCCTGCACGTCAAAAAGGTCCGTCTTCCGGCCAACGACAACCGCGTTGTCTTGTGGGAGGATTTTATTGCAAATTCGTATTTCTATCAGGGGAATTACCACGAAGAACGTAGTGGCTCTGATCCCGCTGTTATCATGTACTCTGGTGGCACTACAGGTGCTCCAAAAGCCGTAGTATTATCCAACCTCAATATCAACGCCGAGTCTCTCTGTGATGGTATGATGATCCGCCAGATCGTACCTGGTGCTACCGTGCTTTCTATTTTGCCGCTATTCCATTGTTTTGGGTTGGGTGTCTGCATCCATACTCCTCTCTGTAAAGGAATGGGGTGCATCTTGATACCGGCCTTTTCTCACAAGCAATTTGCCGACATCATCAAGAAAAACGAGCCGAATTTTATCGTCGGTGTCCCTACCTTATTTGAAGCCCTCGTCAACACCAAACTCAAGAAAAACGATCTCGCTTCTGTGACGGCCGTCATCTGTGGTGGCGATGCTTTGAACCAAACTCTTCGCGACAAAGTCAACCGCTATCTAGAATCACACGGCTCAGCAGCCAAGATCCGTGTCGGTTACGGGCTAACAGAGGGGTCTGGCGCAGTCTGCCTTTCTCCAGAACATACTTTCTCTGATGGAATTATCGGTGTACCACTGCCAGACACTGGCTTCAAGATCGTCAAAAACGATACTTTCAAAGAGTTGCCAGTCGGAGAAGAAGGCGAGATTTGTATCAGTGGCCCACTCGTGATGATGGGATACTTAGGAGACGAAGCCGAAACCGCTCAGGTACTGCGTGTCCACGACGACGGCAAAATTTGGCTTCACACTGGCGACCTCGGTCGTATCGGTGATGACGGCTTAGTCTATTTTGCACAGCGCCTCAAACGTCTCATTGTTTCGAGCGGCTACAATATTTATCCGACCCACCTCGAATCCATCATCAATTCCCACGAGGGTGTTCTTACCTCTACTGTCATCGGCATCGACCACCCGTACAAGGGGCAAGTACCCAAGGCCTTTATCGTATTAAAGCCTGGCTACAAGCCGGGGAAGCGTATCGAGCGCGAAATCCGTGAGCTCTTAGGACGCAATATTCCAATTTACGCTCTTCCAGCCGCCTACGAATTCCGCGATAAACTCCCCCAGACCAAAGTTGGCAAAGTCGCCTTCAGAAAACTAGAAGAAGAAGAAAAATCAAAGAGATAGCCATGTTTTGGAGAATCCTGGTCGTACTGATTATCTCAATGATTCCGCTAGTAGAACTTCGCGGCGCCATTCCTGTCGCCGTCGGTATGGATTTGGGATTGCCAGAGTGGCTAGTGCTCATAATCGCCATCATTGGTAACATTATCCCAGTGCCGATCATCTATTTCTTTGCGCGCAAAGTGCTCGCATGGGGTAGCAAAGTCAAATGGAAACCCTTCAAAGATTTTTGTAATTTTTGCCTTAAAAAAGGCGAAAAAGCCGGCCAAAAACTCCTCAAAAAAGCCAAATCCGGCGTCTATTTTGCGCTATTTCTGTTTGTCGCAGTGCCTATACCTGGCACCGGAGCCTGGACCGGCACCCTTGCTGCTAGCATCTTAAATCTCGATTTCAAAAAGACCATGATAGCAATTATTAGCGGCGTCTTGGTCGCTGGTTTAATCATGCTCGCCGTATCTCTTGGCCTTTTCAGTATATTCCGCTAACTAGCATAGAAGACTGCGTTTTAAATCGATAGATGGTATAATGTAATTATGAGAATCATCAAAAAACCTACAACTCGACAAGAGTTAATTGAATCATCTGTAAATTTTATAGACGAGCATGCCATTAAAGGCGTGGTAGATATAGAAAGGGAACTACTCGCGGTTGATTCGCCTATGCACTACGACTGTGAACAGCTACTTTTAGAAAACGGTTCAGACCAATCTGATCTATGGGGGATTAATCTCTATTTGGACGAAGATTCTATTGAGAACCTAGTGGAATTTGATTCAATGATCAATATCCGTCCAGCTCAGAATAACCGAAGTCGCGATGTTGAAGATTTAGCAATTCGAGCCAAAATTAAAGCTGTGGTCAAAAAATGGCTGAGCTAAATTATATTCACGGTTTAGAAACCATGCGTGAGTGGGGCAACCATCCCATCACTTATCAGATGGGAAATATAGGTAGCGAAGTCCACCGCGCGCTCAAATGGACTGAAAAAGGCGATACGAAACGAGCCAACACAGCAATTGATCGCGCGCTCGAACTTTTTGATTTTACCATCGTCGCCAATCTTGAGAACCACGGTCGTCTGCGGGAAGTTCTGATCGCCAGGGAGGAATTTTGCGACTATTTCTTCGGTGGCAACTTATGGCAAACCGACCCCGTCAAAATGCAGAAATACTACGACGGTTTCGTTATGATGGAACAACTTCGATAAATCTCGGGAGCGATAAACGTCAAAGACATGTTTTGAAAACATTAAGGCATCCCTTATGATATAATCAAGTCAACAACCAATATTTTACTAGGAGAAATTATGGCAAAGCAGACAAGAGGGAACAAAAAAGAGGCGGGGAATAATTCTAAAAAGTTCTTTGGTTTCAGAACACCTGAGGCAAAAACTCACTCGATCATAGCTATTATTAGCGCCGCATTAATTCTGTTAGTTGGCATTGTCGCGATCGGTTTTGCTGTTTTTGATCATCTCTATTATTCAGAGATTACTTCTAGCAAAATCATGAAAAGCTTCGTTTCTAAATTCGGCGATAAAAACACAATCACAGATTTAGAAAATTATACCGAGGAGACTGACCCAAACGGGACAATGGGGACGGAAAATAGTTATACTTCAAAAAGCAGTTGGAATGATTCCAGGCTTAACGAGAAAGATGAAGAATTTGCAGGGACGCTAGAAGTTTTTCGCAATGAAAAAGATGCCCAGTTAAGAGAGTGGAAATTAAATTTAACAAAAGAAGAATGCCCAAAAAGAATTAAGGTTGGCGTATATGGCGAAGATTTTGCTAAACAAATTTGTAATGGTTTAAGTTACGGCACTATTTATCGAGATGGGGCGGTCGTCATTCGTCTTAGCGGAGCTTTTTCCGACGAGCAGGTTGATGAATATAGGATGTATTTCAATAAAATTATTGATTATTTTGATGTGCCAAATAAAGACGTGCCGTCCGATGAAAAAATTGAAGAACTAAAAGCGGAAATTTCTGAAACGCTGGATTCCATTTTTAATACGGAGATTGACGAAATTGAGGCAAGGCTCAACGACATGGCGTCAGAATTTGACCAAAATGTTGAAAAAGTTAAAACTAGCAAAGACGAAGAAGATTTAGCGGATATAAAAGATGAATTGGAATATTATAAGACTATCCCGTATTTTGCAAAAAATGTAGCAAAATGGGAAAAGGCAATCAATAAGACGTCCGATGCGATTTCAAAAGAAAAAGCCGAGGCGGCCCGCAAGGCAGAAGAGGAGAAGCGCGCCGAACTAGCCGCAAAAACAAGAACATTTTCCGCAGGGAAATATGTCGCCGGCAAGGATATTGATACTGGCACATTCAACATAATCGCAGTTAGCGGCAGTGGAAATTGTTTTATATATACCGCGTCTGGTAGTCTAACGGTGAACGAGATGATGTCCCCTAGCGATCCTAGGTTTTACATATCTAGATACAACAATGCCTATCTTGGCTCTGGCTATGAAATAGAAATTACGAGTAGTCTAAATTTGAGATTTGAGGCTGTAGAATAAAAAACAGTAAACTTTTTTGAAGGCCGAGTTTAATTTTATGGGTAAACCAGAGTATGCTGTTTTCTAAGACTGGGAATTGGCCTCCAAAGCCGGGCTCGAACCGGCACCCTTGCTGCCACATCTTAAATCTCGACTTCAAAAAAATAACCTGCAAAAAGTTTCACCAGATAGATAAAATTTGTTATTTTTACAAAATGTATGCTATAATAAAGACATTCCCCTGTAGCTCAATGGTGGAGCAAGAAGCTGTTAACTTCGAGGTTGCCAGTTCGAGTCTGGCCGGGGGAGCCATTTTTTGCATATTTAATATAAGAGGCTGAGCTATGGAAGAAAAAACAATCCAAATTGCTGGTTCTATTACAGTCGACGAGCTAAGTAAAGCGCTCGGCCTTTCTGTTACCGAATTAATCGGCACTCTATTCAAAAACGGCATTGTGGCCACCATCAACCAGAGACTGGACTACGAAACTGCCAGCATCATTATCGACGAGTTAGGCCTAAAAAATGTCAAACTAGAACGCAAAAACACTTCCACCAGAACTTCTAACTTTCACAGGGAATTATCCGACAAAGCAGTCCTTCGGCCTCCAGTTGTTGCCGTTATGGGTCACGTCGACCACGGCAAAACTACGCTTCTTGACACTCTCCTTCATAAAAAGACCGTTGACGACGAAGCCGGTGGCATCACCCAGCATATCTCAGCTTATCAATTAGAGCACGATGGCCGGTTGATTACATTTCTTGATACCCCAGGTCATGAAGCCTTTGCAGCCATTCGCCAACATGGTGCCATGCTCACTGATATTGTGGTCATTGTAGTTGCCGCTGATGACGGAGTCAAGCCTCAGACCGTAGAGGCGATCAATTTTGCTAAATCCGCCAATGCCAAAATCATCGTCGCCATCAACAAGATTGATCGCGAAGGTGCCGATATTCCACGTACTATGGCCGACCTTAGCCAGCATGGTCTCCAGCCCGAAGAATGGGGCGGTGATATCACTATGGTGCCAATTTCCGCCAAGATGAATCAAAACCTCGATCAGCTTCTTGATATGATCTTGCTCACTGCCGATCTTGAAGAGCTCAAAGCCGATATCGACATCCCCGCTGAGGGCCTTGTGATCGAATCACACATGGAAACCGGCAAAGGCTCAGTCGTGAATCTCCTTGTCACCGGAGGCGAGCTGAAGACTGGTGAGTTTATCGTGGCTGGCAGTACTTATGGCAAAGTTCGTACCATGCTCGACTGGAAAGGTAAGCCCAAGGGTAAAGCCACTCCATCAACACCAGTTACTATCACGGGCTTCAAAGAGCTTCCAAATTTTGGTGATCGTTTTCTAGAAGTCAAAGACGAAAAAACCGCCCGTAAAATGGCTCTCCTTAATGCTCAGGCAGCTGCTAATGAATCCGCCGATACTAACGTTACCTCTACCGACCTTCTGCGCATGATGAATGTCGCTGACAACACTAAAACCTTCAATGTGATCGTCAAAGGCGATGTACTTGGCTCTGTCACGAGTGTGGTTGATAGCCTTCGCTTGATTGACACCAAAGGTGAAATCACGCTGAACATCGTCAGCACCGGCGTCGGCGATATCAACGAAAACGATGTCTATATGGCCGCCGGTGAGCATACAGTGATTTATGGCTTCAATGTTTCCGTCCCGATTAACATCGGCAAGATGGCCGCTCGCGACAATGTACCGATCCGTACTTACAAGGTAATTTACGAACTACTAGACGATGCCAAGCATGAAATGGAAAACTTACTCGACGCCGAAATTATCGAAGAAGATAAAGGCGAACTAAAAGTCCTTGGTGTTTTCCGTACTGAAAAAACTAGCATCATAGCCGGTGGGGAAGTGCTGACCGGTAATGTTCGTCCAGAATACTTAGTTCGCGTAGTCCGAAACAAAAAATTCCTCGGCGAAGCCGAAGTAACCTCCGTCCAAAAAGAAAAAATTGACGTCAATGAGCTAATCGCTGGTGAAACTGGTGGTTTAGCCCTCAAAACTACCTCAAAAATCGATCTGCAAGTCGGTGACCGCCTCGTTTTCTTCACTCGCGAATCCAAAAAACGCACTTTATAAGCATAAGTGTGTTATAATTAGCTTATGGAATTCAATGAACAGTTTTTACAAGAAATGGGTCTCTCTAGCATGCCGGAGGAACAAAAACAAAAGTTCCTTGATTACGTTCAAGAAGAACTAGAGATCAGGATCGGTCGTAGAATCTCAAAAGGTCTCACCGAGGTACAATTGAATGAATTCGATATGATAAAAGACCAAGCCGAAGCCACTAAATGGCTCGAAAAAAATCGCCCCGACTATCGTGAAATCGTCGAACGCACTATCAACGAAATGAAAGCCGAAATCCGCGCCAACCGCAATCGCCTAGTCGGAGCCTAGCGTCTATATCCGTTAAGAAACGCTTTTGCATCCATCACTCTTTTACCATCAGGCTGTAATCTATCAACTGCCACAATAGCCCCGTCAACACATGGAATAGTTAACACCGCCGTCTCATCAGGCTTTGCTATATGTGCCGCTAAAATGGCGCAATTTTTGCCGTAGAACGCATATTTTGCTTTAGGAAACCCCTGAAAGGCTATAATTTTACGATAAATCTCCGCGGCCGTCTCTGTTTCAGGATGTAAAACCCCCATACTCTTGTCAAATTTACCGCAAAAAGTTGCATTTGTTTCATCCTGTGGTACAGGGGTAGGCAGATTATTTATGCTTTCACAAATCCATCGCGCCCCAGTCTCCGCTAATTTTTTATAGAGTGTTGATTTATCTAAAGGTAGACCAGCCAAAGTTTCTTGATAAAACACCGGTCCCGCATCCATCGCTTTCACTAATTTCATCACGGACACAGAAAAATCTGAATCACCAGCCAAAATGGCCGACTCGATTGGCGACGCACCACGATACTTAGGTAGCAGGGAAGGATGGATATTCAAAATCCCCTCCGGCTCAAACAAATCCAGCACAGAAGAAGGGATCATCACCCCAAAACTCGCTAGCACCCCATGCGCCTCTGGAAATTTGTTCTTCAACTCTATCACTCGCGCCAAATCCGCTTTTTCTCGCGCGTGAAAAATCACTTCAAAATGCTGTCCTAATACCCCTAGTGCTACTTCAGCTAACGTTCCATTGCCAAAGAAAATTAATTTAGGCGTAGTCGGCATTTTTATTCTTTACCCCATAGCTTCGTGTTATTGGCGATTTCTTTATCATAATCCACCGGAGTCAAATCGCCCTTGTCATCCATTTTATAGAATGCGTCTTTTTCACCTTTGATGTGATCGATAAACAAAACACCATTCAGATGGTCGATTTCATGGAGCAAAGTCCGCGCCATCTCGCCACTAGCCTTGAGTCTTACCTCTGTACCATCCTCTAGCTTTGCCTTTACACGCACTTTGGATTGTCGTGGAATTTTACCGTAGATAGAGGGCACCGAGAGACACCCCTCAAAGTCAGTAATTACCTTGCCGTCTGCTCGAATGATCTCTGGGTTGATCAGGGCGGTAAAAGTTGCATTTTTCTTGTCTTCCATATCGTCGCGCACAATGATGATGCGCTTATTTACCCCCATCTGAGGCGCCGCCATTGCCGCCGACAGTTCATAAGGATGCTCAGCCTCCCAATCTAGGGATAATTTTCGCATATCAGCAATAATGCTCAAAATCTCATCGTCAATGACGCGAACTTTTTCTGACTTCTCCCTGAGTCGCGGGTCCGGCGTAGTAATTATTTTCACAGAGATGATTATACCATAATCAGCTCGGCAGAGTCAAGGTTGTGGTCTTTGAGCGCCACGCTCTTTATCGCGGGGTCTTCATAGGTGCTATAGTAGTAAGTTTGAGTCAAGGTAGAATATCCGCCAGTATAAATTGTCTTCTCGTATGCTCCGTCGCCCATTTGTGCACCGCCATCAATCATCGCCACCCCAGTCAAGGTATGGAACAACCGTGATACGTTTGACGCCTCATCAGATTGCACTGGGTAATGAGTATTAAGATAAGCTACCCGAATAAATCGATCGGTAGAATAGAAGCCACCAGGAATCCCGCGCATGAGAGAGCCCGAACCAAAGGCCGTCATCTTTTCTTTGCCCCATTTCACCTCTTTTGGCATCTGCGGGAAGAGATTCATGTAATTGCGCAAATTCTCCTTGTGCCACCCATATCCTGGCTGGTTGGTCAGAATGTCCACATCATTCTTGAAGATCTCCATACCCTGAGCGGTATATTCTACCACAATTGATCGCTTCGCGTCCCCAATAATCCAGTGAAGCTGTGACACCGGATATTGCTCATTGATGGGTTTAGAAACAATCGCCACGTTTTTCAAGGCTTTTTCCGCTTCATCTACCGTCTTAAAATTCAAAGCCACCCAAAGAGGGAATTCATAAGCCGCCACATTAGTCTTGCCTTCCACAGCATCAGCCTCGTAGGCCGCATAACCAGGAAAGTTTAGTCCTGCAATCGCCAGCCCCCATTCATTCGCACAATCAAAATATAATGGCGTATTCTCGGCGATAATCCCCATTCCAATCAACGCTGGGGAATTAGACATTTCACCTAAGAATGCCGATTTGTACTTATACCCCCGTGGTGTAATCACGACCTTCTGCCCATAGGGAGTAGACCAGTCCAAATTTCGTCCGAAATACATATTACCTTGATCGTCGCTAAACCTAGCGCCTGTGCACATAAAAAACCTCCCTTTAATTTAACACTTATGCTTATTTTATCACATAATTACAAATATAGTTAATTTTGAGTTGCAGCACATTCTGATAAAAGTTTACGTTATAGTAACCCTGGTGGGTCTAAAGTCACTCGGAAGTTTTTGTCTAGTTTCTCGCATATTTCTATCAATGCTTTTCGTGATTTACTTCGCACGATGATTTGCCAGGTGTAACCTTTGGCAGTTCTTTCATGAAATCCTGGTTGCGGTGGAGAAACGATTAGTCTAGCATCTTGCGACAATCGCGACACTAGCTCTCGCACCTTTTTCAGCACTATTGCCTCTGTTTTCATAGTGATTTCAAGTTTCATTACAAATCGAAACGGCGGAAAACCGGCTTTACGTCGCCTCTGTATTAGATAATCATAAAATCCCAAATAGTCCTCACTTGCCGCAAACTGCAAAACTGGATGCTCCGGCCGAAAAGTTTGGATGAAAACCTTCGCTTCTTTTAGATGACCACGACCTACTCTTCCAATTACCTGGGTGAGCAACTGAAAAACTCGTTCCTCCGCCATATAATCAGGTAGCGAAAGCCCCGCATCTGCCTGTACTACTCCTACCGTAGCCAATTTTGGTAAATCTAGTCCTTTTGCCACCGTTTGAGTACCGATTATTATATCCACTTCGCCATTTTTTACTTCTGAATAAACAGCGTCTAAACTCTCGTCTTTTTTGTTATCTGCATCGAATCTCCGAATTTCCGCCTTTGGGAAGAGTTTATGTAACTCTGATTCTAGTAGTTTTGTCCCAAAACCTTTATGGACTAATC
The DNA here is from genome assembly GCA_964568745.1 of uncultured Candidatus Saccharibacteria bacterium. Lineage (GTDB taxonomy): Bacteria > Patescibacteriota > Saccharimonadia > Saccharimonadales > Saccharimonadaceae > Nanosyncoccus. The sequence goes on along the minus strand of CAZMQX010000001.1, from coordinate 76,015 downwards.
CAGGCGTTCCGCACTTTGGGCATCCCGCTGGCACCTTCTCTGTAAAACCACACGTATGACAATGTAACTCGTATTGATCAGCATGCAAGTTTAGTGGCAAAAAACAATTTGGGCACAGAATCTCCTCTCCACAATTTTCACAAATTGTGAGTGGTGCAGAGCCTCTGCGGTTGTGAAAAATTAGCGTCTGCCGCCCCTGTTCTAGATTTGATTGTATGGATTTTAACAGGGGATTAGAAAAATATTTATTTTTGCTAAAATTCTCCCTGTTTTTGAAGTCAATGATTTCAATATCTGGTTTTATAGCGGCATTTTTCGCCTTTTTGAGTAGTTGCACCAACGAACCGCGTTTTAGAGCCAAATAATAATCTGAAATGTCTGGAGTAGCCGAGCCCAATATCAGAGGGCAGCCTAACTTATCTGCCATAAAACTCGCTACTCTGATTGTAGAATATCTTGGCGAATTTTCTTGGTAATAGGCGTTTTCGTGTTCTTCGTCGATGATAATTAACCCCAAATTAGATAGAGGAGCAAACAGCGCCGACCTCGGCCCAATCACCACTAGCGGTTCTCTGGATGCCAGAATCGATTCAAAAATCAAATGCCGCTCTGCCTCTGTTTGTTTAGAGTGCATCACTACCACTCGTGGCCCAAAATAATCCTGGAAAACCCGAACAAGCTGACTCGTCAAAGCAATTTCCGGCACTAAAAGAATAGTTGATTTTTGCTGTCTAAGGGCATTTAAAGCCATTTTGAGGTATATATTAGTTTTACCACTACCAGTAACGCCATGCAGTAGTTTCGTGGCTCCTGGCGCCCTTAAAAGGCCTTCTAGGGCATTTTTTTGATAGGTATTAAGTGGGATATATGGCTGAATCTGTTTTTTCTGAAGCATAAAATGATTTGAAAATTCAGGAACGTATATTCCAGACGACGCCGAGAGGTTCGCCCGCGAGGCGGGCGGTTCTCCCGGCCGTCCTGCGTATGACGTTTCTGAATTTTCAAGTCCAGCTGAAGAAAAAACAGACACAGCCACATCCTGCATAGTACCGAACATCTGTTCGGTTTTTCGGCGTTTCTTCTGTACTCCTCTGGGCAGTACTAATGACACTGCTGAACCCGATGATACCATGTAATAATCATGAATAAAGCCAATTGTTTTTAGAAGATGTTGCGGCAGCGGCTTTGAATACAAAACTTGCAAAATTTTTTTCGTGGCAAAATCCGGTTGCGCAACTTTTTTAATCACCATCCCTGGTACCACTCGCCGTCCAACCGGTACCAACACCACCTGCCCCGGCAAAAGGGAATCATCGCTCGAATACGTCAGCTCCTCCACTTTCCCCTCCGGTATCACCTCATAAAACATACTACAATTATAGCACGAAGTGAATCGCGAATAAATTGCTGTCAATCTCCATGTAATAATGTTGTAATTATTACCGAAATCGTGCTATAATAAAAGGAATTAAGCGAGGTAATATGTTAGAAATATTTGTTACGTCACGTGTGCGTCGCAAAATATTGGTTGTCTTTGCCAAGTACCCAGATTTTAAGACTCACGTCAGAGGTTTAGCTAAACTCATCAAAGAAGACCCAGGCAATATCCAGCGCGAGCTCGAACGCATGGCGAAAGGCGGTTTCCTCATCGTCACCAAAAAAGGCAACAACAAGATCTATCAGACCAACAAATCTTTCCCGATTCTAAAAGAACTTCAGTCCATTGTCATCAAATCGCAAAAAGGCAGCAAACCCAGTAAAACTATTGGCTAACAGGGGTATAGATTGAGCAACATTTTTATACAACTCATCAAAAACCGTGGTTTGGACCAAGATTTTGTAAGCCCCAAATACGAAGATCGCATCGACCCATTTTTGCTAAAAGACATGACGAAGGCTATTGATCGTATCAAAACAGCCATAAAATCTCACGAAAAAATCCTCATTTATGGTGACTATGATGTCGATGGTGTTACCGCCAGTACCGTGATGGAGCAAGCTCTTGTCCTTGCCGGTTTAGATCCAAAAGATATCAAAATCATGCTTCCTGATCGTTTTGCCGATGGTTATGGCATGAGCTCACGTCTCATTACGCGTGCCAAAACTAACAAAGCCACACTTGTCATTACTGTAGACTGTGGTTCTCGCAATCACGACATCGTAAACGAACTAAACCACGAACATATCGACACAATTATTACCGACCACCATGAAACTGCCGACGAGATGCCTGAAGCTATCGCCGTGATTAATCCTCACCGCAAAGATGCCCCGACCGATGCACTGATGAATCTTGCCGGTGTTGGCGTCGCTTTTAAGCTCGCCGAAGCTCTTGTAAGTGAAGGGCTAATCAAAAACGGCCAAGAAAAATGGCTTCTTGACCTTGTTTTGCTCGGTACGATTTGCGATAGTATGACTTTGACAGGGGAGAACCGTCGCCTCGGATTCTATGGCATCAAAGTTCTCGAAAAAACTCGCCGCCCCGGCCTCATCGAGCTGATGCGCAGGGCCGGCCTCAAAAATCTAAACTCAGAATCTATCGGTTTCCAGATCGGTCCACGGCTTAACGCCGCCGGCCGTCTTGAGACCGCCGATTTGTCGCTAGATCTACTCCGTGCCGATTCAGCACCCATCGCCGCCTCTCTTGCCGAAAAGCTCGAACAATTAAATAAAAAACGTAAAACCGAGCAGATTTCCGCCATCAGTGACATTGAAAAGCAAGGCCTCAGCGATGATCCAGTCATCATCGCGATTGGCCATTGGCACGAAGGGATTCTTGGTATCGTTGCAGGGCGATTGGTCGAAGCACACCAAAAGCCTGCCTTTGTTCTGACCGAGCTGGGCAATGGCATATACAAAGGTTCTGGCCGGAGCTTCGGTGATTTTAACCTTGCCGATGCTCTGAATTTTGCTAAAGATACTATAATTAGCGGTGGTGGTCACGCTGCTGCCGCCGGCGTTAGGCTAGAGGGCAAAAATCTCTACGCATTCCGCGAAAAAATTAATGAATACTACCGCAGCCTCCATCTTAAAGATCAAGAAAAATACTTTTTGTGCCATGCTGATCTCGATATCACCGATTTTTCTGAGTTAAACCTCAATCTCTTGGATGAGCTTAAAAAACTCGAACCTTACGGTCCAGGGAACGAAGAACCGATCTTTCGCTTGAAGAATGTAGAGATTGCAAACATCACTCGCATGGGTGCCGATCGCAATCATCTCCGCCTCGATCTTCGTGATCATCACGGCAAAATACTAAAATGCCTCGCTTTCTTTGCTCCTGAAAAATGGCTCCAAATCGACCCCGACTTTGATCGCATCGAGCCTTTAGTCAGATTTACCGAAAACAATTTTAACGGCGTCAAATCCCTCGAAGCTCGGATATGTGATATAATATTCTTATGAGAAGAGCCATCGTCAAATGCAAGTTGAACAGTCACGACAACTTCGTGCAAAAACTCGCCGACATTGAACTAAATTTTTCATCAACTTATTGGCAACACGATCGTGTTTATGTGCCGCGCAATTACAAACCTCACGCCAACTTCCCGCGTCTTATTATGCGTACCGAAATGCGCGCCGTTGATAAACCCGCCAAATACAGCTTCATCTTGAAGCGTCATATCGAAGATTCCGGCATCGACATCACCGAAGAGACCGTGATCAAAGATTACGAGACCTTAGTCAATATCATCTTGCAACTCGGCTTCAAGCCCATCGCCGAGGTATCTCGTCGTCGTCAAGATCTCAAGATGGGAGAGGGGAATTACATCTATCTCGACAAAGTCGAAGGCAAACCCGGCTACTATGCCAAGATCGAATCCGATCTCACCCCTGGTGATTCAATCACTGCGGCAAAAGAAGATTTGAAGAAAACCTTCCAGACTCTCGGCGAATCCAACTTCGTAGATAGCACCTACTTCGAATTAAATAATTAATCCCAAAAACGTTATCCTCGTGGTGGTTCACCATCCGGCTCGCCTAGTAGTTTTTTGGACTTAATCTCATAGCGTTTACCATTGACTGGCGACACATAGTAGTCCTCATTTAATAAATTCACAAACATCGTGAGATCCTTATCGTCCATGATGATGATCGAGCCATCATCGTCGGTCATCAGCTCTAGTTGCATCTCGTCGGCGTAATCAAGTAGCTTATCTTGCGGCATTTCTTCGGCAATATCCATCGCTTGAACCTTCTTAAGGATCGGTTTTTTATCGGCAAGCAGGGCATCAAGCGTCAAGCCTTCAGCAAATGATAGCTTGTACTTCTCGCAGAGTTCCTTAGCCTTTGCCTCTGCTATTACTTGTGATTTGTAATCGTACTGAAACAGATTTTCGAATTTCGCTTGATTAAACACGACGATGTTACCATCAACGATTGCAACTTGGTTGTCATCTGGCATCTTGAGCGCGATCTCGGCAGAGAACGGTTCAAACGACTCGCCATTGATTTCCCAAGACGAGGTGCCTTTTAGCGCCGATGAAGCCGGCAATAATTTTGCGATATAAAATGCTTTTATACCGTCTTCGCCCGGATAAGTAAAACGCGCGATGATGCCTTTAACTTTTTTGAAATCGTATTCGTTTTCAGAGAAATAATCGATATCCTTATATTCATTTTCAATCAAATGAATCAAAGTCTCGGCGCGACCGACTTTAGACACGAGGGTTCGATAAATCACTTTTTCTTCACCATCGGCACGCTCATACTCTCGGCACTCTAATCCTTTGTCGGCCTCGGTGATGATGTAAGAGATCGCCTCTTGCATGAACATTGCCTTCACTGCCCCAGTCAGCTTGTCTGAATATTTGATTTTGAATGGCGTATAGTTCTTGTTAAACAAAAAGAGCTCTGCCGAAACGTTATTTTTGACTTCATCGATCTCGTTCGCCCACAGAAACACATCGAATTCTGAATTATCCATTGCTTACCTCACTTATTTTTATCCATTATATCACGAAAAATAAAAACCGGCGCTTTGAAAAATTTGCGCCGGTCTCTTGTTGGGATTTGGCTACAGACTATTTATTAGAAACGTATCTCGCAAGATACATCGTAGACTCAACCGCGTTTGCGAGTGAAACGGCCGCGCTTGTGACCTCGAGATATTCATCGTAGTCCCTCAGTCTTTCTTTGGCTTCTACCAGGATTGCATCAAGTGTATTTTTGAGTTCTAATAGATCTGCCACATCAACATACTGTTCCAGCATCATGTGTGATGCTTCCGCGCCCCTTGCAAGTGCTCTATAACCATTACGAGCAGTGTCGAACCTTTCCATCAGCTCAACATATTTGTCAGAATTAAGTTTCGTCATTTTACTTCCACCTCCTGCATAGCGTATAAATCAAAATCAGCGGCCGAATCGGCTCTAAACATATAAGCATCACAAAGAACTGTCGTGATGCTATGAAGCAAACTCGTAGCCGCACTCTGTAAGTGCTCTCTAGCAGTTACCTGCAAAGTCCCAGATTCCTCAAGCAAGGTCTCAAGCCTATCCTGGATTAACTCCAGTGTATCGATACTAGCAAATTGTGCCAGCGTCTCACCGGCTTTCGTAGCCTCAGCTCTCAGTTCAAGATATTCAAATCTGATTGATTCAAATTCGTCCCAACAACTTTTATAGGTACAAGCATTACTCATAAAACCCACTCCTCTCTTAAACCAAAAAGTAACGCCAATATCTTAATTATACCACAACATAGCGAGTTAGTCAAGAATAGTAGAGCGACAGGGAATAGCGGACCCAACATTAGCTATATTGCGCAATAAATGTAAGAAAAATCAAGAAGAATTTGTTCGGGTTTTGCGACCTCTAGCGTTCGGTTTTTGATTAATGTATGTTCGGGAAAATAACAGATAAGGTTTTCCACACATGCGAAAAACTATTTACATAAAAAAGTACAAAAAAGCTCTTGCATTTTGTGGCAAAATATCATAAACTAATAACAAGCGATAAAACACAAAAACGCTAAACAAAAAGTCGTACATTAACAAAGTTTGAGACCGACCATCTAGGAGCTTCGCGCGCATTAAATATTAAGCGAGATGCGAAAAAACAATCGTGCGTTCCTTCCCTAAAACACACCTCCCAATAAAACTCTATATGGTTAAAACACAATAAGTCTCTCAACGGCTATGATCTATGACTTGCTTTACGCAAATCGATCATGGTGGATTCATTGTGAACAAACAAAAATCAAAGCAGAAACAAACCCGCTGAAGTTTCTAGATGAACGGTCTCAAGCAAAAAACAGTGTATAATATATACATGGAGAAACTACATATCCCAGTATTATTATCAGAAGTCCTAGCAGGATTAAACCCAAAGCGCGGAGAGTCGTACCTAGATTTGACAGCCGGCTTCGGAGGTCACGCTAGCAAGATTTTGGATGTAACACAGAATTATAAAGACGCAGTTTTGGTCGATCGTGACGAATATGCGGCCGACTATTTAAGGCGCAAATTTCCACCCGACACCGAGATCAAAAACACAGATTTTTATAGTGCAGTGCTACAGCTTTTCGAGTGTGGAAAGACTTTTGACATGATACTCGCGGATTTTGGAGTTTCGTCTCCGCAGCTGGATGTGGGCGAAAGAGGTTTTTCGTTTAGAGAAGACGCTCCTCTTGATATGCGTATGGACAGAAGGCAGGATAGTACAGCAGCAGACGTAGTAAATAAATACAGCGAAGATCAGTTGGCGCACATTTTTTCCACCTACGGTGAAATACCGGCAGGCCGAAGCAAAATGTTTGCGCGAGTTATAGTAACGCATCGTCCCATTAAAAGCACAAGAGAACTAGCCGAATTAATTCGTGTACGAATTCACGGCTACAGCAAAATTCACCCAGCGACAAGAGTATTTCAAGCGATCAGGATTGAAGTCAATCGCGAGCTAGAGCAGATCGAACAAACTTTGCCTATGCTCCCGAAATTGCTAAAACCTGATGGCCGAATTGGAATCATCTCTTTTCACAGTCTGGAAGACCGCCTAGTTAAGGAATTCTTCAAAGAATATTCTAGCCTTGGCGAAGAATCAACTCTCGAGATACTCAACAAAAAACCCATCACTGCAGGAGAAAATGAATTAGTTATCAACCCGCGAGCCAGAAGCGCCAAATTGCGTTTAGGCCAAAAGCGGAATTGATAAAACAAAAATAAATAAACAAAAAGGAGGCAATATGCCAAAACAAATCGCCATCGCGAATAAGTCGCGCAAACAAACTGTGAAAGTCCACTTTCGCTAAACCCCCCGTCGTTAGGTAATAACAATTGTCTAACGACGACATGGGCCCTTTAAGGCCTACCATTGGAGAATCACACGGAGAGTGTGGAGTGTATGACCTTCCCGGGGAAACTACTAAAAGTTACTTTTGGCTCTGCTTTTAATAAGCCCCCGGTCTATGTCAGGATTAAAATAATAAATAAAAACAAACATCAATATAGCGAGGAACAATAATCAAATGCAAGATCAAACTTTTGTCACCAGGCGGCAAGGCACGACGACGTTCGTCCGCAACCGCAATACCGTCCGTCACACCAAACGGAGTCTCGGATCCATCTCTCAAATTGTCATTGTCAGTATGCTTACTCTTGTATTCGGTTTGATCTATGTAGCCGAAGGCACCAAGGCCACCAGTTTTGATTACGAAATATCCTCTGTTGAATCTGAAATTATCGAAATGAATGCCAAAAAAGATGACCTCGCCGTTGAAAAAGCTCGCTTAAATTCTGTCGCCACTGCTCGCACCAGTACTGTCGCTGCGGCTATGGAAGACGCACCGGTCACTGGATATGCCACGGAATAATCATTATCATAAGGACGAAAACTCGTCCGCCTCGCCACGTTCTCGCCTCAAGGTATTACGGGGCGTCGTGTTAGTCGCGCTTACCATCATTACGGTGCGACTCTTTTTCATTCAGATTGTTGAGCATGATCAATGGGTCGCCAGGGCCGATGAAGAACATACCATTCTAGAGACAATCACGGCTAGGCGAGGGGAAATATACATGATGGATCAAAACGAACCAGTTGCCATCGTACTCAACCAGACGAAATATCAGATTATTATTGACCCTGCCGTTACCGACAAAGACACCATCAAGCAAGCTCTCGAGAATTACGCCAAAGATTATGTCGTCGTAGATTTAGATGAAGTGTATAATACAGAAGGACTCCGCTATTCCATTGTCGCCAAAAATGTCCCGCGTGACATCATTGAAAAGCTAAGCGACGCAAAATTAGATAACGTCTGGTTCAAAAAATCCAACGAACGAGTTTATCCAGAAGGGACGCTTGCTTCTACTGTGCTAGGTTTTGTGAACGCCGACGGCCTTGGCCAATATGGCATAGAGGGTTCACTAAACAGCATACTTGCTGGCAAGGACGGCACCATTAAATCTACCGCCGATGTCAACAAAGTTGCACTGAGCATTGGCAGCGACAACGTCAAGATCCCCGCCGAAGACGGCAAAGATCTCGTTCTCTCTATTGACCGCGGACTCGAGCAGGGCGTCGAAGAAATTGCGATGAATCACATTAATTCTACCGCCGCCACTCATGCATCAGTATTAGTCATGAACCCAAACACTGGAGAAGTATTGACTATGGCCAATCTACCAAATTACAATCCAGCAAACTATGGTGACGTCACCGATGCTTCAGCTTATCTCAATCAAGTCACCGAAGTCCCATACGAGCCAGCTTCCGTCTGCAAAAGTTTTGCCTTTTCGGCCGCAATTAATGAAGGCGTCATGAGCCCAGATACTACGTATTTTAACCAAGGCTACGAAGTGGTAGATGACTGGGAGATCAAGAATGCTGAGCAACGCTCTAGTTTGTATGGCACCATCAATATGCGCACCGCTCTCTATTGGTCGCTGAATACTGGCTCGATTTATGCTCTAAAACTACTCGGCGGCAACTCGAATCAAATCACCCAGCAGGGCAGGGAAAAGCTCTATGATTATTATTACAATAAATTCCGTTTAGGCCAAGCTACGGGTATCGAGCTAATTGAAGCCGAAGGCTTTATTCCAGATCCAAACGAAGGTTGGGGGCGTGATTCGGTGTACGCCAACATGACATTTGGTCAAAACCTCGGCATCACCATGATTCAGACCGCCACGGCTTACTCGGCGGTCGTAAATGGTGGCTATTGGCGCACTCCGACGATTATTAAAGGGTATTACGAAAACGGAGAAGTTGTCTCAAAAAGTGTTACATCGACGGGTGACGCGCCTGGAGGGGGTCCCCCATTGAGCGATAGCAAAATGGGGGAGGAGAAGGCGCGGCAAGACCCGTCGAGCAATAAGATCGAAGATAAAATTTTATCAGATGAGACTTCTGCCGCAATGCGTGACATGTTTATTAACAACCGCGACTACAAAGTCAAAGCCGGCATCGATCGCCCTGGCTATACCATTGGTGGCAAATCTGGCACCGCTCAGGTAATCAAAGACGGCGCCTACGACGACACCATGAGTGAGACTGTCGGTACTTATATCGGCTTCGTAGCTCCAAATGGTGAAATGCCGTCATACGTCATCATGGTAAAAATGCTAGGAGAGGGTCAATATCTTGATGGCCAGATCGCAAGCGGTCTATTTGACGATGTCTCAAATTATCTCATCGACTACTTGAAAATCAAACCAGGAGTATTATAATATATTTATGAGCATCAATGACGAAATTTTTTACGGACTATTACTTGCACTCGGTGGTTTTCTTTTCTCGATGATCTTAACACCATTCTATACACACTTTGCCTATAAATACAAATTTTGGAAAAAACAAAAAACTACCACAGTAGATGGCAAAGCTCTACCGATCATGCGCAAACTTCACGCTCACAAATTCAAACGAGTTTTTCCTACTATGGCTGGGCTTGTCGGCGTGCTGGCAGTCACGGCCGTTACTTGGGCCTTTAATCTCGATCGTGGGCAGACTTGGCTACCACTAGTAGGCTTTCTGGGCGGCGCTTTGGTAGGAGTGGTTGACGATTGTATTAATATCTTTGGCTCCGGCCGAGGCGCGGCTGGTCTTCGCGGTCCCGTAAAATTCCTACTTATAAGTCTCGTTGGTTTAGTCCTCGGCTGGTTCTTTGCTGTAAAACTCGGTTGGACCGACATCATGGTGCCGTTTATTGGCGACTTCAATGTTGGTGAAGTCTGGATGATTCTGATTTTCGCATTTGCCGTAGTCGCAACAAGTAATGCTGTCAATATCTCCGACGGACTTGATGGTTTGTCTGGAGGCTTATCGATGATTGCTTACGCTGCTTATGGTGTTATAGCGCTGTTCCAGGGCAATATTATGCTATTTGGTTTCTGTCTTACTGTGGTTGGCTGGCTCTTATCTTATGTCTGGTTCAACGTCCCACCGGCTCGTTTCATGATGGGCGATACGGGCTCGTTCGCTCTCGGCGCCGGGCTTGGTGTGGTCGCCATGATGACAAATTCATTTTTGCTCCTGCCCGTAATTGGTCTTCCTTTTGTGGTGGAAGCAGGTTCTAGTCTTCTTCAGCTCGCTTCCAAGAAGCTCCTTCATCGCAAAATCTTCATTTCTGCTCCGCTTCACCATCACCTTGAAGCCATTGGCTGGGGCGAAGCTAAAATCGTCATGCGTTTTTGGATCATCGCCGGTGTATGCGCGATCATGGGCATCTTTATCGCCGCCACCGGAGGTGCACTGTGAAAACTCGCAAGCACAAATCAGACTTAGTAATATTGTTTGCCACGCTCGGTCTCATGGCTCTTGGCCTGATCATTATCTATGCGATTGGCCCCATGCGCGCTAATGTCCTAAACAGCACTTATGGTACAGATTACGATCCCAACTATTTTTTCGTCGGTCAGCTTCGTTCGGTTGCTTTATCTCTCGTTGCTTTTTTTGCCGCTTTCAAATGGATCCCACTAAAATTTATCAAGAAATACGCCAAACCCCTCATGATTATCGCCCTAGCCTTGTCGGCACTGCTCTTTTTGCTCTCACTCATGCACTCTAGTCTCGCTAAGTGTGAACTTGGCGAATGTCGTTGGTTCAACCTTGGCTTAGTCAGTTTCCAGCCAGCTGAACTTCTAAAACTCGCCACAGTCATTTACCTTGCCGATTTTCTTGCCCGCAAAAGGGAAAAAGGTAAGATTGGCGATCTCAAAGATTTTTGGTTACCACTCTTGGTTGTGTGCGGCGCCGCACTATTTTTGGTCGTGATCGCTCAGGGCGATCTCGGCACAGGCGTGGCGCTAATCTCTATCATTTTTGGCATGTTACTGATTGCCGGCGTACCTGCAAAACAATATCTCATCATGGTAGCATTAGTTCTCGTGATAGCGGTGGGGGCTGTCGCTACTTCTAGCCACCGCATGGAGCGTGTAGATGCTTGGCTTTCCACTTTGCAGGGTGGAGAATCATCAGACTCGACTTATCACGTCGAAAACGCCATGCTGGCGATTGGCACAGGCGGATTATTTGGTGTTGGTATCGGCAACTCAGTACAAGCTACAGGCTATTTACCAGAATCTATCAACGACTCAGTTTTCGCAATCATGGGTGAAACCTTTGGCTTTTTTGGGCTTTTCGTAGTTCTAGCCGTATTTGGTGTTATGCTTATTCGCATGTTGAGAGTCGCTGGCGGCACGTCCGACAACGACGATCGCCTAATCGTTGTTGGCGTATTTGCCTGGACCTTAGCTCAAGTCGTAGTTAATATTATGGCAATGACCAGCCTAGTCCCAGTAACTGGTATCACCTTGCCACTACTCTCTTATGGCGGTACTAGTATGGTCTTTCTTAGCTTTGCTTTAGGGCTTGTTTTGCAAATTTCGTGTTATACTAGTAGAGAGGTAATTGCAAATGAAGATATTAGTAGTCGGAGGCGGCTCGGGGGGGCACATCACGCCAGCCGTCGCCGTAGTTCGTGAAATATTAGAACAAAAACCACGTGCCGAAGTAGAATTTTGGACTGATTTCAAATATTACAAAAATGTTACCAGGCTCACCACCGAGCTCGGAGTTGCATGGGGCGAAGAAGCCCGTCGCAAAAAGACTACATACATTCGTGTACGCCGTTTGCCAGCTGGCAAATTTCATCGCTACGCCGGCTGGACCTTCAAAGATTATTTTGTGCACTTTGGCCTCACCATTAAAGATTTGATCATTGGCAATATCTGTGGATTCTTCGGCTTCCTAGCAGGCCTCGTAGTAGCTTTTTGGCGTCTCTCCCGTAAATCTTCACGGCCAAACATCATCTTTTTGAAAGGTGGCTATGTGTCTCTGCCAGTAGGCCTCATCGCCAAGCTATTCCATATTCCTTATATCATTCACGAATCCGATGTCGTAGCTGGCCTCGCTAACCGTCTGCTCATGAAACGCGCGACCAAAGTGGCCTTTGGTATGCCCATTCCAGAAGAAATACAGGAAAAACACCCAAATTACGTCTGGACCGGTATCCCGGTCGGTGCCGAGTTTAGGCCCACGAGCCCCACAAAACAAATCTCACTAAAAAAGGCCTTTTCTTTTAATCCAGACAAGCCGCTAGTTGTCATCACCGGCGGATCTCAAGGCTCCGAAAATCTCAACGAAGCCACCAGAGCTATTCTCCCAGAACTACTCAAATTTACTTCAGTAGGCTTGGTTGCTGGTCGCAAACACTACGAGTCGATGATCGACCTCAAAAAATACGAAAACTGGGACAAAGCCTCTCTTGAATCGAACTTCCGTATGTGGGAATTCAACACTACCATGGACGAACTCATGGGTGCAGCCGACGTCGTCGTCTCACGTGCTGGCGCCACCACTATCGCTGAGCTCGCGTCTCTTAAAAAATCAGTCATTCTAGTGCCATTTGCTCGCCTTCCTGGTGCTCACCAAACCAAAAATGCCGAACGCCTCGAGAAATCCGGTGCAGTCTCCGTAGTAGATGATCCCAAAATGGTCCAGCACCCCGAGATCTTACTAGACGAAATTCGTCGCCTGATCAAGTCACCACGTGTTCGTGCCGACCTGGCCGATCGCCTAGCCGAAGAAGCCCGCTCAGATGCGGCCCGTCGCCTTGCGGATATCATTTTGGAGGAGGCTTAGTCGCGGTGGGAGAAGAACCAAAACTCGTAAAGCGCAAAATGAACCGTAAGTCCACCATCATGTCGGGCCGTACTATTGGTGGGGCCAGGGAACAACTCGAAACCAAACGTGAACGCGCTGCCGCCCGTAAAAAGGACAAACAAAAAAAGTTCCTTCGTATCTCTATTACCACGGCCGGTTTTATCTTGTTAGCAATTGTCCTAGGGATTTTTACGATCAAACTTGTCAGTGACAGCAAAACCGAGCCGCTCAGTGAGGAAACAGACGTCACTATTTATCAACCCACGATCGAAATAGTAGAAGAAGACGCCACTCACCAGATTACCGGCCGTATGACTAGTTACATCGGTCAAGCCGAAGCCGATCTTCGTGACCTTGGCTACACGCCAAGCAAGGTTGTCGTACCATCTGGTTCTATTCGTACAATTCATTTCTATCTTAATGGCTACACCGGATATATCAAGATGACGATCGATCGCGAGACAGCCGTATCTGTCGAAGACACCGACCGGCTCATTCGGTATCTTACCTCGCAGGGAATCACCGATTTTGAATATCTAGATGTCCGTACCCCAGGTAAAGCCTTTTGGAAATAGGGAATCAAACGCAGTTCTGGTAATCCCCTATTTTGTTCGGTTTTTGTTCAGGTTGTTTTTTGCTATGCAACAAAGAATAGAATAAAAAAATGGCAAATTAACAGGGGAGGGAACGAAATAGGGAAATAAAACGGGGAAAAGTCAAATTGGCAAAATCGCCTCAAAAAGTCAGATAATTAGATAACTCAAGCCCCCTCATTTGTACGGGTTACCATAGCTTGTTTTAATGAGCATTTGACGAACCCAGTTAATTTTTACCAACATTTCCTCATCCGAGCCAACACTTTTTTGGTGAGGATTGAGTGAAATGTTGTGAAAATTAACCTGGCGTGAAGTCAACCGCGAACGAAAATAAGTTATAATAACCTTCGACATATCACTTAATAATTCTATATTTGCTCGGTTCTCTCCCTGCCAGGAGATATTCGACTTGATCAGGACGATAACTCAATCGTCTTCAAACCATAACCGTAATGTCTTAAAATCTGTATTGTGCGACATTAAAACTATACACAGAAAGACAACTACGATTATTTTCTGAAGCATAAAAATGATTGTAGTTGTCTTTAGGATTTTTAGTGTTTTATAGATAGAAATCCATCTACAGAGTTATCTTTCGGGGCGTAATTCTCTGGCTCTTTAACAGGGGTAGATAGAGAATTAACAGAGGCGGCATCGTGGGATGGTTTAATAGGGACGGTCGACTTTTCTTGATACTCCACCTCTGGACGAACAGGGGAATTACCGCTGTTTGACGACGCACGGTTCCCTTTTTTGGTCTGCTGGCGGTTTTTATTGGCACGTTTCCCTTTTGGTTTTACAAATTGGACCTTCCCCTCTCCGTTTTCTTCAACCATTCGCGCAAGATCCTTTAGACCGAGTCGCTCCTTACCTTCGGCGGTGTTAGGGCTAAGCCCGGACCGCAGGATAATTTTTGGCTCTTGTCGACCAGAATCGGCTAAGTTCTTCTTGTATTTGTCCGCTTGTTCGATGGTCTCACGGATCTCACGCTCCACTTCGAGCCTCGGTCTACCATAATATTCGCGTGAATGCGCCACGATGGCTTCAAAATTATCTGACGGCGATTCTGGAATAGAAAGCGTAGTTGCTGAAAAAGCTGGGACTTTTTCACCACCGATAATCATCGAGATTACAAAATGACGGTTATTGAGCTGGATCAGATCAGATTCTTCAAAGGTCGGCTCAAATTGCTTGACTAGAATCGGCGCATCGTCGGCAGACACTCTGAACGAAATCGTTGTGCCAACATTGCCAAACACTGCATCTCGCACTGAATCAGTCATCTGGGCAACGTATTGGTTGGCCACTGTAAGATTTAGGCCGTATTTTCGTGCCTCAGAAAGGATCACAGCAAACGAATCAGTCGCAAAGTTCTGAAATTCGTCTACATATAAGTAAAATGGCCGGCGATCCTCTACTCGTGGTATATCGGAGCGAGACATTGCCGCAAGTTGGACCTTCGTCACCAAGAATGCACCAAGAATGCCAGCATTGTCTTCACCAATCAGACCTTTAGATAGGTTTACGACCAAGATCTTACCCTCGTCCATGATTTTACGAATATCAAAAGAGGACTTTGGCTGACCGATGATGTTGCGAATAATTGGGTTAGCGGTAAAGGCCCCAACTTTGTTTAGCACCGGCGCGATCGATTCATTAACCTGTTTTTCGTTCCATTGACCAAATTCATGTTTCCAGAATTGCAAGACGGTGACATCTTTGCAATATTTGAGCGTCTCTTTGCGAAAATCTTTGTCCGTGAGCAAACGCGAGATATCGAGTAGCGTTGTGGAAGGACGATCAAGTAGAGCCAGCAAAGTATAGCGCAAAATATGCTCAAGCCTCGGGCCCCATGAGTCGCCAAACATTCGCTTGAGGACGCCGATTACTTCAGAACAGATATTCGGTTTTTTGGCTGGGTCCGACACCTCAAGCGGATTAAAGGCGACCGGAAATGCCGTATCTGCCGGGTTGAAATATACCACATCACGGATCCTCGATTCCGGAATAAATTTTAAGTTATCAATCGCAAAATCACCATGCGGGTCAATGATACAATAGCCTTGATTATAAAATACGTCAGAAAGTGCCAAAAGCTCTAGCATGCCGCTCTTCCCTGCCCCAGTCTGACCGATAATATACACATGTCTTGAACGATCGCGACGCAGTAGCCCAAACTGATGATTGATGCCACGGAAGTTTGTTAAGCCAAAAGCCGAGACATTTTCATCGTTGCTAGTATCACCAGTCAACACCGGCAGTTTAGCCGGCGGTTCAGCGGTCTTTGAAGTCGCCCAGACGATGTTGGGTGTTTCGACGGAAGTATGAGGCAAATGATACACCGAAGCAAGCTCAGAGATATTCAGTATAAAACCACGATCCGAGAATTGGCGCATCTTGTAGGCATCAAGATCTGCGGCATTAAAGGTCCCACCGATTTGTTTAAAACCATTCAGATTGGTTGAATTGAATTGCTTAAACGTGCCAACTAAAGCCTGCATGTTCAACTTAGCATCGGTGTCATTCTGGCCAAGATATGCCAGGCGGATTTTAACTTCATAGCCGAGTTTGGTGGCCTTTTCTTCGGCTTTAGCGATCCGTGTCTTGTCGCGTTCAGATAATTCGATCGTTGTATCTGAGTTAGTACCGCCAGCAGGTGGTCTAAATAACGCCGCAAATGCTTCGATGATCCAAGTCCAGTCGATCCCACTGCCCGAAAAAAGCGATCTTGTACCAGTCTTTACCCGCCGGATCCATTTATCGGTGGTAGTCTTGTGCCAATCATCTGCAATCGGTCTCGTCAAAATCTGGATCCAAAGCTCCTCAGAGCGATCGGGACTGAGTTTCGCCAAAGTCCCCGTGATACCGGCCAGAGGGTCGACTTCAAAACTTTCAAAAGTTTTGATTGGTAGAGCCTCGTCTTCGATTAACCCAAGTTCGGTCATATAATTTACAGGGTAGTTCTTGCGCCCATCTACATAATCTTCATTCATCTTGTAGATCTGCACTGTAGGATATTGAGAGTAAATCTGCCCTTCTACAAAACTCTGCAATACTTTTGGCACCCACACATAAAAGCGGATTTGCCCGGCGGTTGAAACGATTTCAAATGACAAATGTTCTTGTACTCCACCAGAGTTTCTAAGTTCTTGCTTATCTCTTAGAATTCCGTGCAAACTAGCAAATAATTGTTCTTGAGCCAACTCTTTTTTGTCGTTGGTGCGCGGGATTTCAAGCATGAGCAAGACCGAATCGACGTTCAAAACTTTGATACGATTGAGTTTTTTGTAATTTCGATAGGTTAAAAAAGCGAGCACACCCACCACCGGGATCCAAAATATTGGCATAAGAATAAAATGTATAATCGCTTCCATAGTATCATTTTATCACACTTATGCTAGTGTATATAAATTCTTATCGACTTTTTTGAATAATTTCTTGTTTTGAAGATTGAGTAAAATGGTGGTCTCTTTGACCTTGCGGACTCGTAGGGTTTGTTTGACGATCTCTTCGCGGGTCAGTGGTTCTGAGGATTTTTCTAGGATAGATTTGATGATGTCGGATATAGTTCCCTTTTTGTAGCCCCAGGTCGACAATGCATAAATTCCACGTCCAATCAGGACAAATCTCGGATCCTTGATCAGCTCATTATGAATTGCTTGCACGGTGACATTTTTGCGCTTGAAGTTAGATTCTTTGATTTCGCGGGCGATATCCGAGAAATGCATTGGCTCCTTGCGCGATTCTAGTATAACGAAGATCTTGTCGCGGATATTTTTGGGGTTTACAGAAGGCCATTTCGAAAGTCCCCACATGCCATTTAAGGCAGCAAGTTGTTTTGAGATTGACGCTATTGCTTTTATATGGTCAGGGTGTTCATAATTTAACTTGTTGTCAAGTTCGTCCAAAGTCATAGGTTGTTTGTTCTCTTTGATCAGCTTGACAATCTCGTCAACTCTACTCTTGATTACACGGCTATCACCATAATCAGAAATGCCAACGGCCGCGTAGTAGCGGTCGTTTTCTTCGATAACAGTTAGGTTTTTGGCGAAAGTAGCAATAAAGTAAATGCCAGTACGCTCCTCCATGGTCGTCTTGCGACCATAAATCTTATCAGCTAGATCTGCTAGTCGGGAGACGCGACCGGTCTCGGTAAGATTACGTACAAGGATCTTTTCAGCGGGAGCAAGTTCGGGTATTTGGTTGTCTTCTGCGGAAATTTGAAGACGGATCAGGATGGCTTTTTCTAATTGCCTAACGCGTTCTCGTGTGATCGATAGCATTTCACCGATCTGCTCAAGAGTTTCTTTAGCTCCAGTAAGACCAAATCTTCTTGAAACGATTTCCCTTTCTCGATCCTGTTCGATGATTTTTAGACTTCCGGCGATTGCATTTTTTAGGATTTCCGCATTTTGATCCATCAGTATCTTTCCTTGTTCCACCCCCGTTAATATTATGAATTTGTACTATAATATCATGAATATGCGTAGTTGTCAACTGTCAAATTCAAGATTTCTCCATACTATTGTATCATAATTTTTACAAAAAATGAAAATAATTATTTAGTACTTTTCTTACGCTTACCACGCACGCCGCGCCTAGCAGTTTTTGGTTTATTTTTGAGCATTTCGCGCGCCGAATCTTCCGTCAGCGTCTTCGGATCGATGTCCTTTGGTATTTTGACATTATTGCGTCGTCCCGGCCCCTTTACGTATGGTCCATAAGCGCCATTGATAATCTGAATTTCGCCAAAATCTGCGATCATTGAGTCGAGTTTTTTCTGGTACAAAGGCAGAGCTTCATCAAAGGTCACCGTATACGGATCTAGATCTTTCATCGGAATATTGTACTTACCGCCTTTTAGATAAGGACCAAAAGGTCCATTTGCGGCGATGAGCTCTGTTCCGTCCGGAGCTTCTCCCAATACTCGTGGCAATGCCGGCAAAGCCAGTTGCTGGAGTGCCTGTTTCAAGGTCACACTCTTTACGGTCTTTCGTTTTGGTAGAGGCGCGAATCTCGGTTTTTCTTTTGTCTCCTTCTCGTTGTCGCCCAGTTGGATAAAACCACCATTTTTGCCAACTTTTGCATAGATTGGTTTGCCATTCTCGGGGTGATGACCGAGCAAACGTGCATTGTTATAGCGTTCCACTCCATTCGCCATCAAAACTGTATCATGAAACGGCCCGTAGAAATCTCGAAGCATTTTTACGCGCTCCAATTTGGCGTCTGCCACGAGGTCCAGGTCTTTCTCGATATTTGCCGTAAACTTATAATCCACAATGTTTTTGAAGTTGTCAGTCAAAAATCCTGACACCAGCTCTCCAATCGGCGTGGGGACGAGTTTACCTTTGTTGGCTCCATATTTTTCTTGTATTAATTCACGGTTGATAGCACCCTTTTTGGCGTGTAATTCCACCACCTCTCTAGTTTGACCTTCGGATTCGCCTTTTTCGACGTATTTACGAGCCTGGATTGCGGTCATAATCGAAGCGTAGGTTGATGGCCGCCCAATTCCTAATTCCTCTAATTTTTTCACTAAAGACCCTTCGGTGTACCTAGCCGGCGGCTTGCTAAAAGTCTGTTTCGCGGTAAGCTCCAGGCAATCAAGTGAATCGCCTTTTTTCAATTTTGGCAATTCCGTATCTTTTGACTTGCCATAAACTTTCAAAAATCCGTCAAACACCACCATTTCACCTTTGGCCACAAAATCATGCGAAAGATGAATAGTGGTTTTGGCGATCTTGGCATTCGCCATTTGCGTCGCCACTGTCCGCGCCCAAATCAACTGATACAACCGTTTTTCATAATCATTCTTCCCTGCTACGACTCTCGTTACATCAGTTGGACGAATCGCTTCATGCGCCTCTTGCGCCGAAGCCGATTTCGTTTTAAATGAACGTACTCTCAAATAATTCTTGCCAAATTTGTTTTCAATATATGACGCGATCGCCGATATCGCTTGTGATGATAAATTCAACGAATCTGTGCGGTGATAAGTAATTAACCCTGCCTGATACAGGCCTTGCGCAGCACTCATGGTGGTCCGCGACGAAAATCCTAACTTAGCATTTGCTTCAATCTGGAGAGCTGCCGTTGTAAACGGAACCGGGTTCGCCTTCACCCCGTCTGTTTCTTCTACATCCACTACCGTGAACCTCTCCGCCGACAGCTTCCTCAGTAGTGCTTCAGTCGTTTTTTCATCTTTCGGACTATTCTTCTCCAAATTTGCAGTAAATTCCGAGTCTTTGAAAAATTTCCCTGTTATTTTAAAATCAAATTTACTTTCAAACTTCTCGACTTCCTTTTCGCGCTCTACAATGAGCCGGAGTGCTGGAGATTGCACGCGTCCAGCTGATACCGCACCGGGCACCTTGCGTCGCACGATATCGGAAAGATCGTAGCCCACAAGCATATCTAGCGTTTGCCTGGCTTGCTGGCTCGACACCATATCCATATCTACTGTCCGTGGATGTTCAATTGCCTGTTCTAGCGCCGGCTTAGTGATCTCATGAAAAGTAATTCTAGCCGTGTCTTTTGGTAGCTTCAATACCTCGCATAGATGCCAAGAAATCGACTCGCCTTCGCGGTCTTCATCTGTTGCGAGCCAGATTTTGTCGGCCGCTTTGGCCTCTTTTTTTAGTTCAGAAATAATTTTGGTGTGTCCCGGGTCTATCTCGTAAGTTACATCAAAAGTAGACTTATCGACCTTTGTGTCCTTACGGATATGCCCCACCGAAGCAAGCACCTTGAAATCAGCGCCCAGATATTTTTCGATGGTTTTGGCTTTTGCCGGACTCTCCACTATCACCAAATTTTTTGCCATATAACTATGATAACACACCAGTCAACCATAAGCGACCTTGACAAAACTCTATCTCTATGCTATTATATAAGTATCCAACAGAAAGGGGGGCAGTGAAATGTCCATTAATATCACTAACGCAAATAAGCGTCAAGCTATAGCGGAGTATTACATTCGCAAAAATCAAGAGCATCTTACAGCGGAGAAGCTTATACTAGCTATGAACCCCAAGGACCCAGTGCGTCAGGAGCGTTACAGGCTAGCAACTAAAATGCTCAAGCGAGAGCTCTACAATCAGTTAGATGAACTCTCAAAAAAGAAAAAAAGAGCCCTTAGCACTCTGTACTCCAAATTAGGTCTTGATTCGGAATTACCGAATAATCCAAAGTCCAAGCAAGAGCTCACGCTTGACCCAGCAATAGTTGACGCTCTGATGTCATTTTTGGACAAATAGCACCTTATTCTTGCCCTGGCTTTTTGGCCAGGGTTTTTTCCAGTTATTTTTTTAGCAACAAAATAGCCTCAGGTAAGGGTGGGCATCACCTGAGGCTATTTTGGCCCTCTAACGCTTCACTACTATACCGGGTAACCCCCGGAGCGTAACCCACCTCACACTAGTTCTGGGGCCCGCCGGTTAGAGGGATTGCTAAGCCTTCGAAAGATTCCTTTCAAAGTGGAGGTAATACTTATAAACTTGAGAACCATGAAGAAATTCCAAGTCCGAAAGGGTTTCAAAAGCTCGCAATTTCTGCTATACTGGAAGTAGTATAGCTGAAATTATAACTTATTTAGGTGCGGTGTGGTACCTTTTTGGGTACCAACTGACTAAATTATAGCACAGGAGAAATAAAATGTCAACACTTTTTACCAACTTTTTTGATAAAATCAACCAAATATCGCCCCAAGAACACATTTTTACAGAGGTGTTAAGCTCTATTGCGCTTAAGCCTAAAACATTGTATTTTCGTGGAAAATTACCAGAAAATATGTCAAAAAAAGCGAACAAAAACAGCATTCCAGGGCGCCCCAAGACCGTCGCCATCGTCGGTTCGCGTCATAATACTAGATATGGTGAGGAAGTCGCCTATAAGCTCGCCTACGAGCTCGGCAAGCGTGGTGCGGTGATCGTTTCCGGTTTGGCTTTTGGGATTGATACAATTTCACATCGCGGTTGTCTCGATGCTGGTGGCATCACGGTCGCGGTACTTGGCACTGCAATTGATGATATCTATCCAAAGCCCCATGAACCAGTCGCCAGAAAGATTGTTGAGCAAAACGGCGCGATTATCTCCGAATATGCCCCCGGGTCTTCCCCATTTCCAAAAACTAGTTTCTTAGAACGCAATAGGATTATTTCTGGGCTTTCGGACGTTGTCGTTGTCGTTGAGTCCGCGGTTAAATCCGGATCCTTAAACACTGCCTCTCATGCCCTCGCTCAAGGCAAGGAAGTGTTTGCCGTCCCGGGGAATATCACAAATCCTTATTCTCAGGGTTGCAACAAGTTAATCCAGCAAGGCGCGCTTCCTTATACTGAGCCAGACGATGTTCTTCGCCTACTCTTCCCAGAAGACTATGCGAAGAAAAATCTCAAAACCAATCATCTCATCGGTGATAACGATATCGAAACCAAAATTCTTCAAGCCTTAAATAGTGGCCTCCGTTCTGGCGAAGAAATTATGCGCGCTACTCATCTCCCACCCGAAATTTTTAATCAAACCATCACTCTCCTTGAGATCAAATCCCGCGTCCACCCCCTCGGTATGAACAACTGGGGGCTAGCATAATCTCTCAGTCGCCGATTTCAATATTTCTGGCAACAGCGATCGCTCTTCTGGCGTAAATTTCGAAAGCACAAAATCCGTATCGCCAATACGTTTGCGGAGCGTATCGTTCCCTGTCCCTACTCTGATTCGTGCAAAATCCTCCGAGCCTAGTGCGGCGATGATTGATTTTAATCCATTATTCCCCCCAGCCGAACCAGAAGAGCGGTACCTCAAAGTGCCAAATTCTAGATTAAAATCGTCACAGATCACCATGATATTCGAAGCCGGGATTTTGTAGTAATGCATATATGCCGTCACGGCTTGCCCTGAATTATTATAAAAATCTTGCGGCTTAATAAAAATTGCGTCTCCATCTCGTCCCCAAAGGGCTCCTAGTCGCGGCTTTTCTGACCACTGCAACCCCCGCACCTTAAAGAGATAATCCAGCACCAAAAAACCGGTATTATGTCTCGTAAAATTATACTGGTTGCCAGGATTCCCTAACCCAACGACTAATCTCATATATTTATTATATCAAAGAATGTAGTAAGTCCAAAATAGAACTGCCCCGCAAGAGCGGGGCATAAAAAGGTGGGAGCAGTAGTCAGCTATGTTGTTGACTTCTGTCTTATTGCAATCATTTTGACTAGCGGATGCCGCATAATTTCGTCTTCGGTAAAACATACCTGCGCCACGTATGGACTATCCATCAGCATCTTTGAAGCGTAAACCAATCCGCTACTAGTTGCATCAATATAAGGCGCGTGGATTTGCTCAATATCACCGGTGATGATGATCTTGCCATTCATGCCCAAGCGCTTGATCAGTGTATCCGCTTGAGAAATACTTTGATCTTGAAATTCGTCATAGATTGCTAATTCGTGGCTAAAATCTCGCCCTCTCGCGTGTTCGATCGGTATATTAGAAAACCAATTATCCCAGATCAAATCCACGCGGTCGGCTAATTTTGCCTTGATCGATCGCTTCTCCGGTGCTTCATCGTCGCTGCCTTGAGATTTTGCTTTTTTCTTACCATCTGAACCAGTGCCATATTTGCGAAGAGCTTCAAGCTCCTTTCTAAACTTGGCATCCTCAGTTAGAAGATAATTCCTCAAGGCATTCTTGAGCGGCTGAACCTCCGGATCCATTTTTTCGTCTAGATCTCCAGGTAGCGCCCCAAGCTTGCTACGCGATTCACATGGTACCACCGTCACACCGATAAATTCGCCCTCTTTGCAGGCGTGATATCCGTAGATCGTGGCCATGTAGGTCTTGCCAGAACCGGCCGGTCCCGTGCAGAGTACCGCGGCAATGTGTGGATCCATCAGCGACTCAGCATAGATTGCCTGCCCAGCATTGTGAAGCCCGACAGGAAAACTCCGAATGTACCTGAGTGGCACAATCGCTTCTTCGCGTACTTCATAACGGCCGATATAGCTATAATACGGATCTTCACCCGGGTCGTAACCACTTGGATATTCCGCATCGTCTGCCAGGCTCATGATGATAAATTCGTTGGCAATTAGCGGCGGCTGGTCCGGCATGTGTTCTTCCCAAAACCCCAACGAGATCTCCTGTGAATTATAAAATTCATCAAAAACCTCTTTTGGTACTACAACATCACGCCTGCCAGTGTACGGATCGGGGTATTTATAACCATATCGCTCGGTCTGAATACCGCGTTCCCTTGCTCGGATCGCCAAGCCATTGTCATTTGTTACCAGTATCACGTCGTTAAAATAAGTATCCTGCAGTGTGATGGTATCAGCGGTGCCATCGATCGGCAAGCCGTTTTGGATTGCACCCACAGTTAGCGCAGTCAGGATAATCTGACCGTCCATATCGCTGTCTGATGGGTGAAACGGCAGAGCCTTGCGAAAATTCTTATGCACGGGCAAGATCGAGACCAGCTGCTCTGACTCAAACAGTTCTTTGAGCTCAGCCATACTAATGGAGCTGTCTTCTTTGAAGCAGCTGATTGGCTCGATTTCAGCATCAAGTGAATAAGACTCTTGCATCGTGCAATAGTTGTACTCAGCCAATTTCCGCAGTCTACGAAGAGCTGTTCGCGCGGCTTTGCCTCGATCGGTCTTCTCGTTTTTGAAGTTCGAGAGTTCCCGGACCACTACCGATGGAATCACGATGTGGGCATCGGTCAAATCGATCGTCGGTTCGACCGGCGGCTTACCATCTTCACCAGGGATTATATCGACATAATCTATGATCACATTTGTGTCAAGCACGAAAATAGGTCGATTGTTTGACATGCTATCCCCTCCTTTTTAAAGTACGTGCTCTTAAAAAAGAGTACCTTTGTACTCCCACCTTACCTATATTTTACCACAAAAAACCTTATTTTTGGTCGTTTCGAAAAGAAAACATGATCGGAGTACCAATAAACGGGTATTTTTCACGGATTTTGCGCTCCAAAAATCGCTTCCACGACCAATGTAGCAACCCTAGGTCGTGACCATGTACCACAAACCACGGTGGGCAAGTATCAGTTTGCACGATGTATTTTGGTTTTGGTCTTGTATTTTTGAGGCCAGCCGGCGGGTGGCTCACCATCGCATCGCCGAGGATCTTATTGAGTTCTGAAGTTTTGACCTCTTGGTGTCTTGATTCGTCTATCTGGAGTGCTAGTTCAAATAATCTTGTGACATTCTCCCCTGTCTCAGAGCTAGTCAATACCACCGGCGCAAACGGCAAAAAGTCAAAATCTCGCTCAAGGTCATCAAGAAGTGTATTCGAATCCTCAGCTGACGACTTCAGTAAGTCTACTTTGGTCACCACCATGATTATACCTTTACCGGCTTCAACGATCTGTCCAGCGAGAGTTTGGTCGAGCTTAGCGTGCGGCTCGGTAGCATCGACGAGAAGACAACAAATATCCGCCTCCTCAATCGCCGCTAAAGTACGAATCGCTGAGAACTTTTCGATCCCCACTTCGCGCTTCCCTGGCTTTCTCAGGCCCGCCGTGTCTAAAATCTCAAGCTCTCGTCCCTTGTACTTCACGGATACACGATTTACATCGCGCGTGGTTCCCTGTTTTGAACTCACGATCGCCTGCTGTTTCTTCCCCAGAGCATTAAAAAGC
Organism: uncultured Candidatus Saccharibacteria bacterium; assembly: GCA_964568745.1. Lineage (GTDB taxonomy): Bacteria > Patescibacteriota > Saccharimonadia > Saccharimonadales > Saccharimonadaceae > Nanosyncoccus. The sequence goes on along the minus strand of CAZMQX010000001.1, from coordinate 50,651 downwards.
GACGACTTCCCGACATTCGGCCGCCCGATCAGAGCGATTTTCAGGGGAGTTTGACAAAAAGGCAATTGGGAATATGTTTTTTGAGGGTGTCCGGAGGTTACGACCGAGGATGAAGGCGCGCTCCGCCCGTGACGACGGGATGGAGCGACGCCGTCCCGAGAAAAACCATATTCCAATTGCCTTTTCAGGCTGTCAATACCCTGTCCAGTCGTCGCCGAAATATAAAAAGTGTTCTCTGGCGCAATACCGAGGGCGCGAAATTCTTCTATCGGCAATGACTCGCCTAAGTCGCACTTATTCAAAACGAGCAAAACCGGCTTTTTAGAACGGAGCGCATCCTTGGCAATTTTTGCGTCACGATGATCAAAATATTTCGACGAATCCAATGTGACCAATATTACATCGGCCGCATCGATCGCGTCACTGATCTGTTCTTGGATCGATGCCTCAAAATCATCAGACGGGTCTTTCAGACCAGCAGTATCTATCAAAATAAAACTATCATCTATCGTTGCCACAACATTATCGCGCGTAGTTCCCTCCTCGCGTGCTACAATGGCGATATTTTTGCGCGCCAAACGATTCAGGATGCTCGATTTTCCAGCATTCGTCTGACCAATCAACGCTACGATAGGCAATCTCTTCATAATAAATATTATACCATAAAGATTACCTCTCGTAAAATCAACGATTCGGGTTCAATGTTATAATTTGCCCCCTCATCACTTTAGCAATACGCCATCCACATATAGCTTGTAGCCATTCGTGTGAATATTGCTATTGCTCGCGTCTGCATTGGTGAGTGATTTTATATATGTGTCACCGGTTAGGGTAATGGTGCTAGAACTATCCAAGGATAGAAATACTTCGCCAGCATTTTCGTTATTAATCACGCCTTTGAATGAAGCCCCAGTTTTAAGATTCATCGTCAATGTAGAAATTGAGTCTACCACAATTTTTCCGGTGGCAGATTGATTGGTTAGATTCAATGTGACGGTACCACCATTGCTGCCAGAATTACCCCACGAATCAGCTTGAATTCTAAGAAAATTGCCAGCCGAGTCGTTATTGATGATTTTGTTGTTCTCCAAGTTGATCGTAGCTGTGGTGTTGGTAACATAGAAGTTGTCTCCCTTATTGGTGGTGATCGTAGAGTTCTTGGCCGTAAAAACCGCCTCACCCGAAGCCGCGTCGCCAGACATCGATTGATACAGAAATATATTCTTATAAGTTGTCGACTGTCCGTTCAGTTCGTTATTTGTGTCTGTGAGATCAACGTTTTCAAGCGTGATACTGTTTTTGCCCTCGATAATCGCCCCCTCAGAAGCCGTTGCGGTGAGCGTGGCATTTTTTACAGTAATGTCCGCCGTAGAATAGATAGCCGGAGAACCCTTGCCGGTAGTTTTGTAAGTTCCACCATTTACCGTAACCGTCCCCCCGCCACGGTCCGAACGAATTGCCGCGCTCGAAGTACCACTCGTAGTGACGGTGAGATTATCCGCGTTCATAATGCCGCCACCGGTAGTCATGATACCTCCGGAGTTATCTTTGTTGGTGGTGATGACCGAATCAGATATATTCACCGTAGTGTCGTCTGAAGACGAATTATTCGTGGTTGCCGAACCGCCATAAGAAAACACTCCGTTGGCACCGGTAGCATTAGTTGTGATGCGGGCATTCTTGATAGTTAGATTCGCGCCGTCCTTAGCGATGATTGCTGAGTTAGTACCATAAAAACTAGTATTATCGCCACCATCCGAATCGCCAGTCTTAGTGACCGTGATGCCCGACAAAGTCGCCGTGATGTCCCCAGACGCAAGGATAACGTTCTCATCGGCACTAGCCGAAGAAAACTCGCCGCTCGTGACAACCTCATCGGAAGTAATCTCTTTGATCGATGAATAGTCTACAGATGAAGATCCACCACCCGGCACCTGCGACACGCCTTTGTCATTAGAACCCTCATAGACGGAGTTTATTGTATTGATAGTCAACAGCCACAGCATTGCTAAGGTCGCCGTCAGGGTGGTGATTATAGCGGCATACGCTATTTTGTCCTTCTTATTCACTATGACCCCCCCTTTAACTATCGCTTTTTGAGTCATTATCGTCGCTTGGCTTTTCCGGCGGAGTGCCATCTTGGTCATTTCCGGAGTTATTGCCACTTGGTTTTTCTGGCGGAGTGCCACCGGGCATTTGTTGTGATGATGAACTATTGGCGCTGCTGTCAGCCCCCAAAGTCTTGGCATAGACAAAGAATGCCGCAGTTGAAATAACAGCACCAACCAGCACACCAATTACGAAAAGAATAATTTTTTCTTTCGCAATGTCCTTGTTTTTGATCTTATCGTTTTCCATGGGAAATCCTCCTTTTTAATTATTATACAACACCATTATCACCGATTTACCTGAAAAAAATCTTAAAATATACCGGAAGGTATTTTCAGCTTGGTTTTAGCTTGAAAGCGCAGAATTATATTATAATTAAATAAGGAGAATAATTATGCGAGTACTCTATGTAGAAGACGCGACTTTCTTGGCTGAAGCCGTAAAATACAACCTAGAAAAACAAGGCATCTCGGTCGACCTCGTGGATAATGGTGAAGATGGCCTAGAAAACGCCATGAGCGATATTTACGACTGCGTTGTTTTAGATATTATGCTACCGAAGTTTTCTGGTACGGATATTTTGAAACGTATGCGCGAGAAAAAAATCCAAACACCCGTCATCATGCTTTCGGCATTATCTGAGGTGGAGAGCAAAATCAGCCACTTAGATCACGGTGCCGATGATTATCTCGCTAAGCCATTTAAGACCGCAGAACTTGTGGCAAGAATTAAAGCCGTGGTTCGCCGTCCAAAAAATATTGACGTTTCAGATATCACGTACGGCGATTTGGTGCTAAATAAAACAAACGCGACTCTAAATGGGGAGCAGCTCACTGCAAAGGAAGCAGAAATTGTCACTGAATTTATAAAATCACCAGAAGTGTTAATTAGCAAAGAGCATTTGCTCGCCAAAGTTTGGGGAGAAATGGGTCTCGGCGAGGATAATTATGTAGAATCTTACATCTCTAGAATCCGCAAACTATTAAAGAAAATCCATAGCAAAGCAAGAATTATCACTGTTCGGGGCCTTGGATATAAACTAACGGATAAATAAATGTTTAAGAAGTTAAGAAACCGCATAATCATCATCACCATGGTTGTCACTACCATTATTCTTGTTTTATCCGGTACTTTGATTATGATTTTCTCGTCGATGACGCGCCCAGAGCCAAAGCCATTTTCCGAACCGGACCTCAGCATGCCGACCCCTATGCCTTACGATGAACAGGAATTAAGAGCTTACATCCAGGACGATCGCGAAGATGGCAGCGCGCGTCTTTTTGCCACTTTGCTTTGTGTTGGGGCTGTTATCGAAGTGGCTACTTTTCTGATCACTTATTTTGCGTCACAAAAAATTATTGCGCCAGTAAAAGATTCTTATGACAAACAGAAGTTATTCATCGCCAACGCCTCGCACGAGCTCAAAACACCGCTCGCGGTTATTGGGGCAAATGTCGAAGCTTTAGATGTGGATGAAGAAAATAGAAAATGGAAGTCCAATATTGAAGACGAGATCGATCATGCGAATAAATTGGTCCTAGACCTTTTACAGCTTGCAAAAATGGATGCCGGCAACATAAAGAAAAGTGTATCTAAAGAAGTGGACCTAAAAGCCGAGTTGAAAAAACGCATCGAAATGTTCAAACCAAAATTTTCTGGTGATATCTTATTTGAGTACAACGACGGCTCAAAGCCCTTGTTTTTGCCAAAACAAGACATTCTGCAGGTCCTAGATATACTACTGGATAACGCCACGAAGTATGGGAACAAAAAGATAACAGTGACATTGGAAAGAAACAAAATAATGGTCGCAAATGATGGTGCCACAATCTCCAGTAAAGATCAAGAAAAAGTTTTTGATCGATTTTATCAAAGTGATAAGACGAAAGACGGCTCGGGACTCGGACTCGCCATTGCTAAAGCACTTTGTGACCAGAATGGGTGGAACATAAATTGTAAAAGCGATAGGGCAAAGACAACTTTTACTTTGGTGCTTTAAATTCGCCCCCCGCAAGCGCCCTCTTTTTTTATTGGTGACCTCGGCGGGAGTAACTTCGTTTCTCCCTTCTCGTCACCAATAAAAATAAGGCATAGGCGCCTTTTTTATTGGTGACCTCGGCGGGAGTCGAACCCGCGATTTTCTGGATGAGAACCAGACGTCCTAACCACTAGACGACGAGGCCACATTGTAACAATACCCCTTATACCAAGTGTGCACCCAAGGGGGGTTAGGTGCACTTTTTCATTATAGCACACCGACCCTAAAAGTCAACACTACCATAGGTTGGCACCGCGGAAATAATTGTCTGCCCAGGCGCTAATTTTATTGATTCCCCGTTCGTGTTAACAAACTCAATTTGCGCCTCGCGGGAAGCCTTCTTCCAAGTGCCCTGCTTCACTCCACCATTTTGAAAGATGTAGGCATCACCCGAACCGATAGCGGTGATATCTTCGTGATAGTTATCCGAAGCACGGTGTTCTGAAACAACCATTGCTACCACTACCGTAGGCGCCATTTGCACTAGTGAGCAGACACTCTCAGGGTTTTTCTCGCCGAGATCATCGGGCGGACAATTATAGACTTCGTGCGCTACCCCACTCTGATAACTTCTATGGTAGGTGTTAGAATTAGCGTCATAAGCATAGTCTACATTATAATTAGGCAACCCGCCAAATCTTAGACCGATCGTAGTTACTGTAGGTTTTAGCTCCGATGTATTCCCTTTGGCGGGCTTAGTGATGACTAGTTTCTCGCTCACCTGCTCGTCTACTCGTGCCTTCTGCGATTCATCTGGTGTCATTCGTGCAAAGCCCTTGGCTTCAGACTTATCATACCCCCGATCAGAGCTAAAACGTTTTAGATTGCTGGCAGTCGTGAATAGATTATTCCATAATCTACTACCGCTAGTCCCGCGGTACATGTAGGTATAATCTTCAGTCAGGTCCTTGTACCCACCGTCTGATACCGCCGCTAGCGCATCTCCCGAACCACCCGCATGCACAATGGTGCAGTCAAACGGAGTATCCCATTCAAGATAATAAATACGGAGTGAACGAATCGGGCCAATCACTGATGAAGTCGGATTTTGATAGATTGCCGCAAAACGGGTGATGCCGGCTTCGGCAATTGCCTCAAATATCACACCAGCTTGATTTAGTCCTGCTTGTGGCCTTGCTCCATCGGTGCCGTTTGGAGTCTGTATGCAATAGATCGGCGCAGTAACGTCAGACTCCGTCTCTATGGATTGGCCAGTCAAAGGGCTGTAATATTTTTGCGCGTCCTTTTCGGCTTTGAGATCGGGGTATTCGACATCGCTCGCGGATTCGCCAAGATTCAAAATGCCAAATGCTAGCATCGCGCATCCTGCTGTCAGCAGAACCACACCGACGATGAGAAAAATAGCCAACGTACGCTCGGAGATCTTGGATTTTTTCTTGGTCTTCTCGGCTGGCATAGCCACCTCACCAGTAAAGGCCTGTGCAAGCTCTTCTTGGGTAATAGTTTTTTTGACGTGATCTTTTTGCATTGTTAACTCCACTTTTATCTAATTATACTAAAAAACATAACTTTTTTCCACATTTTTTGCCGAAAAAACAAAAAAACATTGCAAAAAACAAAACGGTTGTGTATAATGGAATCATGCTTAAGACAAAAACTAAGGTCACACTAAGTTTAACCAGCCTCGCGTGTACGCTAATCTGCATCTCGTTTATTTTTATTTTTCAGCATGTAGAGGCGATCACATGTGCCAATGCCACGTGTGACACGACTTTTGAGGTAAACGTTAGGGAGACCCTTTCTGTTTCTGTCACTACGCCTACTAATTGGGCCACAGGTGATGTGAACACTTTTTTGCGCAATACCATCAATGTCAATGTTTCCACAAATAATTCCAATGGTTTTACGGCGTCTATGTATTCGCAGGGTACAACCAATCTTACTAATACTACTCGCAACACAGAAACATTGCCAACGTTGACAAGCGGCAGCAGTTATACTTGTTCTAGCGCTGCTTGCAGCGCATTTCCAGCTAATTACTGGGGTTATTCATTAGACGATACTTCTTATACTGGCACTTATCGTCCGATGGTCAGCACCAGCTCAAGCCCGATCACCTTAATTTCGGCCGCGGCCGGTACTTCTACTGGTTCTCAGGATGTTTACTTTGGTGCTAAAGCTGACGCCAATAAAGTAGCCGGTACCTATGCCGGCACGGTTATTATTAGCGTAGTCACTGGAGTAATTGATAATAACACGAACCCAGTTACACCTACAAATCCAGCCACTCCAGGAAATACCGAGAATGTTGCCCAATACACCCCATCGCCAACTGGTGGAGCTAACGGCTCGACAGTCTATACCTATTCACGCACTTCTGGTTCGGGCTCCTCGGCTACTTCGACCACCACCACCCAGGTTAGCGACGGTAACAACGTAAGTTCGTACGACGGATATCAAGCTCCACAGGGCGTGATCGAGGATGTTAGCTCATCGATAAGTGAAGGCTCATCATTAGTCTCTGGTCTCGCCACTACTGCTTCGGTCGCTGCGGCCACTGGCATGTTCTTCTTTATCCTAGCCAAGCGCAAAGAAGATGACGAAGACGAAGAAGAGGACGAACTAGTATAAACTGCCCCCCATCTGGGGGCTTTTTTTTATGCTTCACCAATGTTATAATAAATCTATGAGTATTGTGACGAGATTTGCACCCAGCCCCACTGGCTATATTCACATAGGCAACGTACGGTCAGCTATCTATCCCTATCTTCTTGCCCGCCAGAATAATGGCAAACTAATCCTCAGGATTGAAGATACCGATCGTGCTCGCTATGTCGAAGGAGCCACCGAGCTGATCGAAGACACTCTAGAATGGTTGGATATCAATTGGGACGAAGGCCCCATCGTGGGCGGTCCGCATGGACCATATTTCCAGAGCGAGCGCATGGAGATCTACCACGAATGGGCACGCAAACTTATCGCTATGGGCCGAGCTTATGCTGACCCCACCTCGCCAGAGCAATTAGACGTCTATCGCAAAGAATGTAGTGATAAAAAGACCCCCTTTCTCTACCGTAATTACCGTCCTGAAAATCCGCCTGAATGGGAGCCAGGTCTGCCACTTAGGTTCAAAGCAGAGCCAAAAGCCTATAGCTGGCATGATGAAATCATGGGCGACATGCACACCGGCCCAGAAGTCTTAGACGACATTATTCTCATCAAAAAGGACGGTTACCCCACCTATAATTTTGCACATATTATTGACGATTATGAGATGGGAGTCACTCATTTGATGCGAGGGGTAGAATATCTATCCAGCACCCCGAATTATTTAGCTATTTATGAAGCACTGGGTATTACTCCGCCCAAGATAGTTTCCCTTCCCCACATCCTAGCGCCTAGTGGCAACAAAAAACTTGGCAAACGTGACGGTGCCAAATCCGTTACTGAATATCGTGAAGACGGAGTACTCCCCGAAGCCATGCTTAATTATCTAGCCTGTCTAGGCTGGAATGATGGCACCGAGCAAGAAATCTACAGCAAAGACGAGTTAATTCAAGCCTTTTCGCTCGACCGTATTCAGAATTCTGGTGCGCGTTATGATGAGACTAAACTGCTCTGGCTAAATGGTCAGTGGATCCGTAAGATTTTCGATGAAGAGGGCGTTGAGTCGCTCTATGCCAAGACAGACGGATTTTGGCCTGAAGTTGCCAAAGATAGTAGCGATGAATACAAAATTCAGGTCCTCTCGATCATCTACGATCGTCTAAAGACCTTGTCGGACCTTAGGAGCATGACCGCCTACTTCTTCGCAGAGCCGATGATCGATCTTGCTATGTTACTAGAAAACAAATTCATCAAAAAATTATCCGAATCCGAGATCGAATCCCTACTTAAACTCACCATAGCCAAACTCACTGCGCTAGACTCATGGAATGCTGATAATTTGCAGAGCGCCTTAAATGAACTTTTGGCTGATACTGGCAAAAAACCAGCCGAGCTGTTTAGCCTTATTCGTATCGCTATCAGTTTTGCACCCTTTAGCCCAGCACTCAATCTCACTATGGCGGTGCTCGGAAGAGAGGCTACGTTGGCCCGCCTAAATCAAGTCGCTCGTAGCCTCTGACGCTTCAAGCTTCATTGGAATAATGGCGGACTATTATTGCATCGAGACCGCGATAGAGCGAATTTGTTTGTTGGTTAGAGAGCCAGTAGTAACTTTTAGTTTGTATACCACCCCACCATTTACCCAAGCGGCGTTATTTTTGTTGGCATAGATAGTGAGACCCTGTTCGCGTATCACACTGCAGTCATCTCCAAAAGACTCTTTCACATAATTAGTCATCAATGCATTAGAATCCCAAGATGAGCTTTCCTCCACTATAGAAAATGCTTCTCCATCGTCGTTTACGAACTCTAGTGTCACCTTTCCATTTTCAGAAGTGATGCTAGAGATCCGATATCCTCTAGGGATATAACTCGGATAAGAAGCATCGATCCCTGTCTGCATGGCCGCAACCTTAAGTGAAATATCCGGCATGCTCAAATTGACGAAATACACGATAGCAAAAACTGCTACAGCTGCGCAAGATAATGCCAAAAAGACTTTGCCCACACCAAAATGCAATTTGTGAGCGTCTCGCAATTTCCTACCCGATTTGTCCGAAGTCATTTTGTTCGAAGCGTTAGCTTCGCGTAGTGCTTTTTGGATTGCCTGTTCTTTTATTTCGCTAGCAGTTGCCCTATTGCCTGCGGATTCACTATTGTCTGCTACGCGTTTTTTCATTTTAGCTTTAGCCGCATCGTGTAGGGGGTGGCTTTTTACTTCCTCTTTGGTATCCATCATTTCATTCATGGTCACTTTGTTTACTGGGCTTGCTGCTGAAATATCAGCAAAATGCGAAATCCGTGGGCTTGATATGGACTTATCGTCGGATTTTTTCTCAACTCGCCGTACTTTAACTGCGATGTCTTCGACTTTTTTCTGCTGAGCCTTAGACGGGCGTTTGACATATTTGCGGTTTAGAGTCGTGGAACTCATAGTTCTGCGACGCGCTACGCTTGGCATAGTATCATTTTTGGATTTTTGCATTATTACCTCACTTATCCTAATACCATTTTACTATTTTTTTATTAAAACGCAAGAGCTAAAACCGAGCTAAAATCAGATTAGTATGTTATAATGACAGTATATTATGGATAGAGATAGAGCAAAACGATGGCGGAATCTTAAGGTAATAATTTCCGAGTCAGTTATGGTTCTTGCGGTGATTATCACTGTAGTGGTGTTGGCCTTTGTCGTATCTGGTTATTGGCTGAACTCTGATTTCAAGGTTGAGCGTCAAGGTATGTTGCAGATATCATCTGTGCCCACCGGTGCAGATGTAACGATCGATGACAAAACTGCCTGGTTGCAACGCACCAATACCTCCAAAGTTCTTTCTAGTGGCGAGCATACTATTTCGCTCACAAAAGAAGGATATGATAGTTGGTCTAAGACTATTGATATCAAAGAGGGGCTTTTATATCGTATTCATTACCCCAGACTATTTTGGCAAGATCGTACTGCCAGTAAAATGCATGATGCTACTGGCACAATATTCGCGACAATGAATGCCGATCACGATGCCGCTCTTTTTGTCAATAATACTACTAAGTGGCAATATCTAGATCTCACTGCAAATGAATTAAAGTCAAAATCCATCAATGTCGCGACGGTTTTCTCCACAGTGAGCCTGACAGAATCTGCTTCCAGCGGTCTCTTCACCGGCAAAATTAAAACCGCGAATTGGGACTCCGATGGTAATCATATCCTTTTTCAAGTTGTATCCGATCAAACTACAGAATGGGTTTTGCTAGACGTCAAGAATCCCGATCAGAGCATTAACCTTACAAAAGAATTCGGCGGGAATTTTAGCAAAATGCAAATTCTAGACAATAATTCCAACAATATCCTTGCAATACAAAACGGAAATCTACATCGAATTAACGTGGCCACTAGACAACTTTCGTCAATTATGGTCGAAAACATCAATTGTTTTGATCATTATGAAAACGAGATTGTTTTTTCGGCTAGCAGGGGCACCGGCGATCAAGCCAAAAACTACATTGGCTATCTCAAAGTAGGAAACGATGATAAAATTACCAATATCGCCACCACTAGCCAGGCGGCTAAGGTTCTAATCGGTAAATTTTATGATCAGAAATATATTGCTGTGCTAGATGGATTTTCCATCTCTGTCTATAGCCAAAATGATCTCACTCAAATTGATAGCTATGATTTAAGTTTTACGCCTTCTGCAGCAGAAGTTGGCCATGACGGTGAATATATTATTATGAGTGCAGGTGCTCATATTGCCACGCTCGACCTTGAAGCGAGTGTTGTCCGTGAGTGGGAGATTGAAGGAGAAACTTTTGGCTGGATAGACAACGACATGATCTACACCGTCCGCGACGGAGAATTGGTAGTGTATGATTTTGACGGGTACAATCGTCGTGTTATTGCCAAAAATGTTTCTGACCATTTCCCTGTTGGCATCACTGATAATAAATGGTTGTATTATTTTAGCGACGATTATCTAATGCGCGAATGGATTGTTGAACACTGATTACTGACCAGTCAAGAATCCCCATATCCCTTCAAAGAACGAAGGTTCATTTGAAGGCAAATTCTCCGAATCGTCTATGGGGGTAAATTGCTCCGCCTCTTCAGCGGTCTCTACGCTTGGCGAAATTTGTTCTGCCGTCACTAATAGGCGATATCTAGAAGTCCCCAGTGGAGTGCAAGTCACCAATGTTAAAAGTGGTTTGTCGGTGTTTACAACCAGGGCTGCAACATTGGATGGATCCACTACTTCTTTTTTTACTACTCGGTAAGTATAACGTACGGAATTATAATTGATATAGATTAAATCGCCATCTTCAAGGCGTTCCAGACCAGAAAAGATATATTTATATGGGTTCGAACTATATATATCTCCTGCAGAATGACCGGTGATTACCGTATTGCCGATTTCGCCTGGATACGAGCTCGCTCCAGCAATTCGGTAATGCGCTACACCATTATTCATCGCCGACATTACCTCTGAAAGCGAGATGCCGAAATGTATCGGTACATCAACATTGATTTTAGGAATAATCAACCTTGGGTCTGGCGAAACTGCCTGCGATATCGTTGGGTCAACGGCGTCTATTTCCTGTGCTGGAGTATCGCCTGGAGATACATAGGCCATAATCGGCGCAAAGATCAGGCGATTATATTGCAAGAACAAAATAAAAAGTACGACGGCGAGCCCAGCTAGCACTGGTATCAGATGGCGTTTGCGTCTAGTATTTTTGGCACTTTCGGTCGCTTTTTTGCGGATTACCCGTCGTATAGTATTCTTGACGTTATCCTCATTAAGATTTTCAGCGTTGGTGGAATTTGCTCCTAGTGACATACCAGGATTCTTGCCGAGCTTTGCGCTTGAACGTGTTAGCGAATCTAGGATCTCTTCCTCTTCGGCCTTAGCACGAGCGTCTTTTAACCTTTCCTTTGCTACATAGTCTTTAGCTGCTCTGGAATAATACTCGCTATAGTATTTTTGGTAATAATCTTGCCAAGCAGAGTGATATTTTTTCCACGATTCGGAATTAATCTTTTGCGTGACTGGCTCATCTTTCATGCGAGAATTGTCAACACCAGGCTCCGCAGCGTAAGCAGTATTTCTGTTAGCATCAGAATAAGCTGCGAGCACTTTCTTGCGTGCTAAAGCAGCCGCGGCCTGTCTCTGTAGATCAGTCTGAAGTTGCCCACCATTAGTCGAATCCATAGTCTAATTATAGCATAACTTGGAGATTTATGATATAATTAAGCCACGGGCGAATGGCGGAACTGGTAGACGCGGTAGACTCAAAATCTGCTAGTGGCAACACTGTGAGGGTTCAAGTCCCTCTTTGCCCACCAAAAAAATCTTGGCAGGCGACCAAGATCATTTTTTATTTAATTTAGGATCATCGTTCAATATCCTCCCAAACCACGTCGTTAACCTCATCAGCTACGTCATCAATTGATTCGTGATAGCCACCAAGTGATTTGAATGGCGCGAACTGCGCGGCACGCTTTTTTCGGGACATGTATGGTCTTGCCGGATCATGAAAATGCGGCAGATCGATGATGTCATTATAGTCACTATTCTCAAATTTCATGCTTGATGTCCCCCAATTTGTCGGTTACGTTTGATTTGGGTTGCGCCTTCCTCAAAATTAACTCCTTTCAAAATCGCATTCTTGCCATAGCGATCTTTGATCTTGAGGATGGCCTTGGCACGACGCTTCTCGCGGGCAATATCTTCTGCCAGTTTTTCGTAATCAGTAAATATATTTAATTGCTGCGCTTGCTTTTTTAGGGAAGCTGGTCTAACATGGTTTGCCACAATGTACATTCGGCGTATCAAAAGATCCGGATCTACGATTTTATCAAACAATTCCAAAGTCTTTGTCGTGATTTGATTGGACGCAGAAGTAAAACTAGGCAAGTTGATCGTCCCGTGAGCGTGAGCTGGGACCATGCGACCATAGTGGTCTGACACCACTTTACCGTGATAATTTTTGAGGTTAGTCTTGTCGTGTCCGAGTGTTAGCGCAATCTGATCGGTCATCAGCTCGTCGCGGACGAGCTTTAGGGCCAGTTCGTCCGCCATCTCTGCGATCACTATTCTTGCTCGACTGGAACTATAGGGCTGAGATAGTACTTGCCCGCTCGACAAACTGTGGTTTTCTGACCGATATGCCTTGATGTCTGTCATGGTCGTGGGCTCATACCCCCAAGCGTGGTCGATCAGAAGTTCTGCATTGACGCCAAATTCGTGATACAGCTTATCCGAACCAGCAAGCGAAAAGCGCGCTAAGTCCCCCATCGTACTAATCCCGTACTTTTTTAGTCTCCTGGCATAGCCGGCACCCACTCGCCAAAAATCTGTCAAAGGTTGATGCGCCCACAATTTCCTTCGATAAGATTTTTCGTCTAGTTCAGCGATTCTTACGCCGTCCTCATCTGGTCGCATGCGCTTCGCTTCAATATCCATCGCAATTTTGGCGAGATACAGATTTGAGCCTATGCCGGCTGTGGCTGTAATTCCGGTTTCGGCAAGTACTTTTTTGATCATTGTCATCGCAAGTTCACGTGCGGTCATTTTGTAATTTTTAAGATATGAAGTCGCATCAATAAATACTTCGTCAATAGAATAAACATGAATGTCTTCTGTCGCGACAAAAGAAGCATAGATCCTAAAAATTCGCTGGCTCACCTCAATATATTTTTGCATACGAGGCGGTGCGATAATAAAATCCCTTGCCTTTTGGTACACCTCAAAAAGTCGCGCTCGTCCTGAAATGCCTAGGGCTTTCAAGGCGGGCGACACAGCAAGACAAATTGTTTTTTCGGTGCGTGAAACGTCGGCTACCACTAACCGAGCCTCCAGAGGATCCAGCCCACGCTCCACGCACTCTACCGAAGCATAAAATGACTTTAAATCAATCGCGATATATTTTCTAGCGGTCCCAGTCGAATCCTTCGCCATAATGTCCATAGCAAGCAGTCTCCTCATAAATCGGCCGCTTGAGGTCTAGGTATTTGATGATGCCATTCGGTGTGAGATCATAGCCCTCGATCTCCTCAGGCTTGCCATCAATGATCACGGTCTTTTCGAGCGGCTCGGCGTAGCCGATCGCATAGGCTAGTCGCACCAACACCTCATGAGCTTTACGCTTCCTTAGGTAATCTACCGCAATTCGACGTGCCATATAGGCAGCCGAACGGTCAACCTTTGATGGATCTTTGCCAGAATAACAGCCACCACCGATCGCCACGCGTGGCCCATAATTATCTACAATCAGTTTACGACCAGTCAAGCCGGTATCAGCGTCAAAACCGCCTTGGTTCCAATCTCCTGCCGGATTAATATGGAGTTCTAATTTACCCTCAAGTTTGTGTTCCTTAATGAATTCTCGTACGATTTTTTCTAGTTCGTCGTGCGGTACATTCTGAAAACTAGCCACGATAGAATCCACCGAGCCGTCTGGTGCCAAAGTAATTTGTGTCTTGCCATCATAAGCATGTTTGTCATAGATGTATTGGTTGAGTCGTCTCGCTAGCACCACTTCGCGTGGTAGCATTTCTGGTGTTTCATCACAGGCAAAACCGATCATGATTCCCTGGTCACCGGCTCCACCAGTATCTACGCCTTGAGCGATTTCGGGCGATTGTTTTACTATCTTGGTATGAACTTCAATATCGTCACCTGCGATTCTGTGGACTATCGCTGGGATATCGATATCGTCAGCCGTCGACGTGATTTCACCAGTCACAAAGACTACGCCGTGTCCACCACAAGTCTCAGCTGCTACGCGAGCATTTGGATCTTTTTCAAAATAAGCGTCCAAAATCGCGTCAGAGATTCGGTCACACAATTTGTCTGGGTGTTTCGGAGAAACGCTCTCCGCAGTTCTATAGAACATATCTTTCCTTTCTGGTCGGATTTACCACCTTGCCAAAACGGTAGGTTGGCAGGAGCTCAAAGGGCCGTTCCCTCACTCCTTCTCGATATTATAATTGTTAATGTTTCGATTATACCACACTACGTGGTAAAATAAAGATATGAAGGTTGCATTTTTCTCAGACTGCTACTTAGACTTAACTGGCGGCATCGTCAGCTCCATAAATGCCCAAAAAACCGCCCTTGAGAACGATGGCCACGAAGTACTAATCTTTAGCACCGGCTTCCCGCGCTCTGAATCTGAGCGTAGAGATCTCGCCCAAAAACAAATCTATCAAGTCCCGAGTTGCAAACTATTCTTTCGCGGGCTGACTCCCGTGTCTCGGCGCCCCGGCATCGTCGAAAAATGGCTCCTAGAAAAACACCCCGAACTCAAAGAATTCGACATTTTCTATGTGCACTACGAATCGGGTTGTTCAATCGCGGCCTTGCGCCTCGGCCGCAAACTTGGTATTCCGACTATCCAAGTCATGCACGGGCGCGAGGATATGGGTGAAACCAATCTTATACCTAGAGGATTTCGCACCATTGTAGCTATTCTTATTAATTGGTTTCATTCTTGGTATTTGTCTTCTTCAACCAGAGTCAAGCGTGACGACTACTATGCCGACAGTCTAGCCAAGGCTAAAATGTGGGAATTAATGGTGCGTCATGCCAATGCTGCCGATTTGGTACTCACGCCCTCAGAGCATTTCCGTGAAAAACTGATTCGTTACGGCGTGGTTAGCCCCATCAAAGTTTTCCCAAATGGCTATCCCGACGACAAATTCCCAGATAAAGTTAGTCTTAAATCATTAGCAAAAGATGGTGAACTTAAGATTATCTGGCATTCTCGCGTTTCCGCCGAAAAGCGCATGATGCCTTTCCTAAGAGCATTATCCAAAGTCAATGGTAAGTACCACTTAGATGTTTATGGCGGCGGCGGAGATTATTTTCGAGCCAAACGTTATGCCAAGTGCCACCACATGAATGTCACCTTTCATGGTAACACCGCTTTTGAAAGAGTCCAGTCCGCCATCGCTTCTTCTCAGTTGGACGTACTTGTGTCATACAATTTCGATACTTTCGGCATGACTTTGATCGAAGCCGAAGCGCATGGGGTGCCGGTATTTATCTGTGACCCAGACATGAAAGAAGTCATTCCTAAGGGTAGCTACATCATCAGCAAAAACGAGAATCCCGCTGAAATGACCAAAGCCTTGAATACTATTTTCAAACATCCAGACTGCATCGCCAAGATGTCTGAAGTCATGCTTGCGCACCGCGATGAGATACTTATTTCTAAGCGTATTAAATTATTAGAAAAGATATTTAATTCTGCTATAATGAAAGCATGAGATATCTAGCAGATTTATTAACTTTATCTAGATTGATTCTGGCACTCGCCTTGCTTTATGGTTGTGTGATGCATAGCGGTGGTCCCAAAGCGGCTTTTATTATCTTCATTATAGCTGAGCTTACCGATGCTTTTGATGGCACCTGTGCACGCAAATGGCCATTTCCCAAAGACAAAACACCGAAATACCGCAAATATGCCGCCAAATTTGACATGGCGGCCGACGTTACGCTCGCTGGCGCGCAAGTGCTCTTTCTAACCCTAAGAATCAATTGGGTCGTCGGACTTATCTTTATTGTTTATTATCTTCTTTCAGCTATAGGCGGAGATTTATTAGTCTATGGCAAAATTCTAGGTCACCCCGACGATTGCACCAAACATTCACTCGCGCGGCGTAATTTTCCACTCGCAAAAAAGATCATTCTTGCTAGAAGATATATTTATACCATAATTCTAGGCATTGTCAATGCTATTATTCTCTTTGCGACAAATTGGCCTGATCCAGTCAAATACTCCCTATTTATTTTTGGCTGTCTCATCTTTGTCTTCGTTTGGTTTTTCCTACGACAGCGCCGACACAATATTTCGCGCGACGCGGTAGACATTGAAAAAAAGTTAGCCAGTAGAACTAATCAAAAATCGCACAAATAGTTGCACCGATAAAATCGTTTGGATTGTATAGATTTATTGCTACAATTTTTGCAGCCAATTCCCCGCTCCAGAGCAAAATCGGTGAGTAGCCAGATTTTTCTAGTGGCACAGCCTTTACTAAGCCATTTTTTGCGACTAAGATTTGACCGTCATGAAGCGAGACGATCTTGATCGGATAACTCAAAGTAAATTTGTGCAATATCTCTGCCACTTGGACAAGCGATTGTGACATCAGAATCATCTTTGGGTAATAGATCGCTCTTAGGAGCTTCTGTAACTGGGAGAGTGACGCCATTAGAATTATTTGCTCATTCATTAGTATTCGTTCGGGGTTATTATCATTGATTAAATCTATTGTATCGCGCGTAATCAGAGTTTCGCGGCTAGTCGTTTTTAGTGAATCCGATATGGCTTTTCCTGTGACCTTGTTTTTTGAAAGATCGCCAAGCATCAAATTAAAATCGGCTCGATCAAACACATTGACCAGTTCTTGGCTTTCGGCAAACGATCCTGACTCCGTTGATGTCAAAAAATGAAAAAAGGGCAAGCCAGGTAATTTGTTCTTGAGCGAATCGGGCATTATTACCCGCACTTCATGCACCGGATACTTTTCTGTCAAGTACTCAGCGATCTTGACCTCAGAGCGAAAACTCCCCGCGCTACCACCAACTACATTAACTAGCCCTTGCTTTTGCTCCGGCAAGTTCCATATCAAGTCTTTATATGGATTTGATTCAATTTTTTCAAAATAGTCCATACTTAGATCTCCAGCTCGATCGAAATCGGGCAGTGATCCGATCCCATCACGTTTTCGTAAATTTCCGCTGAGACTAGCTTACTTTTAAGAGATTCAGACACAAAGAAATAATCGATCCGCCAGCCGATATTGTTTGCTCGCGCTTGGCCCCAGTGACTCCACCAGGTATAATGGACCGATCCTGGATGCAAATAGCGAAAGGTATCGACTAATCCAGCCTTAATGTAATTTGTGATTCCCTTTCTCTCTTCATCGGTAAACCCCGCCGAATGATGATTGGTCTTCGGTCTCGCAATATCGATCTCATTATGCGCTGCATTAAAATCCCCACACACCACCACCGGCTTGGTCTTTTTTAGCTCTTTTAAGTACCGCAGCAGCTCCGGATCCCACTCTGCCTCACGCAATTTCAATCTCGCTAGATCCGGCTTCGAATTCGGCACATAAACATTTACTAAATAAAACTTTTCAAAGTCAAGCGTAAGAATCCTGCCTTCGTCAACAGCTATGTTGAAAGAATTATTATCGTTGCTTTCCGAAGCATAATTATCTTGATTTTTGGCGAACAAGTCAGCTGAGGAAAGCAATGATAATAATTCTTCCCTAACTAATGTAGCCGTCCCGCTATAGCCAGCTCGCTCTGCTGGATTCCAAAATACCTTGTATCCCGGAAAATCATACTCCACTTGCTCTGGTTTCGCCTTAATCTCTTGCAGGCACAAAATATCCGGCTGATATTCCTGGATGAATTTTTGTAAGGCCCCTTTACGAATTACCGCGCGCAAACCATTAACATTCCAGGAAAAAATTTTAAGCATATCTACCTCTTTCAATGTCGCGTTTTTTGATGGCTTCGCGCTTATCATATTTCTTCTTACCCTTACCTATCGCAATCACGAGCTTAATGTATCTCTGCCCGCCATTTAAACGCACTGGCACAATGGTCGATCCGTCCTTTTTTTCTCGCTCAAGAGTAGCAATTTGTTTTTTTGTGGCAAGTAGTTTGATGTTTCTCGCAGTATCTGCACCGAGCGTGAGTCCATATAACCATAATTCTCCATTTCGGATAGTTACATAAGAGCCTTTCAGCTGGACATGATGATCGCGGATCAGACGCACTTCCGGCCCTGCAAGTGCCATACCTACCGTCAGCTCATCGCCAAGCACGTAATCAAACCGCGCTTTACGATTGACCGTCACACTACTAGACACTCTCTTCTTTTTCATACCCTAATTATACCATATAGATATAATTAGCAGACCTTTACCGCTTCAGCGCCGACTAATTCGCGCAGTTTCACTAGCAAGTCCTCCGATGCATCAACCTTGAATGGCATGCGAAGCGGGCGTTTTGTTTCGCCGTCTTTTAGGACCAATACTACTTCTTGGAAACCTAAATATAAATCCGCCAATCTGCGAATTGCAGACAAGGTTTCTGTATCATCAGGGTGTTCAATAAGTATGTATAATCTTTCCTTGCGGGGGTCTTTTGGCGGATTTTTAAGTACGCGCGCTTCATGAATAATAGGTTCAGCTACGGCGTTCTGGACTCTTTCTGCTGATATTTTGCTACGCCTACGTCCACGTTCTGATGGTGCAGGAGCAGGGGCGGCTAATTTGGTGCCAGTAGATACGTATGACCCTAGTACGTCGTCCGAGATCAGTTCGACCTGTTCGGCTAGTAGCTTAACGTCAGAGGTTATGCGCCCTTCCTTGTCCTTAGCATTTACTCGGCCGCGTACTCTCACTACGTTATCTACCTCTAACTTCCCACCATATTCTGCAAAAACTGATGGGAAAACTATAAATTCGATTTCATCCATTTTGTCTTCCATTTTGACAAAGGCCATTTTGTCGCCTTTTTTGGTGAGAATTGATCGTACATTTGTAATGATTCCGCCCACCGTCACCATTTTACCGTCATTTTCTGATGCAATCAGACTCATTGGGTGGGTTTGCTCTTCAAAGTAGGTGTCGTATTTGTCCAATGGGTGCGCAGAAAGATAAAGCCCCATTAGGTCACGTTCCCATAATAACTGCTCCTTTTCTGGGTGTTGTACCGGTGCTGGCTTGATCTCAACTTCCGGTACGGCACCAGCTTCACCCATCATGCCGAAAAGGTCGGTCTGACCTGACCCTACGTCTTTTTGAATTTTTGATCCATAGGCTTGCACCGCCTCTAGATTGAACAAGAGATCTGACCGCGTTGCACCAAATCTATCGAATGCGCCAGTTTTGATCGCGGCTTCCCAAGATTTTTTGTTGAATTTAGTAGAATCGATGCGTTTAGCGAAATCACAAACTGATTTGAATGGACCGTTTTTGTCGCGCTCTGGGATCACGATGTCTTCCACCAAAGATTTGCCCATATTTTTGATCCCAGACAAGCCAAATCGGATCGTCTTTTCGCCACCAACAATGCCAAAGTCGCCATACGATTGATTGATGTCTGGACCTAGAACTTTGAGCCCCATACGCTTACATTCGGCGATTTCAATCGCGAGTCGATCGGTCCATCGCATGTCGGCCGTCATCAGCGCAGCCATAAAAGCGTCTGGATAATGAGCCTTGAGATACGCCGTCCAATAGGCGATCAGAGCGTAACAAGCGGCATGTGATTTATTGAAACAGTAGTTCGCAAATTCCAGAAGCTGATCCCAAAATGTCTCAGCGATCTCTTTGGTGGCCCCGCCAATCTCTACAGCGCCCTTAATAAAGTCGGGTTTTACTTTGTTCATCAGGTCGACCTTCTTCTTGCCAACAGCTTTTCTGAGAGTGTCTGCCTGCCCGCCCGTAAAACCGCACCAAGTCCTTGAGATCTGCATGAATTGCTCTTGATAAATCAAAATACCATAAGTATTCTTTAGCGCTCCTTCAAGACCAGGGTGAAGATATGTGATCGGCTCTTCGCCGTGCTTTCGTTTAATGAACGAGTCGATAAATTGCATCGGCCCCGGACGATAAAGCGCTACCATAGCGATGATATCTTCAAAAGTTGAAGCCTTGAGGTCGCGCAAATATCGTTTCATACCGGCAGACTCTAGCTGGAATACACCAGTAGTTTCTGCACGTTGCAAAAGCGCGTATGTTTCCGAATCGTCGAGTGGTAAGGCCGATAGATCTATGTCGTCATGGTAAACTTTTCGGATCATTCTAAGAGCATTATTGATTACGGATAAATTAGAGAGTCCGAGAAAATCCATTTTGAGTAGACCAAGTTCTTCTACCTGACCCATTGGGAACTGGGCTGCGATTGGGCCTTTCGCCGAGACTTCAAGCGGTAGGAATTTTACTAGATCATCTGGAGCGATGATTACACCACAAGCGTGCACGCCGTGATTACGAATTGTCCCTTCTAATCTTGAGGCAAAGTCGATCACTTCTTTTGAGGTTGGGTTTGTTTCATATTCATTTTTAAGATCTGGGACTTCTCGGATCGCATCAGCAAGATGTACGTGATGGCCCTGTACCGGATCGGGTACCATTTTGGCGAGTCGATCTGCCTCTGCGTATGGCACTTCAAGGACACGCGCTACGTCACGCACAGCGTTTTTGGCCATCATTTTACCAAAAGTCGCGATGTTGGAAACACGTGCGGAGCCATATTTGTCAGAACAGTATTGGATTACTTCGTCTCGTCTTGTGTCTTGGATATCGGTATCAATATCTGGCATCGAGATGCGATCCGGATTCAAGAACCGCTCAAATAGCAAGTCGTATTTCAACGGATCTAGCTCTGTGATGCGAAGGGCATAAGCCAATATCGAACCAGCCGCGCTACCTCGCCCTGGCCCATACACGATCCTTTGAGATTTGCCCCAGTTGATAAAATCTTGCACGATCAAGAAATAGCCGTTATAGCCCATTTTATCTACGACTGACAATTCGTAATCAATACGCGGTAAAACCTTGTGGTCGTCGTCGCGGTCCTTATCCACATCAGCCAATATCTTGCGACACTCCTTAATGCTTATTTTTGCGGTATCTTCAAGTTTTTTGCCGCCATATCGATAAACCAAACCCTGAAACACTAGCTTATCCAGATACGTTTTCTCGTCTTCTCCATCTGGTACGGGGAATTTCGGGATCAAAATCCGACCGAGCTCTAGGTCCACATTGCACCTGTCAGCAATTCTTTTGGTATTCAGAACCGCTTCTGGACAAGTATCTTGCCAATGTTCAATAATCTCCTCGGCCGGTATCACATGTAGATCAAAATCCTTTAGCGTCATACGATTAGTGTCGGATAGGTTTGCCGCCGTGCCGATACAGAGCAACACTTCGTGTGCGTCTTGGTCGTCTTTTTTTAGATAGTGTGCATCACAGGTTACGACTAGAGGCAATCCAAGTTCTTCAGCGTGTGCCATGTGCCAATCATTGACCTTCTTCTGCTCGGCAGAGTGCGTACTGGATTTGGGGTGTCCATGATCTTGCATTTCAAGATAGAATCTATCCTTAAATACGTTTCTGTACCAATCGATTAGCTCCAGTGCTCGCTCATCATCATCAGCTCGGATCGCCTCTGATATTTCTGACCCCATACAGCCAGAAAGGCAGATAATTCCCTCGTTATATTTTTTGAGTTCATCATGATCAGTACGGGGCTTATAATATTTGCCATGCTCCTCGGCATTGCTCATAATTCGACAGAGGTTTTCGTAGCCCTTATTATTCATGGCAATCAAAGTCACATGGAAGCGTTGCTTGTCATGCGCTGGATCTTTGTCGGTTAGCTTGCGCGCTGCGACATAGGCTTCTAGACCGAGTAGAGGTTTTATGCCATTAGCGTTACATTCCTTATATAACTCAACGAGCCCTGACATCGTGCCATGATCTGTCACAGCCACAGCTTCCATTCCGTCAGACTTGACGAATTGTACAAGTTCTGGCACCTTAGTTAAACCATCCAAAAGCGAATAATGCGTGTGGTTATGCAGATGGACAAAATCACTTGGCTTTAATTTGACAGCCTTAGGCATTCTTGATGGTCTTCTTTACTTTCTCAGCACCCTTTTCAATATCTTTACCGACCTTCTTCGCTTCCGTTGCTGCAGTTTTGCTAACTTTCTCTGCCTTTTTCTTGGCTGCCTCCACCTTTTTCTCGGCCGCGCCTTTTGCGCTTGTCAACCGTTCCGCTGCATCTTCTTTGAAATCTGCGATATCTTCTTCTACGTCTTCAAGTCGATCTTCAAAATCCTCGTCTTCAGCACTGGACTTCATAAATTTACTTGCGACCGCTCCCACCAATGCGCCCAGAGCCGCGCCGAGAAAGAACTTACCAGCTCCACTTTTATTTTTGGCTGTCATTTTTCGCTCCTTTCTTTAGTTTTTGCTTCTTTAGCCTTGGATTCTTTGATTTTTTCTTTGAGCTTAGGAGTGATGTAGCGGTCGATAAACATCTCGATCGTCCCCCCAAATGAGGTCATACCCTTTACATTAGACACGATGCCGTTGGCATTTCGTGCAATATCCTGGCCCTCTACCACCACTTTTTCAACTTCTTTACTGAGATTAATCAGTTTAACTAGTAGAATAATCGCTAGAATCAAAAGCAAAAGCAGTGTTGTGCTTAATATCGCTACTATAATCCATTCCGCTACATTCATTTTTTTACCTCCTATTTATAATTATATTATACACCTTCTACAAATTTTCGCACATCATCGGCGTAATCTGTCTGGCGCATGACAAACTCTAGATGTGCCAAGAAATAATTTTTTGGATCGCCAGTAGTGATCCATTTACCTTGGCTATGCGCCACGACAACATCACCATGTTCGGCGAGCTTAGTGATCGCATCAACAGTCCACAATTCCCCATCTAATCCTGTATTAGCGGGCACTAAGTAGTCAAATACTTCGGGTGTCAACAAATAGCGACCGTAACTCGTTAGGTTACTTGGGCTCTGATCTGGAGTTTTGGGTTTTTCTACGATATGGCTGAGCGTCCCATTTTCTTTTAAGGCTACCATTCCGTATTTATGCCAAGTGTCTTCAGGCATCTCTTGGGTTGCGATCACGGCCTTAGCCTCAGGGTTTTCGTTGTATTTGTCAATCAAGGTTTTTACATCGCTTGCGCCTAAGATTAAATCGTCACTATATAATACGACAAAAGCCTTATCGTTTTCGACGAACTTGCGTGCTGAAACGATCGGCGAACCATTACCATAAGGCAAACTTGCGTCTTGCTCGATCACGGTGATCTTTGGGAATTGCATGATTTTCTCGACCGGCTCAAACCTCTCCATTTTGCCCTGCTTTTCTAGGAGCGCTTTGACGTTGTCTGACGGATTGTGAAAATAATCGTCGTAGATTTCTTTGCCCTTTGTATTTGGCGTAGCAACGATGATAATCTCATCAATCCCCGCCTCAGCGCATTCTTCTACGCACAGTTGCATTACGGGCTTACTACCAATCGGTATCATAGCCTTGGGAATTGTTTTAGTGATAGGTAAATAGCGACTGGCAAAACCAGCATCAGTGATAATTGCTTTCATAACCTAAATTATATCACAAAAAGATAGAAAGCGAACAGGTCCGAGCAGTCAAAATCTACTTTTTCTTTTTGCTAGTACTTTTAGTCTTCTTAGTTCTCTTGGCCGCCTGACTCCTGGCCACTTTGTCTTCAATGTTTTGAGCGCGGTTATGCACACCATAAATTAGACTCGTTGCACCAACGATTAGCATGTAGGCACCAAAGAATCTCACGAATGTAGATATTTCAAAATCACCAGCATTAAATATCACAATACCAATTACACAACCACAACACCCTGCAAACACGCGAATAAAGCGATCTGTCGGGTCAACCGTGGATAGAAATCCATGAAAGATATCAATAATCCCAGAAATGATTGTATAGACCGAAAGTACCACCATAGATAGCATTAGATCCTCGCGAGCAAAGAACAAAAGCATGAGAGCGGCGGCTACATCCACAGCCGCATCAAGCACAGCATTAAACCAACCGTGTTTTTTGCTAGAGCTGTAAAGTGCCGAAGCTGCATCAATGATACCCATAAGCAGTAACAGTATGCTTACAATCGCAATCATGTTCCCCATTTCAGACATACCCGCAAACAAAGCGTACGCCCCAAATAGTGCCGCAAGTGATCCTCTAAAAATAAATACCAGCCAGTGTTTATCAATATATTTACGATTAATTTTTGCCATATCTTTCCTTTATTACTTATGCTTATTATATCACAAATCTTTATACATGGCGTTTTTTCTTGCGCGCAGTTTCAACTATTTTGGTTAGTTGATAAGCAGTTGGTTTTAGGATCATATCGTGAGCTGGCGTATAGCGCAGTTCTTCGCAACCAAATGAGCGTTTAAACTCGGATACTCCATAAAAACGATGAGATTTCTCTTCTGGCTCCACGATCCCCCAGAGATTATAGCGTATGCAACCGCGTTTTCTGGCTTCCTCCATCGCTTTTATGTGTAGAAGTGGAGCCGCAGAGTATTTTGTGCCAAGCTCCGATGACACGCCATAATGATAGCTCGCTTCTGGTCCATAAAAAATCATGAAATTCTGCGCCAGGACCTCACCGTCCTTTCGTGCCGTGTAGATCAATATCTCGTTCCCATCACGAAAGGCCTCAAATTGTTTCGTCAGGAAACTTGAGGAAAAAGCCACATATTTTTGACGTTCAGCGTGTAACTTTTCGAGACGACAGAATTCATTTATTGCAACATCAGACGTATCTGCCGTGATCTCTATGTCATTTTTCAGGGCTTTTCTGAGCTTGCGACGAAAACCCTGCGATGCTCCGGCCAAGATCTCTTCTTCAGGTTTTTTGAGGTCTAGTACACCAGCATATTCCACCGACAAATACATCGGTGCTTTCTTCAATTTTAGTTCTGCCATCAAACGAAGAGACTGGTCGGACAACTCAAGCTGTGGCCGTATGCGCACAAACACACACTCTGCCTTTTTTCCTTCCTCGTGGATATCATCAAAAATTAACTTGACTAGTTTTTTGTCGCGCCAATCAAGAATAGGCCCGCCGGCAATCGCCATATATCGCCCGCGTTTAGCAGTTTCTACCACTCCGGCATAAGCTCCGACAATTTTATTGTCAAGCATTACGATGCGCCGTACAACCTTCTTGCCCCGCGCCTTGTGGAATTCATAAAAATCCCACGACTGCAAGAAATTTGCCTCTGAATGCGAAGTGATAAAACTATCCCAGGAAGCACGATCGGAAGCAGACTCAAGATGGAAAGATTCATTGAAATCGAGGGCATTTCGGAGCGCGGCAGCGCGAGATTTAGCGCGCGAGCCCCGTGGCGACGGGCGCGAGCGACGCGGCCCGAGATTCAATGAATTTTTCATCTGGCTCATAGGTGCCTCCGTTTCTTCCTGGCTTTTTCTACCACTAAATCTTTTAGATACCGCATCCGTGAAATCACCATGTCATGCGCCGGCACGTATTCTACAACTTCACCACCGAAACCAGTCTTAAAAGTAGTCACTCCGGCGTAACGGTGATTTGGCTGTCCGGCTGGTGCGATCCCCCACAAATTAAAACGCTGATAGCCAGCCTTTTTGAGGTCACGCATCGCCTGCCATAATAAAGCGTACGCTCCGGGCAGTTTGCGATTAAGATCTGTCGACGCCGCTTCGTAATAGTCGGCCTCAAGCCCATCGCCGATGATTAACCCATAAGCCATCGGCTTTTGTACACCATCTATGTCGGTCGTTGCCTTGTAAATCCATGCTGAACCTAAGAAAGCCTCACGCTCAGCAAACAGAGTATTTAGGCTTGGTGGCACAAACCCTTGTCTTTTAGCGGTTTCAACCTGTATGGAATGAAATTCTCGGAAACAATCCTTTGAATCGTCTCTCGACACGCGAATGCCCAGCTTATCGGCTCGCCTCACTTCGTAGCGTGTTTGTCTGCGCATCGCCGCAAGTAGTTCCTCTTCTGTCTTGGTGAGATCAATCATTACAGTATGCTCTGCCGCAAGGTGCATCGGCGCTTTTTTAAGGTCCAGTGAGGCCAAAAGCTGAAGATTATCAGAAGTGGCAGGAAGTTGCGGCCTTACTCTCACAAATACACAATGCTCTTTTTTAGCAATATCACGGATTAGGCCAAATATCTTCTTCGTTTGCTTCAAGTCACCCCAGTCTAGCAATGGCCCGCACGGAATCTCCATATATCTACCACGTTTAGCATCATGTATAATCATCAGCGCCCAACCTCCCCCATCAAAATCCTCCAAAATGACTTTTTCTCCGATGATCGTATGCATTTTACCGTAAGTAGGTGATTGCAAAAAATTAGCTTCCGGGTGCTTTTTGACCACCTTTTGCCATTCTTCCGCGCTAGCTAGGCTGTTCAACACTACCTCCTTTCACCAGATATGGTTTGATTATCTGCTTTGCTTTTCTAGTGGCCTTTTCGCCATAGTTTGTTGGTAAATTAATAATGTGTTTTGCAACATATACCGCTGTCTTGCATTTTTCTTCTGGGAAATGTACTTTTTTATAGTAGCGTTCCGGCGAAACAGGTTGTTTGTACCACAACCCATCTAGATAGTATCCCGCTTTGGCCAGCTTTTTTAGCACTTCATTGCGGTTGTTGATCAAACAGAACTCCCGTATTGGCTGTTTCTTGTTATGAGAAAGCGCTTCAAACTGCCTCAAAGCCAGTTTTGCTTCAAATCCCGAGATCACTCGTCGAAAATCTAAACGATTGTCGGCGGATTTCTCCACCCAATGAATCTTTACTAATCCACGCATCAAGAGACCACCTAAATGTACAGCGGTCAAACTTCTGCAAATTCCTCCAAAAAGCGGATAGAATCTTGCTCGTAAATGGTCTGACGGCCTAGGTCTCAAATTAGGTAATTCAATCTTATGCTTAGCAGGCTCCCTGAATACTACAGCTCCACCAGAGACCGTATCGATCACCTTGTCCTTCCCAAACGAAAAAGCCGCCGCTACGCCCACAGTGCCGCATTCGCGTCCATCTGCGTATTTTACTCCAACGCAATGCGCCATGTCCTCGATGATCGTTAAATCGTATTTCTTTGCGAGCTTCTCGATCGCGACGATGTCTGCTGGATTCCCTAAGGAATTTTGTACGATGATGCCTCGTATCGGCAAGCTCAATAATGTCTCGTTCGGGGCATTTCGGAGCGCGGCAGCGCGAGATTTAGCGCGCGAGCCCCGTGGCGACGGGCGCGAGCGACGCGGCCCCGAATGAGACGTGTTGAGCTTGCCGAGTGCCACTACATCAAAGTTCAAATCTTCTTGGGATATATCCACGAATATCGGTGTAAGCCCAGCCGCTTTTATCGCTTCAAATACAGCATAGCACGTAAAACCGTTAACAATCACGGCGTCACCAGGCTCGAAATACGCTTTTAACGCCAATCCAAGTGCCGAGCGCCCGTTTTTACAAAGTATCGTCTCGCCCCCGTAGCGTTTGTTTAGATATTGACAAAGCAAATCCCTATCTTTTTCACCGCCCACTGCAAAAGTATGTCGGAAGATATCTTTCCATCGATATCCTGCTGCCATCCCTAGGAAGTATCTCTTCACTTTTTCATCCTTTCGATCAAGGTGCGAAGCGCCCTCGCCAGTCCTTCAGGATCAGAAATATAAGGCGCGTGTGTCCAGTTCGCATAGAATTTAAGCTCAGCATTCGGCAATTTTTCGTACATAGTAGTCGCCTGTCTTGGCGGTGTAGTGGTATCTTTCTTACCCCATAAGATAAAGGTCTTGGTCTCGACCTTGCTTAGGTCCAAGTCTTTGTCTGACTCTAGCATATTGGCCAGCGTCCTTTTCATGTTTTCGGGAGCTCGCGAATAATCGGTTGAACCAGTTAAACGATGAAAGGCTTTGTCGATCACCGCAATCTTTTTTAGCGGCTTGCCAACTTTGGCAATCTTTTCTACTAATATTTTACGTTTAGAAGGCTCGTAAATACCGGCCGCATCGAGCAAAATTAGATATTTTAACTTGTCAGGATTTTTAGCGCAGAGGTTAAGAAGAATCCGTCCACCATTAGAGTGGCCTAACGCAATCGCTCCATCGGGTATTTCACGGTCGGCCCATTTCACATAATCCTCGATCGTAAATTCTTTTTGCGACGGCTCTGTCAGTCCAGGCACCTTAAGCATTTTAATACTAAGCCCCTTCTCGCGCAGCATCTCAATCGTCGCCTTCCACGGCTCTACGGTGTAAGTCCAGCCATGTACTATGTATAGATCTGCCATTAAAACCTCCTTTCAGTCATCAATTTAGCCCCCAGCTTTTGCGTCGAGCTACAGCTGCCTTTTCGCGACGACAAAGCTTTTTAGCGTCAGTCGGATCAGCTAATAGTTTTTCGATGATCCATTCCAGGTATTGACTACCCTTAAATATCAACGTCTCTCGCCCCCGAATCCGCTTTTTGATATATTCAAGCGCTTTGCGTGGATCCGTAGTCGACACCGCCGATATTCCAAGTTTTTTAAGCTCGGGAGCAGTAAATTCTTTAGTGCGTTTGCCCACCAGAATTACCTTTTCGGGATTGACTTCGGCAATTAATTTGGCAAGCCGCACATGTTCGTCTTCGGTCATTGAGCCCTGGTCCACCACATCTCCGATTACCAGCCACTTATGTTCGGCGTGCATGCGCTTTGCCATATCGAGCACTGAGGCCATACTGATCATGTGCGCATTGTAACTGCTATCCACGATGTCGATTCCTTTTTCGCCCTTAAAATGCGAGCTACGCCCAGGAGCGATTTTGAGGCCCGTAAAATCAGGATTAAATCTGAGCTTTAAGTATTTCATCAGATCTCTTAACACAAATAGATTAAATGCCACATCTTTTGGCTCTGGGTGATCAAAATGATAAGTTGTATCACCATAGGTAAAATCCGTTGAATCCGGATAAACGACGTATTTTTTGAGTTCTGACTTGCGGATTGGTATTACCTTGGCCTCGATTCCTTGTACTGCCTCTTGCATGATCTTCGAACTCGCGTCAATATAGACGCGTTTTGAAGTGTTGACTGGCAAATTGGCGAATTCTGCAGCGATGGCATCTCCCACGTTTTTGAATTTGCCATTCTCGACTTCTTTTTCAAATTGCACTGCATGGGACAGGCCGATTGACACCCAAATAGTCACCTCAGGTTTTAACCATTTAGCCAAAAATTCTGCCTCGTGTGGCCGCTCCCCATCGATTTCAACCACATAAAACTCTTTTCTTCGCCAAGTAAACAGTGCCTTAAAGGGCGTAGCGATAAGTAGCCAAATCCAGCGGACCTTTGAACCACGAATGCCCTTAAGCCCCAAAATATCAAAAGGTACCCCAAAAGCTGAATTGGCGTTATGTGAATAGTGTGCTTTTTTGCCTATTTCATGCTCTAGCATCATCATCATGGTAGTTTTTCCGGCCGAACCCGTTACAGCGATGATTCGTGGTTTCCAGCGTCTGAGGACAATATTCGCAAAAAATCTAAAATAATTTGCCACCATGAAGTAAAAACGTTTCTTAAAACTAGCCACGCTCATAGCATTCATTATAACACAGCTTGCGTATTTTACGAAAGTGTGTTATAATGATAGATATAGCCTGGATCAAGGCTATTTTGCACTTTTATAACTATTTCTCAAATTGTCAGTCTAGGAGGTGGTTCCAGTGGACAACAATACATGGCTAGCCGTTATCGCAGGAGGAAAAGGAACTAGATTGTTTCCTATCAGTAATCCAGACAAGCCAAAGCAGTTTTGTCAGCTTGATCGGGACAATACATTCATCCAAGCCGCTATAGGTAACTTTGTTGGCCTTGGCATCAAACCAAATCATGTCGTGGTGGTTACCACTAGTGATAGTCAAGTTGAGTTAGCCAAGACCCAGACAATGCCTCGAGGTGTTCTTTCCCAAGACATTTTTCAGATCGCACCGGATTGGGGTTATCCTGGGGCGATGTATCAAGCAACGAAGTATATCTCAAAACTCGATCCAGATGCCAAGATTATCTGCACCCCGGCAGATCAATATCTTGAAGCGACTGATGACGATTTTGAATATACTATCAAGGTCGCTCTGGAAGAAGCCGAAAACGATTACCCAGTACTCATCGGGGTCAAAGTCAATGACTTAGTCACCGCGATGGGTTGCGGTCACGCGATCTATGAAGATGGCGATAATGGCTGTTACATTGTCAATGAGTTTATTGAGAAGCCTGCTACAAAACTGGCTGATAAACTCATGCGACGTGACGATACGGCTTGCAACACCGGCATTGCTGTCTGGAAAGCGAGTACTCTGTTAAAGACCATAGACGAAGCGGACGTTCGCGGTATGGGCACCGACGAATTTTTCACGAAATTCAAGAAGTGCAAAATTGCTGTCGGATCCTTCACCTGGCGAGATTGTGGTACTTTCAAATCTCTTTATGAGATTTCTGAGAAAACCCCGCATCACAAGAACGCCAGTCTCGGTGAAGGCACGTTTGAACGTATTAGATGTCGGAGATCTCTTCTTTATGCAGCTGAGGGCATGGATCTCTCGGTCAGCGATGCCGAAGATGATGCTATCATCTTTACGACCATCGACGACAAGCCAATCGTAGTAGTTGCCAAGCTATCAGACAGCCAAAGCGTCAAAGAGTTAGCGGAAGATTACGCTAAGCACGAAAAA
Source organism: uncultured Candidatus Saccharibacteria bacterium (assembly GCA_964568745.1). GTDB lineage: Bacteria > Patescibacteriota > Saccharimonadia > Saccharimonadales > Saccharimonadaceae > Nanosyncoccus. The sequence goes on along the minus strand of CAZMQX010000001.1, from coordinate 19,613 downwards.
TTCTTAAAACGCGATTTCTCATTTGGTGCTAGAAACAATAGTGTATTAAGCTCTAATATCTCCGATGAGCTGATCGTCGGATTTGTAGGAGTCAAAAACTATGCTGTCTATGTTCGCAAGAGGCAAAATGGTCGACTCGAAGCCGCCGTTTCCAAGCAACTAGCATACAATGAGAAATAGCAAAACCCCTGAGTAGATACTCAGGGGTTTATTCACATCCTTATCTCGGCGTCTACACCTGCCGGCAAAGACAGATTCTGCAGACTCTCAATCGTCTTCGGCGTAGCATTCGAAATATCGATCAAACGCTTGTGGACTTTCATCTCAAACGCCTCGCCGCCAGTCTTATAGACATGCGGTGACTTCACTACGGTAAAAGTGGAACGTTTAGTTGGCAAAGGGATCGGTCCACTAATGGAAGCACCAGTCCTGATTGCGGTGTCCACGATCTGCTTTGCACTTTGGTCGATCACGCGGTGATCATAAGCCTTCAAACGAATTCTGATTTTGAGGCCTTCCTCTTTCTTTTTTTCTACCATTCTTTCCTTTCTTACCCGATAACCTCTAAGACACGAGTTGTTCGGGCTCGATAATTATTATTTATTACACCTATATTATATAACACTCTTCCCCAAAAATCAACTAAAAGGTCTTGACAAGACCATAAGCAACATCTATACTAAACTAGTAGCAAGGTCATTAAACAAAAAAGGAACAATACATCGAATATGCTGGCGGTTCACCACTAGGATCCGGCAACGTACAGGTTATCGATCAATCCGTGATGGACTCTATAAAACCATTACTAAATGGAGATGATGTTGTAGCTATGCCATCAGATCCTACAAAATGGAGCGATGGCTACATCAAAGATCTAAATCAATGCAAAAAGGCCCATTATTTTATCTACAACAATGCCCCCGAACCTATGCTCATGTCGACATCGTCGTCTAGCGCAAACTCAGATTATGAAGTCGTATTTAGCAATGCATCTTACTCAGCGGTAGCCACGATCAATGATATTTATCTTGAGAGTGGTGGCAGCGATGTGTCGACGAAGTCCGAAAATAGGGCGGCATCTTCGGCCAATGGCGCAGCAATCGCTATCCTAAATAATAGCAATACTATTTATGGCGGGGTACAAATATATAAACGATGCAACCTGTACAGAACCAGACTACGACACAAGCAACTTTAATCCAACTAGTGGCGATAAACTGTTCCTAGATCTAACTATTAATTTCTACAAAAATGAGACAGAGGAGCCATATCAGTCAGATTCATTATACTTCGGCCTCACGGATATTGATGCCGCCCAGTCATTTAAGATCCTTAGTACAGAAAACCCGCTCGTTCCAGAGAATATGTATACAGTTGATATGGCCAACCTTCAGCCGAACAACGGTTCATCGCTAAGGAACATGTACGTTCAGGATGGCAATTATATTTATTCTGAATATGACCCCACTACGGGTGAGGTGATCGCGACCCAAAACATCAGTAATATTTACACACGTTTGGCCGCCAAGACGCAGACTGAGGGTCTTAATATAGTGTTTGGCTTTGCCAGTGGCGCTGGTAGCGGGATTGAATACTATGAAAGAGTCTCAGAAGCCAAAGAAGACCCCAGCATCGTAGTACCGAATACTGGGACCCCAACTGGCGAAGTTAATGCCATGTTGATTCCGGTATCTATCATCGGAGTCTCAGCGTTTTCCTTATTGATTCGCTTCTTGCCGCAACTTAGTCGCAAAAAGGTGGACTTCAATAAATAGTGGTAAACCAAAAAATCTCCCATTCGGGAGATTTTTTGAAGATCAAATCTGACTATTTGATAACCTTAGTGATAACACCAGAACCAACAGTCTTGCCACCTTCGCGGATAGCGAAACGATCTTGATCGTTCATAGCCACCGGAGCGAGCAATTTAACCTTGAAGGTAACTTGATCGCCAGGCATAACAATCTCTTTGTCAGCCGGGAGCTCGACTTCGCCAGTCACATCGGTGGTGCGGAAGTAGAACTGTGGTTTATAACCCTTGGAGAATGGAGTATGGCGACCGCCTTCCTCTTTCTTCAAGATATAAACTTGTGCCTCAAATTCAGTATGAGGAGTGATAGAACCAGGCTTTGCAATCACCTGACCACGCTCAATCTGATCGCGCTCGATACCACGAAGGAGCAACCCTGCGTTATCGCCGGCTTGACCTTGGTCAAGAGTCTTGTGGAAGGCTTCGATACCAGTCACGACAGACTTCTGAGTGTCTTTTAGACCAACGATTTCGACTTCGTCGTTCAGTTTAATCACGCCTTGCTCAATACGGCCAGTGGCAACTGTACCACGACCCTTGATCGAGAATACATCTTCAATCGGCATGAGAAACGGCTTGTCGAGGTCATGTTCAGGAATATCGAAGTACTCATCCATCGCAGTGACGAGTTCCATGATAGCGTCTTCGTTTTCCTTGTCACCCTCTAAGGCCTTAGTTGCAGAACCCTTGATGATCGGAGCATTGTCGCCATCAAAGCCATATTTGTTGAGAAGCTCTCTGACGTCCATTTCGACTAGCTCAACTAGCTCTGGATCAGCTAGATCCATCTTGTTGAGGAAGACAATGATCTTTGGCACGTTCACCTGGTGAGCAAGAAGTACGTGCTCACGAGTCTGTGGCAAAGGACCATCATTCGCAGCTACCACGAGGATAGCGCCATCTACCTGAGCAGCACCGGTAATCATGTTTTTAATGTAGTCAGCGTGGCCTGGCATGTCTACGTGTGCGTAGTGGCGCTTCTCTGACTCATACTCTTGGTGAGAGGTGGCAATGGTAATACCACGAGCCTTCTCCTCAGGAGCGTTATCGATTTGGTCATAAGCGACTGGTTTATTAACGTCCGACGGAAGCCTCTTCGCGAGTACGCTAGTAATCGCAGCCGTTAAAGTAGTTTTACCATGGTCGACGTGACCCATGGTCCCCACATTGATATGTGGTTTGGAACGGTCAAAATTTGCCATTCTTTCTCCTTTTTTCTATTAATGTTTGGAGCGCTAATAAAAACCAGCTCCAAAACTCTACTCTACTATTTTAGACTATTTTGCTCAAATTGTAAAGAGTGAAATTAGTATGAAAAAACGGCCTCTCGGGCCACTAAATCTAAATTTGGTTGCGTATATGATAGCGGACATCACCCTTTTCGCTCTTTCCATTCTATCCGCGTCTTTTTGGAGTGATTTATTAATAATCTGGATAGTCGTCCACTTACTATTATAGCACAAAATACGATAAAAGTCAATGCAGACAATTTTCAAGCCAAGGTGTGCTATAATGATAAAATAGTTTGCTCACATAGGGCAAAAGTACTTTAAGGAGGGTTAAAATGGAAAAACACTTTTTACTTCTGATGCTGCTAGGTATCTATCTGTTGACGTTAGCCTCTTGCGACGAAGAGAGTCCTCAAAAATCAGCGGCCGCTCAACCAGGCAACACGACCCAAGTAATCGATAGCTTAATGAGCGAAATTAATGACGCTGATTTTTGGGGATCAGCGAGTCTTGCCACTACGCTGGTGCGCGATTCGATCGAGGAAGACCAACTCGTAACAGTCATATACCGGCTCGAGACCAGCTCAGAAGAACGTTTTGTGTCAGAGCCAAGACAAATCGGTCTTGACGGAGAAGGTAAAGAATGGCGTGACTTGATATACAACCAGTTGATGTGTTGGCTGGCCACCTCAGACGATGTCGCTAACGCGCATAAAGCTGGCGAATCTATCCAAGTTACGGGTGTTCTGATCAATTGGTCTGAGCGCAAGTCGTGGTTTAATAAGGATCTAGATTATTTCACAGCGTGTGATCTCGACGCCGACGGCGTCTGGGACTATGCTTGCGATAAAACCACGACATTCACGGGCGTACCGCATTTTTTTACGCCTGATTTCGAGCTCACAGACGTCGAGATGAACGACCTCGTACCTATCGATAAGAAAGCAACGCTTAGCGAGCTACGTCGCATTGCGCACTAATCCCCTCAAAAATCCCCGGCAGAAGCCGAGGATTTTTTATACTCATATATTGCGTGGATTATTTCGAATTTCTCTTTTCAATAATCTCTTGCGCTACATTCGGCGGAACTTCCTCGTAAGCATAGAGTTCCATCGAAGACGCCGCGCGACCTTGGGTCATACCACGAAGATCACCAGTATAACCGAAGAGATTTGCCAGAGGGCAGAAAGCCTTGATCAGCTTAGCTCCTCCATTCAAATCCTCCATTTCATCGATACGGCCGCGACGCGAATTAATGTCGCCAATCACATCACCCATGAATTCTTCAGGAGTAGTGATTTCGAGCTTCATTACGGGCTCAAGTAGTACTGGATTAGCTTTCTTGATACCTTCGCGCGTAGCAAGCGACCCCGCTAATGTAAAGGCCAATTCCGATGAATCTACATCGTGGTAGGAACCATCATACAAAGTAGCCTTGATGTCTACTACTGGGTAACCAGCAATTACGCCACCCGCCAAAGTGTCTTCGACACCTTTTTGTACTGGCTTGCGATATTCTTGCGGCACCACGCCACCCTTGATCTGATCGATGAATTCGAAGCCCTTCCCTGGCTCGTTTGGCTCAAACTTGATCCATACGTCACCATACTGACCACGGCCACCTGACTGCTTGATATGCTTACCCTGCGCCTCGGCAGTACCACGAATAGTTTCGCGGTAAGCCACTTGTGGAGCACCGGTGTTAGCCTCTACATTGTGTTCACGTTTCAAACGATCAATAATGATTTCTAGGTGCAACTCGCCCATACCGGAGATAATGGTTTGACCAGTCTCCTCGTCAGTGTGGACGCGGAAAGTCGGGTCTTCCTCAGCCATCTTTGAGAGGCCAATGCCCATTTTCTCTTGGTCGGCTTTGGTCTTTGGTTCGACCGCAATCGACACTGGTGGATCTGGGAATTCAATCGATTCGAGTAAAATTGGCGCAGAAGGAGAGCAAAGGGTAGTACCAGTGGTACAATTCTTGAGCCCGACTACAGCCGCGATGTCGCCTGCGCCAATCTCGGAAATGTCCTTGCGATCGTTGGCATGCATACGTACCAAACGACCGATCCGCTCTTTGTCTCCAGTCGAAGCGTTTAGAACCGTGTCTCCAGATTTGAGCTTACCGGCGTAGACGCGAATAAAGATTAACTTACCCACAAATGGGTCAGTCGCAATCTTAAATGCCAAAGCCGTCAAAGGTTCAGAATTGTCTGCCTTTCGCACGACTTGGTCGCCAGTTTTTGGATTTGTACCAACTGTTTGACCTTGATCGCGGTCAAGAGGCGAAGGCAGATAGTCGGTCATCAGGTCAAGAACCTTCTCAACGATCACGCCACGACCATCGCCACCAGTCACGAGGAAGAAATCGCCATCGAGTACGCGTTTTCTGAGAGCGGCTTTTAGCTCATCTTCTGTGATCGCGTCCTCGCCTTCGTTAAAGAATTTCTCCATCAGAGCTTCGTCGGCTTGCACCGCTTCTTCAATCAGCATTGAACGAGCATTTTTGGCTTTTTCGACCATATCGGCTGGAATTTCACCGACGGTCAATTCGTGGTCGGCATAATCTTTGTAGGTGTAAGCCTTCATGTCGATAAGATCCACTACGCCACAAATGTCTTTTTCAAAACCAATTGGCAAATGGATCGCCACAGCATTTTTAGACAAACGCTTATGGATAGAATCGAGTGATTTGTAAAAATCGCCACCGATTTGGTTGATTTTGTTAACGAAACAGATGCGCGGCACGCCATATTTGGTCGCTTGGCGCCACACAGTCTCAGACTGCGCTTCTACACCCATCTTGCCATCGAATACGACTACGGCGCCATCAAGAACGCGCAGAGACCGCTCTACCTCGGCGGTAAAATCGATGTGCCCCGGCGTATCAATGATGTTGATCTGATGGTCTTTCCAATAAACTGTCACCGCGGCTGAAGTAATCGTGATACCACGCTCTTTTTCCTGCTCCATCCAGTCGGTATCAGCACCGCCAGTCCCACCCTTAACTAGGTCGATCTTGTGCTTGAGACCTGTGCGATACAAAATCGCCTCTGAAGTCGTCGTCTTGCCAGCATCAATATGGGCAATGATCCCGATATTGCGTAGCTTGCTTAAATCTTTAATGTCAGCCATATACTCCTTTATCATTTATTATTTATCTGTCCAAAAGAGTTCCACACTCAAAAAAGACATCACTATGACAATTATAGCATACTTTCCCAAATTATTAAATAAATTTTGAAATGGAATTCAATATTTAAAAAAAATGTCCCAGCACAAATGAGTGCCGGGACGATCTATGGAAAAGACGAATGAACGTGAAAGGTGTACTATGGTAAATGAATAATTACAAACCGCGTATTTTGTGCTATAAGTATATATTTGATATTTCGGAGTAAACAAAGCTTCGACCCGAACCGTCGTTCGTGTCTTGATTTGATATGGGCTTCCCCCTCTACGTCCGTCGCCTTTTCTACAAATTAAGGTACTTTAATATAATTCTATCATTAGGAAGCTATTTTGTCAACTTTTTCCGTAGAATTTCCTGCGCCATCGAAGGATTAGCCTTGCCATGGGACTCTTTCATCACTTGCCCAACCAAGAAACCAATAACCTTTTCTTCTCCTGCGCGAAAATCTTCTTGAGCCTTCCTAGTCTCAGGCTTAGCTAGCACTGCATCGACAATTTTTTCAAGGGCACCAAGGTCATTCTCCTGGATCAAGCCGAGCTCTTTAGCGATCTGCTTTGCGCCCCGCCCTTTCATTTGTGGGTCGAATAATCTCAAGAAAACTTCTTTTGTCGCTGTCGAAGACAATTCCTTAGACTCATTCATCTTTGCCAGCTCCGCTAAATCCTTAGCTGCCGGCAAATCATTCAAATATTCCGCCGATTTCTCTTCGGCTAACAACACCGTCGCGAACAAATTTGAGATTAGCACGATTGCAAAACTAGAAGAATCTCTTTTGAGGAGCCTTTGCGCCGACGGGGCGCAACGGGAGCGACCGAGCCCCGTAACGACGGGCGCGAGGGAGCGTTCCGAAAAAGATGGTTCTTCTAGTTTTGTTGTTTCTAGGATTTTCTGCATTAACTGCGGATAATCTAGTAGTATTTCGAGCGTGTCAGTTTTTATAATCTCGCCGAACATTTTACGGTAATCCACCGGCATCAGCGGTAATTTTGCGGATTCAGTGGCTATAAATTCTTCAGATAAATTAATCGGCGGAATATCCGGCTCCGGCATGTAGCGATAATCCGCCGCCACCTCCTTAGATCTCTGCGGCGAGGTTTTGCCTGTCGTATCGTTCCACCCTCTAGTTTCTTGCTTAACTTTCTCTCCCGCTTCAAGGATCTTAGTCTGGCGTTTGATCTCATATTCTGTTGCCCGTTCCGCACTTCTAAACGAATTCAGGTTCTTGATCTCTGCACGAGTGCCGAGCTTTGTCGAGCTTTCTGGAGCTAGTGAGATATTTACGTCAAAGCGCATATTCCCATTGTATAAATCACCATAAGTTACACCAGCATAGCACATCAACCGCCAAAGTTCCTTGCAATAATCATGCACATCCTTCGCAGAATGGATATCCGGCATTGACACAATCTCGATGAGCGGTGTATCGACGCGGTTTAGATCTACCAGCGAATAAGAATCAAAATGGGTCAGCTTGCCAGCATCACCTTCAAGGTGGGCATGCTCGATTCTTACGCGCGTACCAGAAGGCAGCTCCACATACCCGGCACCGATGATTGGGTGATAGAATTGCGTAATTTGGTACCCTTTTGGTGAATCAGGATAAAAATAGTGTTTACGGTCAAACCGACTCGAAGCGTTGATTTCGCAGTTCATGGCGCATCCAGCTCGGATAGCGAAGTTAATCGCCTCACCGTTTAGGCGTGGTAACATGCCTGGTAGAGCATAATCTACTGGCGAAACACAAGAATTCGGCTCTTTGCCTCGGGCATCGTTGTCTACTTCAGAAAACAACTTTGTTTTTGTACATAGTTGCACATGGCATTCTATACCGATCGTAGGTTTGTATTTCATATTGCTCCTATGTCCTTTAATGCTTGCTTGTATACTTGTAAAGCATTGTATGCTTGCTTATAACTAATCTCCAGATCGGACTCATGTGCAAGAGCGTTTCGCAATTTATGTGCACGCCATACAGAGTTCAATTGAGAAAATTTATCTCCGTATTTTTTAAGCCTTTCCCCCATGGTTTTGCCTGGTGCCCCCATTTCCACTAGCGCCTTGTCAAGTAACTTATCGGCCTCGATGACTGTCGTCATGAAAGTTGCCGCATTGTTTTGGTTTAGGCGGTTTTCGATCGCGAGATATTTTGCTTGGTATGCTTGACGATTGAAAGTGTAGCCGCGTTTCCCTGTCAAAAGTATGGCTACAAAAACCAGTACTGCCACCACTAACACCGCTAGAATAAAGGCCACAACTCCACCGTCCATTAGATCAACTCCTTGCTAAATTCGATCAAAGCCTTGTCGCTTCGCCTCGGCCCGACCAGTTGTAAGCCAAGCGGTAAACCCTCAGGCGTTTCGCCTGCCGGAATGGCTAGTCCTGGTACACCGGCGAGATTTAGAGATACGCTCATTACATCTTCAAGATACATCGCAACGGGATCGTTAATTTTTTCGCCTAACTTAAACGCTGGGTTTGGTGCTACTGGAGTCAAGATGAAATCACATTGAGAAAAAGCTTTTTCATATTCTTTGATGATTAAGGTTCGTGCTTTGGCCGCCTTCAGGAAGTAGGCATCATAAAAACCGCTAGACAACACGAAATTGCCAATCATAATCCGACGCTTATTTTCTGGCATGAAGCCTTCGTTGCGAGTATTTTCGTATAGTGAGTCAAGATCATCGGAGTCTTTTGAGCGAAAACCGTAGCGCACACCATCATGGCGAGAAAGGTTAGAACATAGCTCCGCAGGCACCAATATATAATACGCCGCTAGCCCATATTTTAGCACGGGCATGCTAAGCTCTACGATTTCATGCCCCTTTGCCTCTAGTTGCTTCACCTTCTGTTTCAATGCTTTCCGAATCTCCGGATGTACTGACTCATTGTCAAATTCCTTGATAACGCCAATTCGCAAACAGTCCTTCTGAGACCTTGTCCCTTCATTATAGTAATCTGGCAACGTCGTCATATCCTTCGGGTCCTGGCCAGACGCCACCGACATCAAAAGATCCATATCTTCTGGTGTCTTAGTAAAAAATCCAATACAATCCGTTGATGATGCCATCGCAACTACACCGTAGCGAGAAATTGTCCCGTAGGTCGGCTTGAGCCCATAAACACCGTTGAATGACGCCGGCTGACGGATCGATCCACCGGTATCGGTACCAGTCGCAAATTCCACGATATCAAGTGCCACTGCTACCGCAGACCCGCCAGAAGATCCGCCCGCAACTCTCTTCGTGTCGTGCGAATTAAGAGTCGGGCCATAGTAGGAATTCTCGGTTGAAGATCCATGTGCAAAAGCGTCCATATTGGTACGACCGATCATGATCGCACCCTCATCTTCTAAGTGTTTGACAGATGTTGCCGTAATTGGTGAGCGAAAGCCATTCAAAATTAAGGCGGATGCCGTAGTCTCGCCGTGGGGACTGAGGAAATTATCCTTCAAGGCATAAGGTACACCAGCCAGTCGACCGACCTTTTCTCCGCGCTTTAGTTTAGCATCGATCTCTTTCGCTCGTTTTATCGCCCCTTCCTCGTCTATAAAAGTAAAAATATTATAATCTTCAAAATGTTTTGCTTTGGTAAGAGCATCGCGCACCAATCTCTCTGCTGTAACTTTCTTGTTGGCGATTTTCATAATACTTTCGGCACCTTTATTTGATTATCTTTTGATTCTTTAGTTAGCGCGAGTAGTTCTTCTCGCGAGGCTTCTTGCGGCAAAATATCATCGCTTCTCCATACATTTTCCATTTCAAAAACTTGATAAGTTGGTTCCACGTCGGCTGTATCTAGCTCGTCTAGTTGCGAAATGTAATTGATGATGTCGCCAAGATCATTGCCAAGTGCATCGATCTCTTCTTCGCTCATCCGAAAATTCGACAATTCAGCCAAATGAATGATATCCTCGCGTTTTATATCCATACCCCTTATTATACCACTTATTTCACATTCCTAAACAAGATTTTCTTGAAATAACGAAAAATCGGTGTTGCTTCTTTGAGACTCAAAAAGTAGCTAGCCAGGAGATATGAGATAGCTGACACGCCCGATATCAAAAGGAACTTTGGAATTGTAATTACAAGCGAAGTATCTGTCGCCATTAGTGGGACAAACTTGGTCATCGAAAATGCCACGCAACCAGTCACCACAGTAGCAAACCCCATTCGCGTAATTGCTCGCCAAAAAACACGGTCAAGTAGCATCCAGCCCGAACGTCGTTGTAGTATATATAATAATACGACAATCTCGATAATCGCACCCAGTGATTGTGCTAGACCGAGCCCATCTACGCCCCAACCGAGTAGATAAAACCAAATCGAAAGAATGATTGTAAGACCAATTGCAAAGATCGAGACCAAGAATGGTGTCTTAGTGTCTTGGTATGCATAAAAACCACGCGAAGCAATATGGAAGATCGATCTAGCAAAAATTGCTATACAGAGTGTACCAAGTACCGATGCGATCGTCCCATTGCTGTCGTTGTTACCAATGTTGGAGATAAAACTCGTTACGTAACCTCGCCCAAAAAACGCAATCACTGACACCGGCAATGCTATCCAAGTGATAGTACGCAGTGCTTGCCTGAATGTGGCATTAAACTCTTTTTTGTCGCCATTGCCCAGCTCTTCAGTCAGTTTAGGGAAAAACGCGGTCGAAATTGCTACCCCAATTAGATTAACCGGCATCTGGTGCAAAGAGGAGGCTTGGTTGAACGAGCGTACTGCCCCTGCGCCCATACGTGAAGAAAGGTTGGTATTGACGATACCGTTTACATAGTCAATTCCCTGGTCTAGCGAACGTGCCGGTAAGAGGCGCAAGATCGAACGAAACCCCTGATTTCGCCAGTAAATCTTGAATTCATAGTCCATGCCGAGCCCAAATAACCCAATTAGAGATACGATTAGTTGCATCACCGCTCCCAGGATCACACCGATTGCTACACCCATGATCCCACCCTCAAAGAGCTGAATACCAAATATATTAATCCCACCAGTAAACCAGGTGATACCAATGATAATGCCTATATTATATATAGCAGGCGCAAACGCATAAAATACAAATCTCCCCACTGCCTGCTGTATTGAGGTGATTACCGTAGCGATTGAAAACAAAAACGGATTGATTGCGATCACCCTAGTCATATTAATTGCAAGTACCATACCAGATTCGTCTAAACCCGGCGAAACTACATAACGGATTAGCGGATCTGCGAATATCATGATTAGCACTGAAGTAATCAGCGTAGCGAGAGCGAGTAAATTAGTCAAACTGGAAGACAGCTCCCAGGCAGATTTTTTATTACCAGAAGCAAGCCTTTGATTAAAAACGGGGATAAATGAAACTGATAGAGCTCCCGAGGTTAAAATAAAAAACATAAAATCCGGGATTGTGAAAGCCGCAGTATATGCATCGATCCCTGTCGGGTAAGTACCAAGATAATAAGAATTTAGTAGTCGATCGCGAAATAATCCGAGTAGGGCTGACACTAAAGTGGAAGAAGCTAACACTATCGCCGCCGATTTTACCGACAACTTGATCTGTGCGAGCGCTACAACTGATTTAAACTTGAATCTCCGCATATATATAATATACCACAAAGTAAATATTTATGTTTTTATAAATTTAGTGTATAATAAACACATGACTAAGAAAAAATCCGAGGTGATTTTGCCGACCAAAAAGCGTAAATCATCTAAAAAAACTGCGAAATCTAATATGAATTTATATTCCAGCCTGAGTTATCGCCACCGAGCAAAACAGGAGGCTAACTCCAGGCGCCGAGCCGAAGAACTCGCCAAACTCCCCAAAGAGCCAGTCAAGCGGTTCTTTGCTAGACTCCACCCAAAACGTGTGTTCAAATGGTTCTTTTCGTGGCGTGGCCAAAAAGCCATTCTCAAGTTTTTTGCGGCCTGTATATTGATCGGCATCATCTTTATCGGCGGACTATTCCTTTACTACAAAAAAGATCTTGACGAGATTCGTCTCGACGAAATGTCCATTTCTGAGACTGTTAATACCTACCTCGATCGCAATGGCGAATTGCTCTGGAAAGATACTGGCAGCGAAGATTACCGTCTGGTAGTAGATGGCGAAGATATCGCAGAATACATGTATCAAGCGACAGTAGCGATCGAAGACAAAAATTTTTACAATCATGCTGGCGTAGATTTTAGTGCTTTGATCAGGGCGACATTTTCTACTCTAGGTGGTCATGGTGTACAAGGTGGCTCGACGCTTACCCAGCAGTTAATTAAGCAAGTTTATTTTTCTGATGAAGCTGCCAGTGAAAACCGTGGTGGTCTCACCCGTAAAATCAAAGAGCTGATTCTTGCAGTCGAGCTCGAAAAAATGTACAACAAAGATCAGATTCTTACCATGTATCTCAACCAATCACCTTACGGTGGTCGGCGTAACGGCGTCGAGTCGGCGGCTCAGACCTATTTTGGTAAACACGCCAAAGATCTGACTTTATCCGAATCAGCACTTCTTGCCGCAATCCCAAATAATCCAGGCGTACTCAATCCGTACAATACTTACGGTAACGAAATGCTAATCGAGCGTCAACACAAGGTCTTAGACGACATGGTCTCGATGGGCTATATCACTGAAGACGAAGCGAATGCCGCCAAAGAAGTTGCAATTCTCGACACCATCAAACCCGAATCTAGCCAATACGAGGGTATGCTTGCTCCTCACTTTGTTCTGGAAGTCAAAAAACAACTCGAAGATAAATACGGCATTCAGACCATGCGTGCTGGCGGCTTTACCATCAAGACATCGCTTGATCTTCGTGCGCAAAAAATTGCAGAAGAGGCCGTAGCGACTGGTGCTGCTCACATGTATAAGAATCACAGTGATGATCTTGCCCTCGTTTCCATCGATGTTGAGACATCACAAGTGATCGCCATGGTGGGTTCTGTCGACTTCTTTAATACATCATACGGCGAGTTAAATGCCACCACCGATTCCTTGGTCGAGCCAGGCTCCTCCATCAAGCCGATCCTGGACTATGCACCTCTCTTCATGGAGCGTGAGGGTGTCAACTATGGGCCAGGCTCTATCCTAAAAGACGAAAATATCAACAAACTCTACTGTGCAGGTTATTCTGGCAGCTGTTCTCTCACCAATGCCACGGGTAGTTTTTATGGTAATGTTACAATCCGATTCTCCCTAGGTCACTCTCTCAACATCGCGGCCGTCAAAGCCCTCTATATCAATGGGATCGACAATTCTCTCGAAATTGCTCATGCCCTGGGCGATCAATCATATTGCGCGGACCGAGAAGGCTATGGTTTGTCCATTGCAATCGGCTCCGGTTGTGGTGTCAAAATGGTGGAACATGCCAACGCGTACGCATCTATCGCTCGTGGCGGTACCTACAAAGATCTCGCGTATGTTCTCGAGATGAAGAATTCATCTGGTGAAGTCATTGAATCTTGGGACGACCCCGAAGGCACCCGCGTAGTTGATGAACAAGTTGCCTACATGATTTCAAACATCTTGGCAGATGGTAGCGCTCGTTATGGTATTTACGCACCAGGTGGTTCACAGAGTGCCGGTTACGTTATTCCCGGTATCTGGACGGCCACCAAAACTGGTACCACCACTACCGCCAACGCCAACGTTACCAAAGACTCTGTCATGGAGAGCTACTCTACAGCCGTATCCACATTAGTCTGGAATGGCAATCACGATGGCTCAGGCCTAACCTCTAACACTCATGATATTGCTCGCTATACCATCGCCGCTTACATGAGTCGTATTCACCCTGAAGTCTACGAACCAGATGGTCGTTGGCACCCCGGCGATCAGCCAGCCAAACCCGCCGGTATCCAGACTCTCACGGTGAACGGCAAGACGGATATTTGGCCAAGCTGGTTCAATGCCAAAAAGAACTCTGGTGTCTCGACTGAAAAGCTCGTATTTAATCGCTACAATCACTTGCTCGCTTCAGATTGTACGCCAGAAGATTACAAGATTGAGGTCGAAGTCACAAAGACTATTGATCCAATGACTGGCAACGCAGTATATTCTGTGCCAGAGCCGTATAATCGCGATACTAGCGATACCTGCGATTATACTCCGCCTCAGTTAAATCTCTCAATCAGTGGCGACAAGATTATCGCTACAGTGCGCCGTGGAAGCTATGACATTGCTGGTTACACTCTATATGTCAACGGCGCCGAGAAGAGTGGAATTTCGCTCGGTGGTAACGGCACCATCAACGGCTACACCCTAAATGGCACCGAAAAGAGCATCAGGTTCGTTGTTACCGACTCCGCTGGTTACTCGGCCTCCAATGAAATGACGCTGACTCCAAAAGCCCAAGTCGATCAGAACTCTTCAGAAGATTGAACGTTAAGTGCCCCTAGCCGATAGATTGGCTGTAATTCAGCCAATCTATTTCTTTGCAATTCTAGCAAAGATTATCTTGCCAGAAGAAGTTTCGTGAAAACGCATAAATTCCACAGTGATTTCGCGCCCGATCTTGTTTGCGGCTCGCTCTACTACCACCATTGTCCCATCAGACAGATGCCCCACACCCTGTCCGCGGTTTGATCCCTTCTCCGTAATCTTTAGATTGATTTTTTCGCCTGGTAAAAATTCAGTACGAACCGCAAGCGCCAGATCATTAACATTTAGCGCCACAATTTTCTCCGCCTCGGCTACCTTGATCAGATTGTAATCTATAGTGAGTATAGCACCCTTAGTTTCTTTGGCATATTTCAAAAGTTGCTCATCAACCTTTTTCATTCCCTCTCCGTCGTCGAGTATCTCAGTATTGACTTCAACGATTCTCTCCAGTTCGGAGACATTGGTTAGCCCACTTCGCGCGCGACTGCGTTTTTCTGCGTCCTTGCCATCTGCAAGTAATTGTAATTCCCGAAGTACGCTTTTTAGGACTATTAGATCGCCATCAATAAAACCAGTTCGTGCGATATTCAAAATGCGCCCGTCGATCAGCACTGATGTGTCAACGTATATTTTTCGGCCCCCGCTCCTTTGTGGGGTGGACGTTCTTGTAAGCAAAAACGTCGTCTCTGTTAGGATCACTAGCGTCGTGATCAAAATAAATAATTCCATAATAAAGCTATTTTATCAAATCTTCACCATATTTGGTAGCGTGTAAGTGATTTTCGGCGAGAATAGACTCATATTTAGAGACCAGATCATTGCGTCTCGCAAGTTTTGCCACATCAATTGCTAGATCATAGCGTGATGCAACATTCCGACGCAGCATCTCGAACGGCGTCGTGGTGGAACCCTCCTCATTGAAGCCGTGTACTCTAAGCCGTTTTCTCTCAGTGTAGTTTTCTAAAATGTTTTCGAGCGTCTCAGGATAGCCGTGAAAATTTGCCAAAATCGGCTTATCTTTAGTGAACAATTCATCAAAAGAAGCTCGGGATAGTTTATTATTGGTTGTACCAATTCCGCGGTATGATAAAGAATTAATATAAACAAAACGAATCTTGAGATCAGGTAGATCCTCATTTAGAATCTTGATTGCCTGAATCGTCTCATGCGCTACGATGTCGCCACAGGCTGCCATCACGATATCGGGGTCTTCGGCCGAAATGAATTGATAAATAGAGGCTCCCCCATTCACAAACTCAAAATTCGCATGGTGTGAATCAATATAACGCGGGCGATCATTTTTATCAAATGTTGTAAGATTCACAACATTACGCGATACCAGCATGAATTTGTAGGCTTCTTCCGCCGCTACGTCGTCGATCGGAAAGATACAGTTGGCTAGATTTGATGGCACTGACAGAAGCGTCGAGATGAGAGCTGGGCTTTGGTGGGTAAAGCCATTATGGTCTTGCCGCCAGCAGGTAGATGTGGACAATAAATTCACTGCTGGCAATGGCGCCCGCCATTTTACACTCTTTGTTTGTTTGATGAATTTCATCTGTTGCAAAATTTGTGCTGTCGCCACAGGCAAAAATGCCTCGTAGCTCCCCAGCATCGCCTGTTCGCCATTTGAAAGATGACCGGTCATTACGCTAAACAAGACATTTTCGGAAAGCATTTCGATAATGCGCCCGTCTGGAGCTTCTGGCAGGTCCCAAGTCTTGATCGATAGATCTCCCCACGCCCTTTTTTCCGTGTCAAAGATCTGGTCGAATTTATTGGAAGTCGTCTCATCTGGCGAAAAGAAATAAAAGTGAGGATCTTTCTGAAATTCTTCCGTCAGTAGTTCCCCAATTCTCTTGGCTGGAGAAAACAATTCTTGCCCAGGATTTTCAACAAAATCAATCATACAGTACTCCCTTCTCACGGCTAAATAATTCCTCGATCCTATATGACTTTAACCAATCGGCTAGGATTTTTAGTTCGGTTTCGTCGGTCTTGGGATTTTTTAGTGGAATTTGATGAGACTCGTGGTGGCGGTTTGGTCCACCTTCGCCTTTGTTTGTTTCTAGAATATAAAACGCCGCATCATCGCTATTGTAAAGAGCATCTTGGAATGTTTCTGGATCATCACCGTGAATCCAAATTGGCACAAAGCCAAAACCACGAATTAGCTCATTCAGCTCTCGTTCAGATTTGCGTGCATAGATTGATGGGGCAGAAATTTTGTAACCATTCAGATGTAGAATTGGCAAGATTCTTCCATGTTGGTCAGAATGAAGCAACCTATGCAGATTAAGTGAGTCAAGTGCCGTAGCGGTTTCAAGCTCGCCATCTCCGATCAGGACGGCAGTTGTCCTTTCGGGGTGGCCAAGCGAAGCGCCGTAAGCATTCGCCAACGCATAGCCGAGCTCTCCGCCCTCCGTGATCACACCAGGCGTTATTGGGCTTGCGTGGCTCGGAAATCCATCAGGCCAAGAAAACTGTTTGCAAATATATTCAAGACCCATAGCATCTAGTCCGGCTTTTTTGTCTATTTCAAAAAGCGCCCCATCAAGCCACAAATTAGCATTAAGAGCCGGAAACCCATGTCCTGGCCCCAGTACAAAACTAAAGTTCCGATCATTTCGATAGCGACTTTTGAGATTTGCATAAGCTACGTTAATCCCGTGGCAAGTACCCCAATGTCCGAGCAGGCGTGATTTAATATCATTGTGAGTTAGTTTACGTTCCAACAAAAAATTGTCTTGCAGAAAAAGTTGGGCCACAACAAGATAATCACACAATCTTATGCGTCGCTTAATTTTTTCGATTTCTGCGATACCCACCACGCTCATACTTATATTCTATCACCTAGTTTTCTAAAATTCAACGGACAAGACTTCAGTATTCATTTCTTTCCGTCCATAAAATCTTTGATCCTCTCAATCTCGTCTCGGAGGGCGGCAGCACGTTCAAATTCGAGGTTGGCGGCAGCCAGTTGCATCTCGGAGGACAATTGTTTGATAAGTGTTGGCAACTCTTCTTTTGGCATGCGTTTAATGTCGAACTTATTCTCCTTCTCCTTTTCAGGAATGATCGCGCGAAGTCCCGCCGAAATTTCCTTTTGCACCGAATGGGGAGTAATCCTGTGCTTTTTGTTGTATTCTTTTTGGAGTTCACGTCGCCGGTTTGTTTCTGAGATCGCTTTCTCCATGCTCTCGGTGATAAAATTAGCATACATGATCACCTTGCCCTCTTCGTGTCTAGCGGCTCGACCAATTGTCTGGATAAGGGCAGACTCGCTTCTTAAGAATCCTTCCTTGTCTGCATCAAGTATCACTACTAGAGATACTTCTGGCAAATCCAGACCTTCACGTAATAGATTGATCCCTACCAATACATCGTATACGCCAGCTCTAAGATCTCGCAAAATATCGCCTCGTTCTAGGGTGTCGATATCCGAATGAATATATGCTGTTTTAACGCCTCGTTCTTTCAAATGGTCGCTCAAATCCTCCGCCATGCGCTTTGTTAGTGTGGTGATTAGCGTACGCTGGCCCTTGGCGATGCGCCGATCGATCTCTTCCATCAGATCATCAATTTGCCCTTCCGATCCCCTTACTTCAATCTCTGGGTCGAGTAGCCCAGTTGGTCGGATTACCTGTTCGGCCGGCTTTGGCGAAACTTCTAGCTCGTATTCGCCTGGAGTAGCCGAAACGTAGATTGCTTGGTTGATTTTTTTCTGAAATTCTCCGTAAGTGAGTGGCCGGTTGTCCAGGGCCGAAGGCAACCGAAATCCATAATCCACTAGCGCCAACTTACGCGCGTGGTCGCCATTATACATTCCTCTAACTTGCGGCAGGGTCATGTGCGACTCATCTACAATGAGAAGCCAATCCTTTGGGAAGAAATCCAGTAGCGTAGAGGGCGGTTCGCCCACTTGCCGTCCGTCTAAGTGACGTGAGTAGTTCTCGATGCCCTTAACAAATCCCGTTTCTTTTAGCATCTCGAGATCGTATTTGGTGCGTTGGGATAGTCTCTGTGCTTCCAGATATTTCTGATGACGCTCAAAGTATTTTAATCTGTCCTCGAACTCCGCTCGTATCGTCACTAGCGCCTTCTCAAGCTGGTCCATTGGCGTGGCGTAGTGGGTGTTTGGAAAAATATGTACATGATCAGGCCTCTCCCGTACCTCAAAAGTCAACGGATCTACGATTTTTACTTCTTCCAAAGTATCAAACCCAAATTCAAAACGATATGCGTATTCGCCATTAGCCGGGTAAAGGTCGATCGTGTCGCCCATTACTCGGAAATTCCCACGCTCAAACGACAAATCATTCCGATGATATTGCATCTCGACCAGTCGGCGGATGAATTCAAGCTGGGTAATCGACCATCCAGATTGGGTACGCCACATTGGTAGCGACATCTCGGTATAATGCGCCGGTGAGCCGATACCATAAATACACGAGACACTCGCGACCACGATCACATCGCGCCGCGTTAATAGCGCCTCGGTAGCCCCGTGTCGTAGCCTGTCGATCTCGTCATTGATCGCTGAATCCTTTTCAATATAAGTGTCCGTGGATGCTATGTAGGCTTCTGGCTGGTAATAATCAAAATATGACACAAAATAGTGCACTTCATTCTCAGGAAAGAATTCACGAAACTCCGAGTATAGCTGTGCCGCCAAAGTTTTATTGTGTGCCAGAACCAAAGTTGGCCTCTGGACGTGCTCAATGATATTTGCCATCGTAAAAGTCTTGCCGGATCCCGTTACGCCAAGCAAAGTTTGTTCGTGGACACCACGATCTATCCCGTCCACGAGCTGTTTGATCGCGGCCGGTTGATCGCCTGTCGGCTGGTATTTTGACACTAATTTGAATTTAGCCATTATTAAAATTATATCATGTCATAGTATGCTTGTGGAAAACCTGCAAAAAAATATCCAAAAAATATGGCAAAAAATCAAAAAAAAAAAACGTGTAAATGTTCAGCGAAAATGTCCCGTAAATTATCCAGCGAAAATGTCACTTAA